>JBKKDK010000385.1:0-15800 GCA_046708245.1 Arthrobacter sp.
CCTCAGTGGTCAGCGGCCGGACGAGCGCCGCACACAGTACGAGGCGGACGTCACCTACGGCACCAACAACGAGTTCGGCTTCGACTACCTGCGCGACAACATGGCGTGGGACGCCGGCGAGCTCGTCCAGCGCGGCCACCACTTCGCCATCGTCGATGAAGTTGACTCGATCCTCATCGATGAGGCCCGCACGCCGCTCATCATCTCCGGACCCGCGCAGGGCGACACCAACCGCTGGTACAGCGAGTTTGCCAAGGTGGTGCTGCGCCTCAAGCCCGAGACCGACTACGAGGTCGACGAGAAGAAGCGCACGGTCGGCGTCCTCGAGTCCGGCATCGAAAAGGTGGAGGACTACCTCGGCATCCACAACCTGTACGAATCGGCCAACACGCCGCTCATCGGCTTCCTGAACAACGCCATCAAGGCCAAGGAACTCTTCAAACGGGACAAGGACTACGTCATCCTCGACGGCGAGGTGCTGATCGTTGACGAGCACACCGGCCGCATCCTTGCCGGCCGCCGGTACAACGAAGGCATGCACCAGGCCATCGAAGCCAAAGAAGGTGTCGAGATCAAGGCCGAGAACCAGACGCTCGCCACCGTGACCTTGCAGAACTACTTCCGCATGTACGGCAAGCTCGCGGGCATGACCGGCACGGCCGAGACCGAGGCCGCCGAGTTCATGGGCACCTACAAGCTCGGGGTTGTCGCGATCCCCACCAACCGTGACATGCAGCGGGCCGACCAGGCCGACCTCGTGTACAAGAACGAGGCCGTCAAGTTCGACGCCGTGGTCAAGGACATCGCCGAACGGCACGAAAAGGGCCAGCCGGTCCTCGTGGGCACCACAAGCGTCGAGAAGAGTGAGTACCTGTCCAGGCTGCTGGCCAAGGAAGGCGTCCGGCACGAGGTCCTGAACGCCAAGAACCACGCCCGTGAAGCCGCCATCGTGGCCCAGGCCGGCCGCAAGGGTGCAGTTACCGTCGCCACCAACATGGCCGGCCGCGGTACCGACATCATGCTCGGCGGCAACGCCGAGTTCACGGCCGTTGCGGAACTGGCAAAGCGCGGACTGGACCCGGAAGAAAACTCCGAGGAATACGAGGCCGCCTGGCCCGACGCGTTCGAGGCCGCCAAGCAGGCCGTGAAGGACGAACACGAGGAAGTCCTCAACCTCGGCGGACTGTATGTCCTCGGCACGGAACGGCACGAGTCCCGCCGTATCGACAACCAGCTCCGCGGCCGCTCCGGCCGCCAGGGCGACCCCGGCGAATCCCGGTTCTACCTGTCCCTGACCGATGACCTGATGCGCCTGTTCAACTCCGGCGCCGCAGAACGGCTCATGAACAGCTCCGTGCCGGACGACGTCGCGCTGGAATCCAAGCTGGTTTCCCGGGCCATCGCCTCGGCCCAGGGCCAGGTGGAGGGCCGCAACGCCGAACAGCGCAAGAACGTCCTGAAGTACGACGACGTCCTGAACCGCCAGCGCGAAGCCATCTACGGCGACCGCCGGCGCATCCTGGAAGGCGACGACCTGCACGAGAAGGTCCAGTTCTTCCTGGAGGACACAATCAACGCCGCCATCGCCGAAGCGACCGCCGAGGGCACAGGTGACGACTGGGATTTCAACCTGCTCTGGGCCAACCTCAAGACCCTGTACCCGGTCAGCGTCACCCCGCGTGACCTCATCGACGAAGCAGGCGGCAAGTCGCGCATCACGGTGGACTTCCTCCGGGAAGAGATCCTCTCCGACGCCCGCCTGGTCTACCAGGCCCGCGAAGAAGCAATCGGCTCCGAGAGCATGCGCGAGCTGGAGCGCCGCGTGGTGCTGTCCGTGATCGGACGCAAATGGCAGGAACACCTCTACGAGATGGACTACCTGAAGGAAGGCATCGGACTCCGGGCAATGGCCCAGCGTGATCCGCTGGTGGAGTACCAGCGCGAGGGCTTCATCATGTTCCAGGCCATGATGGAGGCCATCCGCGAGGAGAGCGTCGGTTTCCTGTTCAACCTCGAGGTCGAGGTGACTCCGGCCGAGGACGTCGTCGTGGCGGACGCCGCGGGCCAGCGCACGGAGCACCACGAGCCGCAGATCCACGCTGCCGGACTCGAAGCCCCGGAGAAGCCGGCCCAGCTGCAGTACACCGCTCCCGGCGAAGACGGCGCGGCCCAGACCCGGGTCGAAGCCAAGTCGTCGGGCCGCTCCGGCAACCCGGCCAAGGCCGCAGCGCAGGACACCCCGCGCAGGGCGAGCAAGAAGAAGCGCCGCTAGCCAGAAGCGCCGCCACAAGGCAAGAGGACCGGAACAGTTGTTCCGGTCCTCTCGCCTTTCCCCTCCTTCCGGTCGTTCCGTCCCCCCGGGCCTGTGGCCTTCCCGCCCCGGCCGCCGGGTCAGCCAATTTCCAGCGCAGTGACCCGCCAGGCCAGCTTGCTGCGTTCGAGCCGGAGCGCCACGGCCCGGACCCGCAGCTCATCGACCACCACGGCGCTGGCCTCATAGACGTCCTCGGAGATCCTGCAGGCGCGGACCGAGCGCACCGTCGGATTCCGGTGCAGCCGTCCGGCCGTGGGCGAGCTACCCGACGCCACCCGCCGTGTCAGCGCCGCACGGTGCTGCAGGGATGCCAGGCAGCGTGCGTCGAGCCGCCGGGCGAGCTGCTGGACCGGCCGCGTGCCGGCCAGAACCTCGACAGCGGCCTGGACCGTGCTGCGGCAGATTGCGCAGATTTCGCGGCGCTCGTCCACCGGCACTAGCGGTGCACTGCCGCGCGGCGTCGGGGGCGCGGACGGCCGGTGGCCGTCCGGTGTCGCGGCCCCGCCGCCGCGGACCAACCGCAGGGGCATGCGGGGTGATGTCGGGGATTGCGCCAAGGCGCGGATCCCGCCGGGTGAGCTCATGGTCGTTCCTTTGCTGGTGGCTGGTGGCTGGTCAGGAGTGGTCCGGGTGGCGCGGCCGCTACCCGCCGGAGGGAAGCCGGAGAACCTGGCCGGGGCGCAGGAGATGCGGGCTGCCGCCGATGACTGCGCGGTTGGCCTCGTACAGGCGGGGCCATTCGGCAGCGATCTCGACGTCGGTCGCATAGGGCCCCAGCCGGCCGGCTGCCAGGCTCCATAGTGAATCCCCGGCACGTACGGTCACCTCGCCGCTTCCACCCGCTGGCCCCTGGGCCCGGAGCTGTTGCGCCGCCAGCGGGCCTGGCTCAACGGCCGGGGCACTCGGAGTCCACAGCGGGCAAAGGTCCGGTCCCAAAGCACTGCCGGGACGAACCGGGGGACCGGGGGAAGGGGCGTCCGCGGCCGTGGGGGACCAGGGCGCGGAGACTGCCGGGCTGGGCAACGAACCCGGGTCGGGGCCGGGCGACGGCGTGCCGGCCGTGGCCACGGGAGCTGCGAGCAATTGGATGCCGACGCCCGCCAGGGCCAGGCGCCGCATGAAGCCTGGGCTGAACCTGCCGGTAGCCGCCGCCGCCCGGGTGCGTCCGCTGCGCGCCAGCAGCGCCGCGGCAACCGCCACGGCGAGCGACATGGCCCACCACACGATCACGATCAGTCCCGTGGTGTTGGCGATAATGCCCAGCTGGTCCTCGAACCCCAGTGACTGCTGCCGTGCAGCTCCCGCACGCCAGCGCTGCACGAGGCTCTGCCCCGTCCCGGCGAGGACGCAGCCCAACAGCAGGATCACACAGGCCATGGCGGCATCTGCCGGCGGAAGCCGCCGGTGCACCGCCCGCCGCGACGCAGTCCGTGCACTGTCCATAGCCGTTCACCTCCATCTCCACCGAATCGAGTTTGATGCTGTTTGATATAGTTTGATGCGATTTAAAGAGTGTGAACCCGTAATTGCTCATTTGTCCAGACCCGGATTCGGTCGTGTGGATTGACCCCGGCTGGGGGCTCGCCTACGCTGGCGCCATGCGTTGGGATGCGCTGTTTACAGACCTTGAAGGGCAGCTGGCCGCCAGCGGGCGGCTGGACCTGGACGCGGAAATCGCGGAGCGGGCGCGGCTGGAGGCTGCAGCCGTGGAACTCGCGGACAGGCTCCGCGGGTCACTTGGCCTGCGTGTCGGGGTGCACCTTGCCTCCGGGACGGCGTTCGAGGGCACACTCAGCCATGCCGGCAGCGAGTCGCTGGTCCTCAACGAGGCGCGGCACCAGGTCCTGATCCCCTACGCCGCAGCGGTCCGGTACACGGGGCTCTCCCGGCTGGCAGTTTCCGAACCCTCCAGGGTGCGCCAGCGGCTCGGCCTGGCGAGCGCACTGCGCGGACTTGCCACAGACCGGACGCGCCTGGCTGTCCTGACGTCGCACGGCGCTGCAGGGGACGCCGCACTGAATGGCGTGATCGACAGGGTGGGACGCGACTACCTTGACCTTGCCTTGACCGAGGAGGGACAGGACCGCGGCATGGCAAACGCCCGCGGGATGGCGACCATTCCCTTTACCGCCTTGACGGCCCTCAGGTCGGCCCGGACTGCCGCGCCATAACCGCGGCCACTCCGGGCCTAGGAATTCTTGGCCTTGGCCTCGGCGATCATGCGGCTCGCCTCGGCATACCGCTCCTCGATGTACTGCTCGAGCATCTTTTCCTCCACACGCCACTGGCCGCGGCCGCCCACCTGGATGGCCTTCAGTTCGCCGCTGCGCACCAGCGCGTATGCGGCCGGAGCATTGATCTGAAGCTGCTCGGCAACGTCTGCGAGGGTCAGGAATCGGGGCATGGTTCTATTTTGCCACCGATGGGTCCAGCTGGTGCCGTTATCCACACTTTGCACTTGTTTGGCCCTGCATCTTCCGCCGATGCCCTGCCAGCGGACACAATGAGGTTCCCGGCACCACAGCCGGACCGCAACGACAGGGGGCCTGGGCGCATGGGCGTGAGCACGGTGGCCGGCGGTGCGCGGTTGAGAAAGCCCTCATGGAAGGACCCCCGGCTCCTCGTCGGCATCCTGCTCGTGCTCGCGTCGATGGCCGGCGTCATCTCGCTCGTCGGCGCCGCTGACCGGACCACGGAGGCCTTTGCGGCGCGGGAGCCGATCACCGTCGGCGAGAAAGTGACCGCGGACAAGCTGAACCGGGTCAGGGTCCGCCTCGGCGACGTGGAGCAGCACTACCTGACCCCGGAGGCTGGCCTCGCGGAAGGGCTTGTTGCCGTTCAGCGGATCGGCAAGGACCAGCTGGTGCCGCGGGACAGCACAGGCCAGCTCGACCTCCTGGACCGCAAGCCGGTCGCCGTCACTGTGGACGAGGCCCTGCCCGCCCAGGCGGTGGCCGGCTCCCGGGTGGACGTCTGGGTGGCGCTGCCGGACGCCCGCAACGGGTTCAGCCAGCCCGCACTCCTGCTCCCGGGTGCCGAAATCGCCCAGATCACTCCCGGCAGCACCGCCCTGGGGTCCGCCCGGTCCACGGTGGTGATGGTCCTGGTGACGGACAGCCAGATGCCCGGGCTGCTCGGGGCGCAGGCCAACAAGGCCAAGATATCGGTGGTCTGGAACCCGGGCGGTACCTCCCGATGAGCATTCCGGTGGTGACCGTCGGGCACTCAAGCCAGGATGTAGTCGACGGTCTGGAGCGCCTCCACGGACCAGTGTCGGTGGTCCGCCGGTGCGGTGAGCTTGCGGAGCTGCTGGCCGCCTGCCAGAGCGGACTGGCCAGGGCGGCCATCGTCGCCGAGGGCAGCGAGGAGCTGACGGCATCCCTGGTGGACCGGCTGGCCGCGGTCGGGGTGGCCGTCCTGGCGCTCACGGGCAGCCCGGAGGAAATGCACCGGCTCCGCGGGATCGGGGTCTGCACCGAGTTGCCGGGCGTCGATGCCGCCACCCTGGCCGGCCGCATCACCGTCGCGGTGGCACAGCTGGGCGGCGCGGGGACCGGCCCGTCGCCGGGGGAGGCCCTTCCCGTAACCCTTGCCGGCGCCGGAACCGCGCCTGTCGCGGCCGACGGCGGTGCGCATCGGACGGCGCAACGTGCGGGAGCCGGCCAGATCCTGGCCGTCTGGGGACCCGCCGGCGCGCCCGGCCGGACTTTCGTCGCCGCGAACATGGCCGGGGAGCTCGCCGCCGAGGGCAGGTCCGTGCTGCTGGTTGATGCGGACAGCTACGGGGCGAGCATGGCGGCCATGCTCGGACTGCTCGACGAAGCGGCCGGGCTGGCGCAGGCCTGCCGGCTGGCGGACCAGGGCCTGCTCGACGAGGACGCGCTGCTGCGGGTCGCCACCCCGGTGGCCATCAAGTCCGGGGCATTCCGGGTGCTCACCGGGATCACCCGGGCAGACCGCTGGACAGAACTCCGCGCCGCAGCGCTCGCCCTGGTGCTGGACCGGGCGCGGGGGCTGGCCGACGTGACGATCATTGACACCGGCTTCTGCCTCGAAGCCGATGAGGAGCTGAGCTTCGACAGCGTGGCCCCGCGCCGGAACGCCGCGACCCTGCGGTGCCTTCAGGCGGCAGACACGGTCTTCGCGATTGGAGCGGCGGACTCGATCGGGGTGCCGCGCCTGGTCCGCGGCCTGGCACAGCTGGAAGTCGCCGTCCCCGGCGCGTCGCCCCGGGTAGTGCTCAACAAGGTCCGGGCCGCCGCCGTAGGACGTTCCCCGGAGCGGCAGCTGCGGGAGGCCTGGGACCGGTACGGACCGGCCGCCGCGGTCTCTGCCTTCCTTCCGGCCGACGCCGCGGCCGCTGATGCGGCGCTGCTGGGCGGGTCCCTGCTGCTGGAATCGGCGCCGGACTCGCAGCTGCGAAAGGCCATCGCGAATCTCGTTTGTGCACCTGTCCAGCGAAACCGCAAATCCTCTGTATTTTCTTCCACAGCAAAGCCGCGGGCAAAGAGTTAGGCTCGGCATAAGGGTCGCGATGATGCGGCCATGAACTTTTTGATGGAGGCGTTTGTCGATGTCGTCTGGGTCCAGCGTGGAGGATCAAACCGTTTCGATGGGTGCCGGGGAAGGGTATCTCGGGGACTATTACGAGCACCTTGCCGACGAGGACGCCCGAGGCTACGCCCGCGAGGTGCTGACCGCCCGGGCCGGGACACACCGCCAGCTGGCAGCGACCCGGGTCCCCGGCAATGCCAACATCTCCGTCGTCGACGAACCGGACTGCAGCGTCGTCTACATCGTCACCGACGACATGCCCTTCCTCGTGGACTCCGTCAACGCGGAACTGGTCCGGCAGAAGTCGCCGATCCATCTGGTCATGCACCCCCTGTTTGTCGTCACCCGCAACCGGGAAACCGGCGAGCTCGTCAAGGTTGCCCGCGTGCCGTCCCACCTGGGCATCTCCAGCGGCGACACCGCGGCGATGCCGAACCTTTCGCACCTGATCGCTGAGGGCGACAACGCCTCCCACATGGAATCGTGGATCGCCGTCGAAATCGACCGCGCCGACGAGGCCAAGCACGGGGAACTCATCGACGGCCTCTCCCGGGTCCTCGGGGACGTCCGCGCCGCTGTGGAGGACTGGCCCAAGATGCGGAACCAGGCGCAGGCAATCGCCCGGGACCTGGACAAAATCGCCAATCCCGCACAGATCGCCGAACTGCGCCAGGCGCAGGACCTGCTCCGCTGGCTCGACGACGGCAACTTCACCTTCCTCGGCTACCGCGAATATGAGCTCATAAACGAATCCGGCGAGGACGTCCTCGAACCCCGGGAAGAGAGCGGCCTCGGGCTGCTACGCCCCAGCACCGCCCACCCGACGCACCAGATCCAGCACCTCACCGAGGCCGGCCGGAAGAAGGCGCGGGAAAAGCGCGCGCTGGTGATCACGAAGGCCAACTCCCGCTCCACCGTGCACCGCCCGGCATACCTGGACTACATCGGGGTCAAGAGCTTCGACGCGGCCGGCAACGTCAACGGCGAGCGCCGCTTCATCGGTCTCTTCGCCACCACCGCCTACGCCGGATCCGTCCGCGACATTCCGGTGGTCCGCGAGAAGGTGGCCGCGGTCCTGCGCGACGCCGGTTTCCCGCCCGATTCGCACTCCGGCAAAGACCTGCTGGGTATCCTCGAAACCTACCCCCGGGATGAGCTGTTCCAGATCGAAATCCCCGATCTGGCCGCAATCGCCACGGGCATCCAGCGGCTCCAGGAACGACGCCGGACCCGGCTATTCCTCCGGCCGGACATCTACGGCCGTTTCATGTCGGCCGTGGTCTATCTGCCCCGCGACCGCTACACCACCAACGTGCGCCTGCGCATTGAAGAGGAACTGCGCGAGACCTTCAACGCCGTGTCCATCGACTATGAGGCCCGGATGACCGAATCCGCGCTGGCGCGGCTCTTCTTCCGCATCCGCCTCCCCAAGGGCGCCGATGTCAGCAACATCAGCAGCGACGAGCTGGAGAAGCGCCTCGTCCGGGCGGCACGGTCGTGGTCCGAAGGCATCTCCGAGGTCCTCCGGACCCGCGCTGACGGCGGCAGGACCCCCGCCGCGGCGCCCGCCGAGGTGGAGGAGACCACCAAGGAACTTGCTGCCATCTGGGCCGAGGCCTTCCCGGCCAGCTACCGGGTCGACTACGAAGTGGAAGATGCCCTGGAGGACATCGCCCGCTTCGAGAAATACGGGGCTGCCGCCGAGAGGGCGGGGGAGGGAGTCCGGGAGGAGCCCGGCGTCCACGTATACCTTCCGGAAGGTGCCGGCGCCACACTGGAGGAAGATGCCCGGGTCAAGCTCTACATGCTGGAGCCGAAGAGCCTCAGCCAGATCCTGCCGTACTTCCACAACCTTGGCCTCGAAGTCCTGGACGAGCGGCCCTTTGAGATCGAGACGTCGGACCACCGCGACTTTTTCCTCTACGATCTCGGCCTGAAGTATCCGGCCGGCGTGGACCCGCTGGGCACGGGCGAGCTGCTCGGCGACTCCTTCGGGGCCGCCGTGTCAGGGGCCGTGGAGTCGGACAGCTTCGACCGGCTGGTGCTGCGCGAAGGCATGCACTGGCGTCAGGTCATCGTCCTGCGGGCCTACGCGAAGTACATGCGGCAGATGGGCAACACCAACTCGTTCGAGTTCATGTCGGACACCCTGCTGGCCAACCCGGACGTCACGCGGGGGCTCACCGCCCTGTTCTCGGCCCGCTTCGACCCCGCCCTGGGCGCAGCCGAACGCGCCACCCGGCAGGGTGAGGTCCGGGCCGGACTGGATGCTGCCATCGAACAGGTCGCGACCCTTGACGCAGACCGTGTGCTGCGCACCTTTGCCAACCTGATCCAGGCCACGCTGCGGACCAACTACTACCAGAACAAGACCCACGTCAGCTTCAAACTAAACCCTGCCGCCATCGAGGGCCTGCCCTTCCCCCGGCCGATGTTCGAGATCTGGGTCTACTCGCCCCGCGTTGAGGGCGTGCACCTCCGCTTCGGCAAGGTGGCCCGCGGCGGGCTGCGCTGGTCGGACCGCCGCGAGGATTTCCGCACCGAAATCCTTGGCCTCGTCAAGGCACAGACCGTCAAGAACGCCGTGATCGTCCCCACCGGGGCCAAGGGCGGCTTCTACGCGAAGCAGCTCCCGGACCCGGCCGCGGACCGGAGCGCCTGGATGGCCGAAGGCGTCGATTGCTACAAGACCTTTATCCGCGGCCTGCTTGACATCACGGACAACCTGATCACGACGCCGGAAGGCGAAACGCTGGTGCCGCCGGCCGACGTCGTCCGGCACGACGACGACGATTCCTACCTGGTGGTGGCAGCCGACAAGGGCACGGCGTCGTTCTCCGACATCGCCAACGGGCTCGCCGCCGAATACGGCTTCTGGCTCGGGGACGCCTTCGCGTCCGGCGGTTCGGTCGGCTACGACCACAAGGCCATGGGCATCACCGCCCGCGGCGCCTGGGAATCGGTCAAACGCCACTTCAGCGAGCTGGACCTGGACACCCAGTCCGAACCGTTCACCGTGGTGGGCGTCGGCGACATGTCCGGCGACGTTTTCGGCAACGGCATGCTCCTCTCCAGGCACATCCGCCTGCTGGCGGCCTTCGACCACCGGCACATCTTCCTCGATCCGACCCCGGACGAGGCCGCGTCCTTCACGGAGCGCCAGCGGCTCTTCGAACTGCCGCGTTCCTCCTGGGACGACTACGACAAGTCGCTCATCAGCGAAGGCGGCGGCGTGTTTGCCCGCCAGGCCAAGTCGATCACGGTCTCGGCCCAGGTGCGCGCGGCGCTGGGGCTGCCGGACGGCACCACCCGGCTCAGCCCGCCTGAACTGCTGCGCGCGATCCTGCTGGCGCCCGCCGACCTGCTCTACAACGGCGGCATCGGCACCTACGTCAAGGCCAGCACGGAAACGAATGCCGAGGTCGGCGACAAAGCCAACGACGCCATCCGCGTCGACGGCCGCGACCTGCGGGTCAAGGTCGTCGGTGAAGGCGGCAACCTGGGCATGACGCAGCGCGGACGCATCGAGGCCGCGCTCCAGGGCGTCATCCTGAACACTGACGCGATCGACAACTCCGCCGGTGTGGACTGCTCGGACCACGAGGTCAACATCAAGATCTTCGTCGACCGGATGGTGGCCGCGGGGAAGCTGGATCCCGCCGAGCGCTCCGAATTCCTGGCCTCGATGACGGAGGAAGTTGCCCGGCTGGTGCTCCAGGACAACATCGACCAGAACATCCTGCTGCTCAACGACCGCATGCGGGTCTCCGAATGGAGCCCCAGCTACGAGCGCCTCATGGACTGGCTCGAGAAGTCGGCGGACCTGAAACGCGACCTGGAGGCGCTGCCTACCACGGCGACGCTGCAGGATCGCCTCGAACAGGGCCAGGGCCTGACCTCGCCGGAGCTGTCGGTGCTGGCGGCCTACGCCAAGATCGAGCTCACGACGGCACTGCGGGACAGCTCGCTGTCAGAGGATCCGTGGTTCCGCGAGACGCTGCGGGCGTACTTCCCGAAGCAGTTGCGCGAACGGTTCGACGCCGAACTGGATACCCACCCGCTGCGCCGGGAAATCATTGCAACCGTAGTGGCGAACGACATGATCAACATGGGCGGCATCACCTTCGCGTTCCGGGCCATGGAGGAGACCTCGGCCACCGAGGCCGCCGTCGCCAAGGCGTTTGTGGCGCTCCGCGAGGTCTACGAGCTGGACATCATGATCGCGGAGCTCAACGAGCTGCCGGCTTCCTTCCCGACCGAACACTGGAGCACGGTCCACCTGGACATTCGCCGGCTCCTGGACCGGGCCGTGCGCTGGGTCCTGAGCCAGAGCAATGCGTCGCGGCCGATCGCCGAGACCGTCGCGGAGTTCAAGCCGCTGATGGACCCGATGCGCGCGAGGCTGCTCGACTATCTGCGGGGCGACGACCGTGCCAGGGTCACCGCATGGCTGGAACGGGCGCGCGGCTGGGAACTGCCGGAAGACCTGGCCCACCGCTGGGCCGAACTGTTCGAGAGTTTCGTGCTGCTGGACATCGCCAAGATCGTGCACGTCAGCCCGGAGCCCGTTGAGAGCATCGCGCATGTGTACTACACGGTGTTCGACCGCTTCCACGCGGATTCACTGCTGGAACGCATCACCAAGCTGCCCAGGAATGACCGCTGGCAGGCGCTGGCGCGGGCGGCCCTGCGCGATGACCTCTACTCGACGGTGTCGGACATGACCACCGCCGTGCTGGAGACGACGCCTGCCGGACTCCGGGCGGAGGAACGGCTGGAGCTGTGGGAGAGCCAGAACGCCGAACAACTGAACCGGGCGAAGAGCATGTTCGATGAGGTCAACGCCCTCGAGGCGGATGACATGGCCTCCCTGTCGGTAGCATTGAGGCTCTTGAGGTCAATCGTTCGACGCTAGGGCGCCCTGCTGCCCGCCGCGTCGCAAATGGAGGTGTTGTGGCAATCTTTACGGACCCTATCAGGGAGCATGCTGATTTCGGCCCCGGGGATGCCGAGTGGCTGCACCTCCTGGTCGGCGACTGGCAAATGGTCGCCGACCTCGCGTTCGCCGACCTGGCGCTGTGGTTTCCGCATCCCGAGTTCGGCTACGTGGCGCTGGCCCATGTCCGGCCCTCCACCACGCACACGGTGTTCCATGCCGACTTCGTGGGCGAGGGGATCCGGTCGGACCTGAAGCCGCTGGTCGACAAGGCGTGGGAGAGCCGGGTGATCGAACGCTCGAACGAGACCAACTGGAGCAGCGACATGGCCCTGCGGGTCGAGGCGGTGCCGATGGTCCGAAACGGCGTGACGCTGGCCGTCGTCACGACGCACATGGACCTCTCCAGCTCGCGCATGCCGTCCCGGCTGGAGTTGACCTACCGGCAATGTGCCTATGACCTGCTGCGGATGGGCACCCTGGGGCTGTGGCCGGACTTCGCCTCGCCCACCGGATCGCGCCGCGGCGCACCCCGGGTGGGGGACGGCCTGATCCGGCTCGATGCCGAAGGCATTGTCCAGTACGCGAGCCCCAACGGTGTCTCTGCCTTCCGCCGGCTCGGCGACGGTGAATCGCTGGAGGGCCGGAGCCTGGCCGAGGTGACGGCAGGGCTCCTGAAGGACCGGCGCCTGGTCGATGAAACGCTGCCGCTGGTGGTCACCGGGCGGATGCCGTGGCGCAGTGAAATCGAATCGCGGGGGGTCAGCCTCTCGCTGCGGGCCATTCCGCTGCGCGATGAGCAGCAACGGTTCGGGGCTCTGGTCCTGTGCCGCGACGTCTCGGAGCTGCGGCGCCGGGAAATGGAGCTCGTCACCAAGGACGCCACGATCCGCGAGATCCACCACCGGGTCAAAAACAACCTGCAGACCGTCGCCGCGCTGCTGCGGATGCAGTCCCGCCGGATGGTCAGCGACGAGGCCAAACAGGGGCTCGAACAGGCCATGCGCCGGGTGGCGACCATTGCCCTCGTGCACGAGACGCTGTCCCAGGGCCTCACCCAGAGCGTCGACTTCGACGAGCTGATCGGGCGCCAGTTCCGCCTGTCGGCGGAAGTGGCCTCCCCGTCGCAGCAGGTGAAGACGCAGCGCTACGGGCTGTTCGGCGAATTGCCCAGCGACTTCGCCACTCCGCTGGCGCTGGTGATCAACGAGCTGGTGACGAACGCCGTCGAGCACGGGCTGGAAGGACGTACCGGCACCGTCTCGCTGACCGCGGACCGTTCCGAAAGCGAGGACGGCGACGAACTGCTGACCGTGACGGTGGCGGACGACGGCGTGGGCATTCCCGCGACGCCCTACGTGGAAGGCCTGGGCCTGCAGATCGTGCGCACCCTCGTCACGAGTGAGCTGGGCGGAAGCATCCAGTGGAAAGCCCGGGAAGGCGGCGGCACCGCCGTGCAGATCGTGTTGAGCCTGGCCAAGAACTGAGCCGCGGCTGAAACAACAAGGGCCGCAGACCCGGAGGTCTGCGGCCCTTGTTTCGGTTTTGGCCGAAAACGGGAAATCAGGAAGCGCGGCGGGCGCGGGCAGCGCGGCGCTTCAGGGCGCGGCGCTCGTCTTCGCTCATGCCGCCCCAGACACCGGCATCCTGGCCGGACTCCAGCGCCCACTGCAGGCAGGTGTCCACCACCGGGCAGCGCCGGCAGACGCTTTTGGCTTCCTCGATCTGCAGGAGGGCAGGGCCGGTGTTTCCTACCGGGAAAAACAGCTCCGGGTCCTTGTCAAGGCACGCTGCGCGGTTACGCCAATCCATGCTGATCAGTCAACTCCATTCCTGGGAATTCGTTAAATGCCTTTGTGAAATTATTCACTAAAGGCTTCATAAGAAAGGGGCCCTCTGGGGCCCCCTCGGTCATCTGGATTAAGCGTGTCATGTTAACGCTGTGTAAACAAGGGGTAATTGGCTTCAAAATGCCATGCGCTGGTGAGCGATGCATCACATTGGCTGGCGGCGCCCTCACATTTAGTCGACTATGTCCGGTACTGTGCCAGTGTGTCAAGACCCCCTTTGAACCCTGCCGATTCCGCCGGACCCGGACCCGGCGGGCCTGACGGGCCCGGTATTGTCAGGCCGGCAGGAATCACCGTCATCGCGGTAATCGTGGCGCTTGAAGCCACAGCCCTGCTGATTGCTGCCGGCTGGTACGGAAGCCAGCTGCTGACCGGAGCCCCGGTGCTGTCCATATGGGGCGCGATATTCACCCTGGGGCTGCTCCTTGCCTTTTCGGCGTGGCTTTTTGCCGTAGCCCGTTTTTTGTTCCGCGGATTCCGCTGGCCGAGGGCAGGGGCCCTCGTGGCCCAGCTTTTTGTCCTCACCATTGGCTTTCCTACCATGACGGGCGGATATCCACTGGCGGGACTGGCCATGCTGGTCCCCGCGGCGGCTGTGATCGTGCTGCTGTTCGACAAGCGGGTCATCGCCTTCGCGTCCAGGACCGGAAGCGCGCCTCCGGCCCTGTAGCCAAGGCCCGCCCGGGTCACGGCGCACCACCCGGCGCCGAGCCGCCGGCGGCAGGATCCGCGGCCAGCTGTACTGCCACGGCCTGCCCGCCCGAGATCACCACAGCCCGCCCGGGCGGCGGGCTTGCCTCCGGCTCAAACCTGACCCCGAAAAGGTCGCCGTCCAGGAGGCTTCCGGGGCAGATCAGCACGCCCTGTCCGTGCCGGCGCACGCCTTGGACCAGGGGAACACGGTGCTGCAGTGCCGGGCTGAAGCCGGCGGCCAGAATCACCGTCCAACCGAGGCTGTTCAGGCGCAGCAGGTGGCTGTTGCACTCCTCGGACTGGAGATCGACGTCGTCAGCCAGCAGCACCGCCTGCGGTTCCAGGCTGCCTGAACGGGCGGCGGCAAGGGCCCCGGCCCAGAATTCGGCCGGATCCGTGCCGGCGGGCGGACGGAGCCAGCCGGCGGCCAAGGGGTTCAGCCCCGGAAGGGTCGCCAGCAACGAGGATTTGCCTGAGCCGGGACCACCAAGGACCGCGAGGACGCTGCCCGCCGCGAGCGTGAGCCGGACCGGCTTCAGCTCGTCCCCGCCCACGCCGAGGCAGAGCCGGACCGATCCCCGGGGCGCCGCCGGTCCGGGGGAGTCCGGCCGGGCCAGCACGTCGGCCACGCTGACCCGCCGGGGCAGGGCGTCGATTCTGAACGGCACCTGCCGGAGCGGCGGCGCCGGACGGCCCCGCTGCCCGGGGCCCGGCTCTGCATAGAGCTGCCCGGTGTGGCCCGCCGTCGAGGTGGCCCCGGCGAACGGGCCGAATACGGCCACCCGGCCGGGAAACGCGTCCCGCGCGGGCAACCGCGGCCAGCCCAGCCGGCTTTCCTCGGTGGACCCGGCAGGAAAGAAGATGCGGTTGGCGATGCCGGCGAAAAACCTCGCACTTGCCAGTTCCCGTTCGCCCGAGACCACGACGGCGATTCCCGCCTTCGCGCCGTCGCGGACAATGTCCTGGACCAGGTCCTCGCCCCGGCCCAGCGGCCCCGCGCGGAAGGCCGAGACCCAGGAACCCCATCCGCACACGGCGAGGACCAGGCCGGGGGTGCCGGCAGCGGCCGGCGTGCTTAGCCGGCCGGCCATTTCTGCAGCCAGCCGTTCCAGGATCCGGACCGCCCGGCGGGGCTGGTGCAGGCCCGCCACGGCCCCGGCCCTCGGAGACGCTGCGGTCCGGCTGAGTGAACCTGTCGCGTCGAGGATGTACAGATGGCATTCCTGCTCCGCGGCCAGGAGCTGGTCCACCGCCAGCGCGAGGGCTGCGTCCCCGCCGCCCGCAGCCCCGCCGACGAGCGCGAGATGGCCGTGGTGGTGCGGACACCAGCCGAGCTCGGTCAGGCGCTGCTCTTCCGGCACGTCCAGCCAACCCAGCCGGACGCTGCCCGGGCTGCCGGGTGCACCGGGCGGGGGGGCCGGGAGGACGGGCGGGAGCGGACCGGCGACCGGCG
>JBKKDK010000386.1:0-3583 GCA_046708245.1 Arthrobacter sp.
CGACGCGATCCTCGTCCGCTCCGCCACGCAGGTGGACGCCGAGGCCCTCGCCGCGGCGAAGAACCTCAAGGTGATCGCCCGCGCCGGCGTCGGCCTCGACAACGTGGACATCAAGGCCGCCACCCAGGCCGGCGTCATGGTGGTCAATGCCCCCACGTCCAACATTGTCTCTGCCGCCGAGCTCACGGTCGGCCACATCCTCTCGCTCGCCCGGCACATCCCGCAGGCCAGCGCCGCCCTCAAGGACGGCGAGTGGAAGCGCTCCAAGTACACCGGCATCGAACTCTTCGAGAAGAAGATCGGCATCATCGGCCTGGGCCGGATCGGCGCCCTCGTTGCCGCCCGGCTCAAGGGCTTCGAGACCAAGATCCTCGCCTACGACCCCTACATCACCTCCGCCCGGGCCGCCCAGCTCGGTGTGCAGCTGGTGACCTTTGACGAACTCCTGGCGCAGTCGGACTTCATCACCATCCACATGCCCAAGACTCCGGAGACCGTCGGCATGCTCGGCGCCGACGCCTTCAAGAAGATGAAGAGCACCGCCTACGTCATCAACGTCGCCCGCGGCGGGCTCGTCGACGAGGAAGCCCTCTACGCGGCCCTGGAAGCCGGCGAGATCGCCGGCGCCGGCGTCGACGTCTTCGTCAAGGAGCCCAGCACCGACCTCCCGTTCTTCAAACTCGACAACGTGGTGGTCACCCCGCACCTGGGCGCCTCCACCGACGAGGCCCAGGAGAAGGCCGGCGTCTCGGTGGCCAAGTCCGTCCGCCTGGCCCTGGCCGGCGAGCTGGTCCCGGACGCTGTCAACGTGGCCGGCGGCATCATTGCCCCGGACGTCCGCCCGGGCATCCCGCTGATGGAGAAGCTGGGCCGGATCTTCACCGCCCTGACCCACGCCTCGCTCACCCAGTTCGACGTCGAGATCGCCGGCGAAATCGCCTCGCTGGACGTCAAGGTCCTGGAACTCGCAGCGCTCAAGGGCATCTTCGCGGACGTCGTGACCGAGCAGGTCTCCTACGTCAACGCACCCGTGATCGCCGAGCAGCGCGGCATCAACGTCCGGCTCATCACGACGCCGGACACGGAGTCGTACCGCAACGTCCTGACGCTGCGCGGCGCCCTCAGCGACGGCACCCAGATCTCCGTCGCCGGAACCCTGACCGGGCCCAAGCAGATCCAGAAACTGGTCGGCGTCAACGGCTACGAGGTGGAGATCCCGATCAGCGAACACCTCGTGGTGGTCGCCTACTCGGACCGCCCCGGCGTGATTGGCACCATCGGCCACATCCTCGGCATGAACAACATCAACATCGCCGGCATGCAGGTTGCCCGCCAGGCCGAGGGCGGCCAGGTGCTGGCGCTGCTGACGATTGACAGTTCAGTCCCGCAGCAGGTCCTTGACGCGATCAAGGCCGGAATCGGCGCGGATATGGTCCGGGAAGTCGACCTCGAGGACTGATGTCTTTGAAGCGGACGCCGGCGACGGGCATACCCGCCGCCGGCGTCCGCGAAGCACCGGCCGGTCTGCGTACAATGGCTAGGTCCGAATTTCGGATCCGGCCGGCAAGCCCGGCCTTTACTTTTGCACACCCGGCAGGGGACGCCTTCACTTCCGCACGGAGTGGACCATGGTGTGCGCACGCAATCCAGCTTTCAGGAGCCCAATGAACGCCGTCCAGAGGTTCATCAGAAGCAGAGTGCTTCTGCTGACCGCGTCCATTTTGATCGTGGCAATGTGCCTTTCGGTCCTCGTTCAAGGGCAGTCCCAGGCTGCGCTGAACCGGACCGTTGACCAGAACTCCCGCGGGCTCTACGACGTCCTCGTCCAGGCCAAGGCCGAGGACAACGGCGGGCTGATGCAGCCGGAAATCGCCTCCGGCCAGGGCGGGATCAGCTTCGAGCAGCTGGACGGCATCCGCAAGCTGTCCGGAACTTCGGTGGCGGCCCCGATCAGCCTCGTCTCGCGCGTGACCCAGAACCTGGAATCGCCGCGGCTTGAGGCCACGGACTACCTCGGCTTCAACGCCGGACTGGCCGGCACCGCCGGAGACCCGAGCGCCACCGATCCGGCCAAGTGGCCCGCCCCCGAATCCGTCCTGTCCGACACGCCCAAGAAGTACCGGCTCACGGCCAGCGCCGTCAGTTCGGACGGGCACTCCGACCAGACCCTCTTCAAGACCATGGCCGAGGGCTCCCTCGGCAAGGCGCAGCTGGTCGAGGAAGAAGTGGACGGCGGCAAGAACGTCAGCATCGCAGGCCCCAAGGGGGAGACCGGCATCAAGTTCCCGGCCCCGGCCGGCGGATCTGAGCACAATCTATTCAACCTCGCCGTCTCGCTGCCGCAGGCGCCGCAGGTGACGGAATCCGTCGTCGCGGTCGATCCCGTCTCCGAGCGCGCCCTGCTCGGCACGGCCGGTGACTTCCTAGCGCCGCTGGAGAAGGCCCCGCCCGCAGACGCCCGCAACGCCGGCGCGATCGGCCGCCACTTCGAAAGTCTCTTCACCAACGGCATCGGCATGGACGAGCTGAAGGAAGGCCCGGACTTCCTCGGCGTCAAGCTCAAGTACTGGGCACCGCTGATGACCCAGTACCAGCAGGCGAAGCGCAGCGGCCAGCTCACCGCCGATTCGCAGGCCATCCCGCTGATCGTCCGCTCGGGCACCTCGCTGGACCTCAAGTACTCGGTGAAGATCGAGGAGATCGACGCGTCCGGCAACGTCACCAAAGACGTCGGCACCGTGACCCGCTCCCTGGACAAGGACTACCTCCCGTTCGTATCCAAGTCGCCGTTCTCGCTCGCCTGGCCCGGTTCCAAGGACCTGACGCAGCTGATGGGCGATACCGGCAGCTTCAGCCAGGGCCTTTACAACCCGGCCACCTGGAGCACCGACTTTGCGTCCGCCCCCAAGTACAAGGATGGCGAGACCGCCGGCAACGGTGCGGTGGACAAGGCCGCAACGCCCGGCGAATGGGTGACCGTCAACCGCCTGCCGGAAAAGGCCGCCAATGGCGACGCCGTCGACCAGACGCAGCGCGAACCCGTTGACGAGCGCTCCTACCGGGAAAACCTGGAAACGGGCAAAAAGCTCGCCACCCCGCTCGCGATGGTCTACGGCACGTTCGACGCCGACCAGGTCAAGGATGTCGCCGGCGACGTCAACCGCCTGCCCCTCGGCGGCTACGACCCGACGCCGTTCACCCTGATCAAGGACGCGTCCGGCAAGGACGTCGAGAACACCGAACTCAAGCCCTCGCTGAGCGCCACAGGACTGGCCAGCCAGTCCGCCGGCGCCATCACCGATTACTACGGCCTCGCCGCCGCCCGCGGCTTCGAACAAAACGCCAACGTCATCGATGCCGTCCGCGTCCGGGCCAAGGTGCCCGGCAGCTGGAAGCAAGCCCAGCCCGAAGTTGAAAAGCTTGCCAACGAGATCCGCGACATGGGCCTGCAGGCGACAGTGGTGGCCGGCTCGGCCCGCGAGGACGCCAGCATTTCGGTTCCCGGCTACTCCAAGGATGACGCCGGCAAGGAATCCCCGCTCGGCACCGTGCAGCAGTCGTGGGTCCGCCAGGACGCCGCGGA
>JBKKDK010000387.1:0-8336 GCA_046708245.1 Arthrobacter sp.
CCGGCGTAGCGCGGGATGCGGGATGAATCGATGGGGCCAAGGTTGCCATTGGCCTCGATGCGCAGCTCTTCCAAAAGAAAGCCTCTCCTTCGAGGATTGACCGACGGGTGTGACAGCCATCATACACTCGAAAGTTTCATCCCGCGCACCGTTTGTTTACCTAAACTCGGGTTCGGCGACCGGCTAGAGTCCGCCCGGGCCAGCTCAGCTGTAGCTCAGGCTGAGCAGGATCCGCTTCAGCTTGGCGTACTGTTCCGTGTTCATCCAGGCTTTCGCGGCGTCGATGGTGCCGAAGGCGGGAGTTCCGAAGATGACGTGGGTCTCCATGATGCCGTGCGGCAGCTCGACCTGGGAGGACCCGGAACTCTCCGGCGCGGGCTCGAATTCGCGGCTTTTCCGGATGCCCATGTGAAATTCCGGGCGGTCGGCGAACGAATCGAACGCGAAGCCGAAGTCCAGCTGCTCGCCGGAGGTGTCCTTGAGCCCGGGCACGGGGGCGGCATCCAGCACGGTGCGCAGGACCGGCCCGGACGCGCCGCCGCCGTAGGCGCCGCTGGTGATGGACAGCAGTTCATCGCCCGTCTCGTCCGCCACTGTGGCCATCACCGGGTCCACCCCGGCCGGCGGCTGGGGCCCGGCGTCGCCCTTTGTCACCGTGACCGTCCAGTCCTTCGGGTAGGCAAAGGACAGATGCCCGTCCGGGAAGGTAAAGGTTGCGAACCCGGCCGCGGCGTCGGAGCCGCCAGCCGCCGTCGGCGTTGCTGTGGGCGTGGGCGTGGCCGACGCCGGCCCGGAGGAAGCGGGCGGCTGCTGCGGGGAGGTGGTCGCGGCCGGAGAAGTTGACCCGCCCGTGGCGGAACCCTGCCCGGCGGTGGTGGGCCCGGCGGACGTTTGGCCGGCGGCGCTGCACGAGGCGAGGCCGAGGGCGGCGGCGAGCGCTGCTGACAGGATGGCGGTCTTGCGCTTGTTCATTGGATCCCCCGAGGTGAAAGACGGACTGAAGGCAGTGGGCTGATGCAGGCGGAACAGGCGCGGGCGAAAAAGGCCCGGCGGGCGGCGGACATCAGCGGCTCGCGGCCGGGACCAGCACCCAGAGCACCTCGACGGCGTCGTCCGTGGGATTCACCCAGGTGTGCGGTTCCCTGCCCGGGAAGGTGACGGTGTCGCCGGCGCTGAGTTCAAACTCCTCGTTGGTGAGGATCAGCCGGATACTGCCGCGGATCACGTGCAACACGTCAACATCGCAGTCCACGGCGTAGAGCTCGGATTCGCCGCGGCCGTGCGGCTCGATGACGGCCTGGATGATCTGGACCCGGCGCTCCGAGCGCGCAGTGAGCAGGCGCTCCACGATCCCTTCGCCGCCGAGGGAGATCCGCGGCCCTTCATTCTGCTTGGTGAGGTGCGTTTCCGGGGCGGCGAAAAGGTCGCCAATCGAGATGGAGAGGACCTGGCAAAGCGTCACGAGGGAGGCGACCGACGGCGACGTCAGGTCCCGCTCTACCCTGCTGAGGAAGCCCTTGGTCAGGCCGGTGGCGTCCGCGACCTGCTCGATGGTCAGCCGCTGCGATTGCCTCGCCGCACGGATCCGGGAACCGATGGCAACAGGAACGTTGCTCGGTTCAACTGGTAGAGCCTTCATTCTGGAACCTTTCACGGCTGGCCGCTCGGCCCCTTCATTGGAGCCATACTAACGGGGCGGGCGACCTGTGACGCCAGGAAACGGCACCAGCACGCACGCGTCTTGACTGTTACCGGGATCACAGGCTACCTTTGGGCAACAAGTGTTGTCTATTAGGCAATTACCGATGGAACACCCCGCCGTCGCTGTATTTTTGAAATAACATCCCGGGAGCCCCGCGTGGTCTTCCCCTCATTCCGTCACAAAGCAGCGGACCCCGCGCGCGCTGGTGCGCTGCGGCAGGCCCGGCCCTGCTCCGAACAGCTCCAAGGAGCCCCTTATGGATGCAACGAATGTCAACATCGCCATCGTGGTGGTGTACCTGGTCGCCATGCTGGCGTTCGGCTGGTGGGGTAAATCCCGCACCAAGAACAACAGCGACTTCCTGGTCGCCGGCCGCCGGCTCGGGCCGTTCCTCTACACCGGCACCATGGCCGCAGTTGTTCTCGGCGGTGCCTCCACCGTCGGCGGCGTCGGCCTCGGCTACAAGTTCGGCATCTCCGGCATGTGGCTCGTGGTCGCCATCGGCGCCGGTGTGCTGCTGCTGAGCCTGCTTTTCGCCGGCACCATCCAGAAGCTGAAGATCTACACGGTGTCGCAGATGCTGAGCCTGCGCTACGGCAGCCACGCCACCCAGACTTCCGGCATTGTGATGCTCGCCTACACGCTGATGCTCTGTGCCACCTCCACCGGCGCCTACGCCACCATCTTTGTGGTGCTGTTCGGCTGGGACCGCGCGCTGGCCATCGCCATCGGCGGGGCAATTGTGCTGGTCTACTCGACGATCGGTGGCATGTGGTCCATCACCCTCGCCGACCAGGTCCAGTTCGTCATCAAGACCGTCGGCATCTTCTTCCTGATGCTGCCCTTCACGCTCAACGCCGCCGGCGGCTTCGAGGGCATCCGTGCCCGGGTGGACGCCAGCTTCTTCCAGATTGACGGCATCGGGATCCAGACCATCATCACGTACTTCGTGGTGTACACCCTGGGCCTGCTGATCGGGCAGGACATCTGGCAGCGCGTCTTCACCGCCAAGACCCCGACCGTGGCCCGCTGGGGCGGCGCCACCGCCGGCATCTACTGCATCCTCTACGGCGCCGCCGGCGCCCTGATCGGCCTCGGCGCCCGCGTCGCGCTGCCGGACATCGACGTCGCCAACCTCGGCAAGGACGTTGTCTACGCCGAGGTCGCCACGAACCTCCTGCCGATCGGCATCGGCGGCCTTGTGCTCGCCGCAGCCGTCGCCGCCATGATGTCCACGGCCTCCGGCGCCCTGATCGCTGCCGCCACCGTGGCCCGGGCCGACGTCCTGCCCTTCGTTGCCAGCTGGTTCGGCAAGGACATCAGCACCGAGGACACCGACAACCCCGAGCACGACGTCAAGGCCAACCGCATGTGGGTCCTGGGCCTCGGGATCGTCGCGATCATCATCGCCATCATCACCAAGGACGTCGTCGCGGCCCTCACCATCGCGTACGACATCCTGGTCGGCGGCCTCCTCGTCGCCATCCTCGGCGGCCTTGTCTGGAAGCGCGGCACCGGCACAGCGGCCGCCGCCTCCATGGCCGTCGGGTCAGTGATCACCCTGGGCACCATGATCTTCCTGGAGATCAACGCCGCGGTTCCGCTGGACGGCATCTACGCCAACGAGCCGATCTACTACGGCCTGATCGCCTCGGCCGCCGTCTACATCGCCGTGTCGTTCCTGACCAAGCCCACGGACCCGGCGGTCATGGCGAACTGGCGCCGGCGGGTTGCCGGCGGTGCCGCCGAAGAGGCTCCGGAGGACCAGCGCCCGGCCCTGGCCCACTAGGGCGGAAACGAACGACGGCGGCGCCTTCCTTTTCGGGGAGGCGCCGCCGTCGTTTCGCGTCCGGCCGGTGGCCGGGCGTTACTCATTTTCTTCCGGTTCGAGGAACTCCTCCCCGCCCAGGGGAACTACGGGCTGGTCCTCGCCAAGGAAGTCGTCCTCGTCCAGCGGCACCAGCCGGTCGGCCTCTTCGAGCAGTTCCTCCTCCTCGGTTTCTACGACTTCCACCGGGGTGTCTTCGGCGTAGTCGTAGGCGGGATCGGATTCGAGGGAATCCCGCACCGGCAGTGCCGGGTGGGGTGTCTGATGTGATCCGGTGTCGGACATCGTGCAACCTCCGTTTACTCCGTGGCGGCAGTGGCTCGGGGGAACCCGCCCTAAGTTTTATTCGAGCACCGCCGAACCCGGCGGTCAAGGGCTCCCGCACAGCAGCAAACAGCCTGCGGCGCTGCCCCCTCCGGCGGCGCGGAATTTACGGTCCGCCGAAACTCCCGGCTGAGGTCTGCCAGCCGAAAATCCGCGCAAATACGCGGTAGGCTGGGGTTCGCAATGGGGCCGGACCATGCCCCATCAAGCCCAGGAGTTCCCGTGTCACAGCACGCCACATCTGACCCGCCCAACCCTGACCCGCACCGCGCTTCGTCCGCCGCCGTCAACGGCAGCGCGCCTAGCGCCGCGGACATCAAGCGGTGGCGGCAGTACCTTGCCGATGAACGGGCCGAAGCCGCGGTCTACCGTGACCTGGCGCAGAGCCGCAGCGGCGAGGAACGCGACATCCTGCTCGCCCTGGCTGAGGCCGAGGGCCGGCACGAGGCACACTGGCTGCAGCTGCTCGGCGAACATGCCGGCCGGTCCCGTCCCGCCTCGCTCCGCAGCCAGCTCCTGGGTTTCCTGGCCCGGCACTTCGGCTCGGTGTTCGTCCTGGCCCTGGCACAGCGCGCCGAGAGCCGCTCCCCCTACGCCACCGACCCCTATGCCACCCCGGCCATGGTCGCCGACGAACAGATCCACGAGGAAGTGGTCCGTGGCCTCGCCACCCGGGGCCGCAACCGGCTCGCCGGCACCTTCCGCGCGGCCGTCTTCGGCGCCAACGACGGACTGGTCAGCAACCTTTCCCTGGTGATGGGCATGGCCGCCTCCGGCGTGGGAAGCTCCGTGGTGCTCCTCAGCGGTGTGGCCGGGCTGCTGGCCGGCGCCCTGTCCATGGGTGCCGGCGAGTTCATCTCCGTCCGGTCCCAGCGGGAACTGCTTGCCGCGACCCTGCCCACGCAGATCACGCTGGCTGCGGCGCCCTCGCTGGACATCGAACACAACGAGCTCCTGCTCGTCTACCTGGCCCGCGGCATGTCCCGGGAAGCTGCCGAACACCGCGTCGCCGAGCGGATGGGCCTGCTGGACTGCGACTGCGATCCGAGCCTCTCGCTGCGGCCCGAGCTCCCCGGGAGCCAGGACCAGCACGAGGCGGTCGGCACGGCGTGGGGCGCGGCGGCGTCGAGCTTCTGCTTCTTCGCGTCCGGCGCCATCGTGCCGATCATCCCGTTCCTCCTGGGTATGACCGGGATCGCGGCCCTGGTGGTCTCGGCCGTGCTGGTGGGCCTGGCGCTCCTGCTCACCGGCAGCGTCGTGGGACTGCTGTCCGGCACCTCCCCGGTCTCCCGCGGCTTCCGGCAGCTGGGAATCGGAATGGCGGCCGCAGCCGTGACCTACGGGCTGGGACTCGTGTTCGGCGCGGTGGTCGCCTAGTGGACGGTCCTGAACGCCGGGACCGGACGCGGCACAGCCGCCCCCAAACCGCCTGGCGGATACTGCGCAACCTGGCCGCCGCCGCGCTGATCGCCGGTGCCGCCTTTGTGACCGCCGGATTGGTGTACGGCGATCCCCGTTTCGTGGGGTTGTTCGAGGCCAACCGCGGTGCCCGGCCCCACGGACCCGACGCAGCACCGGCCACCACCCTGCCGTCCACTGCCCAGCCGGCCGCCGGGCAGCCCGGGCACCAGCCCGGCGTCCCCGAGGGCCAGCGCGACGACGCTCCGCCGCCGGGGTTCGAGGAGCAGGACAAGCCGCTCGGACGGCCGGAGGCTCCCGCCGTCGCCAGCGACTCCTACAAATTCCTGGCCACGAATGACGATGGCACGCCGGTGGGCTACTCCCCGTGCCGCCCGCTGCACTACGTAGTCAACGACGGGCTGGAGCCGGCGGGCGCAGAGAACCTCGTCGAGGACGCCATTGCGACGGTGTCACGGGCTACCGGCATCCAATTCATCAACGACGGCACCACTGCCGAAACCCCTTCCCAGTCACGGGCGCCGTACCAGAAGGACGCCTACGGCGAGCGGTGGGCACCGCTGCTGATTGCCTGGACCACCCCCGAGCAGGCGCCCCAGCTCAGGGGCCCGGTGATCGGGACCGGAGGCAGCACCCACTTCAGCTACGGCGAAGGGCCCAAGAGTTTCGTCACCGGCAGCCTCGAACTCGACGCGCCACAAATCACCGAGGACCTGCGCAGGCCCTCCGGCGCGGCCTATGCGACCGCCGTGATCCTGCACGAACTGGGCCATGTCATGGGGCTGGAACATGTGGATGATCCGGTGCAGCTGATGTACCCGGAGATCGGCAGCCCGGACGGCCTCGCCGACGGCGACCTGAACGGTCTGCAGGAGCTGGGCCGGGCCCAGTGCCGCAAGGATCTGTAGGCCCCGGAAGCGCAGACACAAAGTGCCCCCGCCAAAATGGCGGGGCACTTTCGGGGGATCCTGGTCCCGGTTAGGAAACCTGGAGGCCGCCGTTAATGTCGTACGTGGCAGCGGTGATGTAGCCCGAGTCCTGGCCCAGCAGGAAGGCGATCAAAGCCGCCACTTCCTCGCGGGTACCGACCCGGCCCATCATGATGCCCTCGGACATCTGCGCCTTGCGCTCATCGGTGAGGGTTCCACCCATGATGTCGGTATCGATCGGGCCCGGGGCAATCGCGTTGACCGTGATCCCGAACTCGCCGACTTCGCGGGCCAGGGCACGGGTGAATCCGAGGATTCCGGCCTTGGTGGCGCTGTAGGCAACCTTCGAGAACGTGCCACCGCCGCGCTGGGCGGAGATGGAGGAGATGCTCACGATGCGGCCGAGCTTTCGCTCGATCATGCCCTTGAGGACCCGCTGGGTGACGATGAAGGTTCCGCGCATGTTGATGGCGAACACCTTGTCCCACTCCGCCACGGTTGTTTCCATGAACGTCGTGGGCGAGCTGATTCCGGCGAGGTTGGCAAGCGCAACGATCGGCGGAAGCGAGGCTTCGATTTCGGTGATCGCACGGTCAACCGACGCCTCGTCGGACACGTCGGCACCGACACCGATCGCCTTCACGGCACGGTTGGCGCCGATCTCGGCGGCGGCAGCCTTGGCGTCCTCCGCGTTGATGTCAAGGATGGCAATGGACCATCCCTCGCTGGCCATACGGTCAGCAGCGGCGCGGCCGATGCCGCGGACCGACGCTGCGCCGGTCAGGACAACTGTGCGTTCGGACGGGAAGGTGGGTGCAGTCATGGGTTTTTCCTTCAGGTATTTCGTAATCAGGAGATTTTTGCGGGCGCCGTGGCGTCAGGGGTCTCTGTGACGGTCGCGGCAACCGCGGGGTCCAGCGCCGCATCGCCTTCGGGGCGCTTACGGGCGTAGAGGTACGTTGCCACCGCGGTGATGCACAAGCAGGCTGACAGGAACAGCAGGCCGCTCTGGTTGCTGCCCGTGGCGTCGTTCAGGAGTCCGACGGCGTACGGGGCAACGAAGCCGCCCAGGTTGCCGAGCGAGTTGATCAGGGCCAGACCGGCAGCAGCGGCGGCCCCCGTCAGTGCGGCGGAGGGCATGGACAGGAACGGTGCAATTGCGCCGTAGATGCCCATGGCCGAAGCCGTCAGGCCGATCATCGCGAGGATGGGGTTGACGGGCAGCAGGTAACCCGCGGCCAGCAGGCCCATTCCGGCCAGCACCATGCTGACGGCGGTGTGCCAGGCACGCTTGCCGGTCCGGTCCGCACGCTTGCTCCAGAAGTACACGAAGACAGCCGCAATCGTGTAGGGGATCAGCACAATGAAGCCGATCTGGGCGGTGGAGAACTTGCCCAGGGCGGAGACGATGGTGGGCATCCAGAGGCCCAGGCCGTAGATGCCGCAGACAAGCCCGAAGTAGAGGGCCGAGTAGGTCAGGGTGCGCTTGTCCTTGAGGCCGGATAGGAAGTTGTGGCTGCCGGAACTGGACTTGACGGCCAGTTCTTTGTCCATGGTGCTGGCAAGCCATTCGCGCTCGTCCGGGTTGAGCCACTTGGCATCCCGCGGGCGGTCGGTCATGAGGATGGGGGTGAGCAGGCCCAGGATGATGGCCGGGATACCTTCGATGATGTACAGCCACTGCCATCCATGAAGACCCATGATGCCGTCCATCTGGAGCAGCAGTCCGGAGACCGGGGCGCCGAGGGCGTTGGAGATGGGCTGGGCGAGGATGAAGATGCCCAGTACCGTGACGCGCTGAGCGGCAGGGAACCACAGGGTCAGGTAGAAGAGGATGGCCGGGAAGAACCCAGCCTCTGCCGCGCCCAGCAGGAACCGGATGACGTAGTAGGTCGTTTCGCCGTTCACCAGGCACATGCCCGTGGCGAAGATCCCCCAGGTGATGAGGATCCGGGCCAGCCACTTGCGTGCGCCGAACCGGTACATGCCAGCGTTGCTGGGCACCTCAAGGAGCGCATAGCCGAGGAAGAAGATGCCGGCGCCGAGCCCGTAAGCTGCGGCATTCAGGCCGATGTCCTCGCTCATGGTGAGCTTGGCGAAGCCCACGTTGTTGCGGTCAAGGTAGGCAACGAAA
>JBKKDK010000388.1:0-9234 GCA_046708245.1 Arthrobacter sp.
GTTGGGACCACATCGGGGCCATCATTGTCGATGCCACGTTGCAGCGGCGGCAGAACTACCACGCCACCGTCAAGCCCCGCGTTGTCGCCCTGGTTGAGGCTTGGCCGGATGCTGCCACAACCAGTGGATTCCGCCGCCGCCTTGATACGGGCAAGCTTTCTGAAGTTATCAACTGGCCGTCGCCTGGCCGTCTCGCCCAGGTAGAGGACATCACGAACGTATTCGAGAATCAGGGCATCGAGACTGTCATGGAACTCCGGGACGCGCTTGGTGACCAGGCCCGGAGGACCGTTTTCCGGGAGGCCTTGTCGGCCGTGCGGCATGTCAGTCCCAAAACGCTGGACTATATCGACACGCTCAGCGGAATCTCTACGGGTGCGGCCGGGGCCTGAGTACCACGCCCGGTGAAACCGCGGGCAGATCAGGGCGCTTAGCCGTCTGGTATTCGACCTCATCTGCCCGTACGACGGCACAGGTGCCGCGGAACGGAGGGACAGTGGCCCCTACCTTTCCCAATCCCGGCCGTACTCGCTAGGAT
The DNA here is from genome assembly GCA_046708245.1 of Arthrobacter sp. Classification (GTDB taxonomy): domain Bacteria; phylum Actinomycetota; class Actinomycetes; order Actinomycetales; family Micrococcaceae; genus Arthrobacter. Next base: position 539 of record JBKKDK010000388.1, read on the forward strand.
GGCGCCCACGGGCCATTCGGCTCGAAGGCTGCTGACAGGCAAGTACGGGCGCAGGGGGCGCACGCCTTGGGCTATGTCTGCCGCCTGGAAAACCGATCCCTTCAAGGCGGCCGCGTGCAGTCGTACGGCCAGATCGTCCGGCACGGCGAGAAGGCAGTGGTTCCCAGCCCGGGCTTTGCCTGCAACCCGAACAACCTGCCCCTGAAGTAACCGTTGTTGGCCCCAGGTCTCGGGGCCAACCCTCAGGGGCCCGCATCACCGGAACCGGCGCGTAACGCGAATCGGAGCGGAAACAATAGCCCGGTAGCATCGGGGCCATGAGCGCCGACGACGACGACATCACCGAAGAACTGCTGGCCGACGCCGGGAAGCTGACCGGGCTGAGCCTGGAGCTCCTGGGCCTCGACCCGCATCCCGACGACATGACTCCGGAGCAGCGGCTCCAGTTTGACCCCGAAGACCTGGCCGAGATGGCTAACGTGGACCCGGGCGAGCGGCAGACGGCCCGGCGCCGGACCCGCCTGCTGGCCGGCCTCCTGTGGAACTCATCGAGCATCCTCATCGACCAGCTTTTCCGCGACCTGGGCACGGTCAGCAAGCTCGACACCGTCACCGGCACCGACGTTGCCGGAACGTCGGTGCTGTCCTGCCTGCCGCCGCAGTTCGCCGCAGGCTACAACGCAAAGTTCACCCAGAAGTTCATTGTGGTCGCCTCCGACGTCACGGCCTCGCTGGTCCGCGGCTGGGCCGCGCCCGGCTGCCTCGCCGCCGAGCTCGCCGTCCGCTGCCTGCTGGACCAGGCGGCAATCACCGAGGACATCTACGAGCTGGACCTCCCGGAGAACTGGCGTGCCGACGTCGAGGAAGTGCTGCTGGAGCACGCGGACAGTGCCGCGCTGTACCCTGACGACGACGGCGGCCCCGCCGCCAGTGCCGCGGCGGCCGCAGCGCTGGGCGTCGAGCGCTGGTTCCAGCCCTTCGCCCCGGGCGACACGGTTCCGCCCTACGCCCGCTCCTGACGCCCGCGCCGGCCGCCCGGGGGTTCAGTGCCCTGCGGGCAGGTGCGCGCCGGCGTCGAAGGGCTCGAACAGCGACGAACCGATCATAAAAATGCCGCGCTGCGGTATCCAGAAGTCCCCGAGCCGGTCCTGGACGGGCTGTGCGGAAACGTGGCCGAGGCTGTGGCCGCCCAGGTGCGCCGTGCTGCTGCGGACAAACCACATTCGCCGCGGGCGCGCCGCAAAACTTTGGCGGTTGGGCACCCTGCCTGTCAGCCCGATGTGCCCCGCCCCGAGCACCGGGCCGGCCACAGCGCCCATGGCGCGCAGGAACGCCGGGCTCCGCCACAGACGCTCCGGAACGGCGCCGCACACCGCGGACATGAGCCGCGTGACCGGCGTCGCCGCCAGGGCCAGGTCCCAGCTCAGGTCCAGCCCGTCCCCGACGTCCACGCTGAAGGAATGGCCGTCGCGCCACCGGAGCGAGATCCCGCCCGTCGACGCCGATGCGAGGGCGCTGCCGAAGTAGCGGGGGCACGCGGAGCCGGGGTCCGCGGTGCTGTGCATCGTCCAGACACCGGCAGGGTCGCGGACCCACACCGAGGTGTAGCCCGGACCCACCGAGGAGGCCGCAAAATGCCGCAGGGCCAGGATGTGGCCGGAGCTGAACGGAACGCCCAGCACGCCGAAGCCGGTAAAGCGCTCGTCCGGGCCGGAGGGCAGCACCGGGTTCCGTTCCACGGACTCAACAAGCGTGCGCGGACTCTCCATGGCTGCTGCCTCCGGTTCTGGTTACATGTGGACGTGCAGGCGCCTCGCGGCTTCGGAGATGGAACCGCTGAGGGACGGGTACACGGTGAACGTGCTGGCGACGTCGTCGACGTGCAGTTTCTGCTTCACCGCAATCGAGATCGCAAAGATCAACTCGGAGGCGTTCGGCCCCACCACAACGCCGCCGATCACGGTGCCCGAGCCCTTGCGGGCGAAGATCTTGACGAACCCGTCCTTGTGGTTGCGCATCTTGGCGCGGGCGTTGCTCTTGAGCGAGAGCTTGATGATGTCGCCCTGGTACTTGCCGGACTCGATCTCGGCCTCGGACACGCCCACGGAGGCAATTTCCGGTGAGGTGAAGATGTTGGACGCCACCTGGTGCAGCTTGATCGGCGTGACGCTGTCGCCCAGGAAGTGGGCGATCGCGATCCGGCCCTGCATCGCGGCCACGGAGGCCAGTGCGAGGACACCGGTGCAGTCACCGGCCGCGAAGATGTTCGGCGCGCTGGTGCGCGAGACGCCGTCGACCTTGATGTGGCCGCTCTCGGTGAGGGCGACGCCGGCCTCCTCAAGGCCTATACCGGCGGTGTTCGGGATGGAGCCGACGGCCACCAGGCAGTGACTGCCGTTCACCTTGGTGCCATCGCCGAGCGTGACCACCACGCCGTCGTCGGTGCGCTCCACCGTTTCGGCACGGGCACGGGAGAGCACCTTGACGCCGCGGCGTTCGAAGACTCCCTCGAGGACCTCGGCGGCGTCCGTGTCGGAGCCCGGCAGCACGCGGTCGCGGCTGGAAATCAGGGTCACCTTGGAGCCGAGGCCGTTGTAGGCGGAGGCGAATTCGGCGCCGGTGACGCCGGATCCCACCACGATCAGTTCCTCGGGGAGTTCGTCCATGTTGTAGATCTGGGCCCAGTTCAGGATCCGGATGCCGTCTGGCCGCGCCGTCGGCAGCTCGCGCGGGTGGGCGCCCACGGACAGCAGGATGGCGTCCGCTTCGATGGTCTCGGTGCCCTCGGCGGTGAGGACCTCGATGGTGTGCTTGTCCAGCAGCCTGCCGGTACCGATCACAATCCGGACGCCCTGGTGTTCGAGGCCGGCGCGGATGTCCTCGGACTGGTTCCGGGCCAGGCTGAGCAAACGGTCGTTGATGTGCTTCAGGTCCGCCCGCATGACCGGGGCAAAGTCGCCGCCGTCGACGTCGAATTTGACGCCCAGCTCATCGGCCTCGCCCACACGGGTCATCAGGTCCGCCGTCGCGATCAGGGTCTTGGACGGCACGACGTCGGTCAGCACCGCGGAGCCGCCGAGCCCGGCCCGCTCAATGATGGTGACCACGGCCCCCAGCGAAGCGGCGACCATGGCGGCTTCGTACCCGCCGGGGCCTCCGCCGAGAATAGCGATGCGGGGTGAGCTGAAATCAGGATGCGTAGTCACAATCGTTCATTCTCCCCCATCCGCCCCGCCCCTCCAAGAAACGGGACCGGCACGATAACTTGTACCGGTGAGTACAACAGAATTCCTGAACACTGACCCCTTCGACGCCGCCCGCGCCGCCGCCGACTACATCGCCGAAGAGACGGGCGTTGAGGTCCACGACGTAGCCCTCGTGCTCGGTTCGGGCTGGGCCGATGCCGCCGACCTGATCGGCGAGACCACCGCCACGCTGTCCGCCGCCGAGGTGCCGGGCTTCTCCTCCCCGTCGGTGGTGGGCCACGTAGGCACCATCCGCTCGGTGCTGACTCCGGAGGGCAAGCGCGCCCTGGTCCTCGGCGCGCGCACGCACTACTACGAGGGCAAGGGCGTCCGCGCCGTGGTCCACGGGGTGCGCACCGCCGCGGCGGCGGGCTGCAAGACCCTGGTCCTGACCAACGGCTGCGGCGGCCTGAACGAGGCCTGGACGCCGGGCACCCCGGTGCTGATCAGCGACCACATCAACCTCACCGCCACGTCCCCGCTGGAAGGCGCCACTTTCGTGGACCTCACGGACCTGTACTCCGCGAGGATCCGCGGCCTGGCCCGTGAGGTTGACGCCTCGCTCGACGAAGGCGTGTACGCGCAGTTCACCGGACCGCACTACGAGACCCCTGCCGAGGTGCAGTATGCCAAGCGGATCGGCGCCGACCTGGTGGGCATGTCCACCGCGCTGGAGGCCATCGCCGGGCGCCATGCCGGCATGGAAGTGTTCGGCATCTCACTGGTGACCAACCTTGCCGCCGGCATCAGCCCAGTCCCGCTGAGCCACGGGGAAGTCCTCGAGGCCGGCCAGGCTGCCGGCCCGCGCATCTCCCGGCTGCTCGCGGAGATCATCGCCAAGCTCTAGCCGCCGTCCAGGGCAAGGTAAGCCAGGGCCTTCCGCCGGTCGTCCGGAAACCGCCGCTCCATCGAGTCGGCGATTCCGGCGATCGTCTGCCGCGCCAGGGCCTGCCGCCACACCAGTTCGGCCTGCCGCATGGTCTGCGAAATGAGGCAGGTCCGGACGTGGTTGGCAGCGGGATCGGCGTCGGGGACGTTGCCCAGGATCCCTTCACAGCGGAACGCCGGCTCCGGACCCTCCAGCGCCAGGACGACGTCCAGCACCGTGATGTTTTCCGGCCGGCGCGCCAGGTGGAACCCTCCCCGGGGGCCGGACACCGATGTCAGGACCCCGGCGCGGACCAGCGCCTGGAGCTGCTTGTTCAGGTATGCGCCGGGGAGCTTGTAGTACTCCGCCAGCCGGGCCGAGTTCACGGCTTCCCCCGGCGGCGTCCACGACATGTTGACGCAGCTGTGCACCGCCCATTCCACGCCTCGGCCCATCTTCATATTCCAGACGTTACGTGTCCGGAAAAATCGGTGTCAAGGGGAGCTGGCATGCGCCGGTGTGACCGAACCGTAAGGCCGACCCGCTTGTCGCGGGACCTATTCCCCGCCGATTCCGGCTAGTTTGGTACCCATGACGTCTTCTGCTGCCGAACTGTCACGCCTGCTGGGCGATGCCCGCGCCTGGGCCGCCCAGGACCCGGACCCGGCCACCGCCGCCACGCTCATGGAGCTGATCCAGCTCACGGAGAACGGCACCGCCGCTGCCCGGCAGGAGCTGGCGGACAGCTTCAGCGGCACCCTGCAGTTCGGCACCGCCGGGCTGCGCGCAGCCCTCGGACCCGGCCCGAACCGGATGAACCGCGTGGTGGTGCGGCGCGCCGCCGCAGGCTTCGCATCGTTCCTGGTCAACGCCGTCGAGCAGGCCGCCCCCGGCACCCGGCCGCGCGCCGTCGTCGGCTACGACGCCCGCTACAACTCCGATGTCTTTGCCGAAGAGACCGCGGCGATCCTCACCGCCGCCGGGATCGAAACCTTCCTGCTGCCGGCCGCCCTCCCCACCCCGCTGCTCGCCTATGCGGTGCGGGCCCTGGAGTGCGACGGCGGCGTGATGGTGACCGCCAGCCACAACCCGCCGCAGGACAACGGCTACAAGGTGTTCCTCGGCCGGCACGCCGTGGAGGAGAGCGGCCGCGGCGCGCAGATCGTCGCGCCCTATGACGCCCTGATCGCGGCGAGGATCGACGCCGTCGGCGGCCTCGAATCCGTCATTTTGGCGCAGGACGGCTGGACTGTGCTGGACAGCTCCATCGCCGCCGGCTATGAGGCCGCGGTCGCGGCCCTCGCCATTCCAGCCCACTTCCCGGCCCGGGACCTCAAAATTGTCCTGACCCCGATGCACGGGGTGGGCGGCGGGACCGCCGTGGCCGTGCTGAACGCGGCCGGCTTTGCCGACGTCACGCTGGTCACCGAGCAGGCCGAACCGGACCCCGATTTCCCCACGGTGGCCTTTCCGAACCCGGAAGAGCCCGGCGCGCTGGACCTGGCCCTGGCGGCCGCGGCGCGGGTGGACGCTGACCTTGTGATCGCCAATGACCCCGACGCCGACCGCGCCGCAGTGGCCGCCAAGGACCCGGACACGGGCGCCTGGCGGATGCTGCGCGGCGACGAAGTGGGGGCGCTGCTGGGGGCGCACGTGGTGGCGCGCATCGCGGCCGCCGGCGGCGAGGCGCCGGCAGGCGTCTTTGCGAACTCGATTGTGTCCTCGCGGCTGCTGGCCCGGATCGCCGCGGCCGCAGGTTTCGCCCACGAGGAAACCCTGACCGGCTTCAAGTGGATCGCGCGGGTCCCGGGCCTGCTGTACGGCTACGAGGAGGCCCTGGGCTACTGCGTGGCGCCCTCACTCGTCCGGGACAAGGACGGGATTTCCGCGGCGGTGCTGATCGCCGAATTCGCGGCGGCGGCCAAGGCTGAGGGCAAGACGATCTTCGACACCCTCGATGAGCTGTACCTCGTCCATGGCCTGCACGCGAGCGACCAGCTCAGCATCCGGGTGGCGGACCTTGGCCTGCTGGACGCCATGATGAACCGGCTGCGGGTCAGCCCGCCGGAGTCCTTTGGCGGCTCCGCCGTCGAAACGGTAACGGACCTGGCTGAAGGCAGCGAGCACCTCCCGCCGACCGACGGCCTGCTGTACCTGACGAAGGACCTCAGCCGCGTCATCATCCGGCCCAGCGGGACGGAGCCCAAGCTCAAGTGTTACCTGGAGGTCATCCGCAGCGTGGGATCGGCGGCGGAACTGCCCGAGGCGCGGCTCCAGGCGCGTGCCGCGCTGGACAGTGTCCTCGCCGACGTCCGCGAGGCCCTGGGCCTCTAGAGCTCTACCTCAATGTACCCGCCCACAATCCGGGTACCGAAGGTCGCGAGCCGGAGTCCCGGGGTGCCGAGGCACTCCCCGGTGACGAGGTCGTAGACCTCCTTGTGCAGCGGCGAAGCCACTGTGGGCCGGTCCCCGCGGGAGCCGGTGATGCCGCGGGCCATTACATGCGCCCCGGTGGCCGGGTCCTCCTGTGCGACGGCGTAAACCTCACCGGACACGGTGCGGAACAGCGCTATTTGGCGGCCTGCAATCAGTGCGGCCTCGCCCCATGCCGGTTCGAGGTCCGCGACAGCGCACACCCGGTGCCAGCCGGCTGCGGATCCAATATCGGCCAATGCGTCGTGTGCTGCGGTTTCTAGTACGGCGGTCATCCCGGCCCCTCTCTGGTACATCCCTTGCGGGCTGACCGCTGATGCGGCCACATATTCAAGCTAGGCCCGCGGTGTTTCATCCGGATGCGCCGAATGTGTCCGGCGGGTAAAAGAGAACTCACCCGGCCGGAAACGCATTCGTGATGCAGAAGTTAAGACCACGAAACATAAGGGAAACTGAAGCGAAACTGCGCTTGCCTAGTCTGGATACACAGCTGCAGAGCACCGTCTGCGGCCCATGCGAAAGGCCCACAGTGACCGGACAGACTTCAAGCCCCCAGAACCTGGGCGCAGAGCGCGCCAAGAGCCCACGTCATGTCGTGGTTGCCGGCGGCGGCCCTGCAGCCCACCGCTTCGCGGACGCCATGCACTCCCGGGGCCTCGACGGCTGGCACGTGACGGTCCTCACCGAGGAAGCCCACCTCCCCTACGACCGCGTCGCGCTGAGCAAGGCCCTCACGGACAGTGACGTGGACCTGACCCTCGGCACCGCGTCCATGTGGGAGCACGAAGCACTCAGCCTCCGCACCGGCGAGCGCGTCACTTCCGTCGACACCGCCGGCAAGAGTGTCACCACAGCCACCGGCGCCGTGTACCCGTACGATGAGCTCGTCGTCGCCACCGGCTCCGATGCGGCCCGCCTGCCCATCCCCGGCTCCGAACACACCCACGTCTACCGCACCATCGAGGACGTCCGGGCCATCAACCTGGCGATCGCGGAACTGACGGCCAAGTTCGGCCGGAAAGTCAACGCCGTCACCATCGGCGGCGGTCTCCTGGGCCTGGAATCCGCGGCCGGCACCGAGCAGCTCGGCGCCACCCCGATCGTCATCAACGGCTCCCCCTGGCTCATGAACACCCAGCTGGACGAAGGCGCCGGGCAGGCCCTCGGCCGACTCATCGAGGCCAAGGGCTTCACCGTCCACGGCGGCGTGTTCCCCTCCGAAGTCCTTTCCGACGACGACGGCCAGGTCACCGGCGTGCTGATGGCCGACGGCCGCATCATCGACGCCGACATCGTGATCGTCGCAATCGGCGTGAAACCCCGCGACGAACTGTTCCGCAACGCCAACGGACCGGAAACCGAAGGAATCGCGCCGCAGTTCCAGCTCGGCCCGCGCGGCGGCGTCGTCATCTCCGACGACTGCTCCACCGAGGTCCCCGGCATCTGGGCGATCGGTGAGGTCGCCAACTTCGGCGGCATGTGCCTGGGCCTCGTGGCACCGGCCAACACCATGGCGGAGATCGTCGCGGACCGGCTGCACGGCGGCGAGGCAACTTTCCCCGGTTTCGACACCGCCACCAAGCTCAAGCTCTCCGGCGTCGACGTCGCCAGCTTCGGTGACGCCTTCGCACGGACTGAGCACGCCCTCGAAATCGTCTACGCCGACCCCGCCCGCGGTGTCTACCAGAAGATCGGCACCACCGACGATGCCAAGACCCTGCTCGGCGGCATCTTCGTCGGCGACGCCTCCCCCTACACTTCCCTGCGCCCCATGCTGGGCCGCGAACTGGCCGCCGAACCCGGCGCGTACCTCACCGCGGCCGGCGGCGGCGACGCCCCGGACACGGAACTCCCGGACGACGCCATCCTGTGCTCCTGCAACAACGTCTCGGCCGGAACCATCCGCGACACCGTCAACGGCTGCGGGGCCTGCGACGGCAACGCCCCGGTCCAGGAACTCGGCGAGCTGAAGGGCTGCACCCGGGCCGGCACCCAGTGCGGCTCCTGCGTTCCGCTGCTCAAGAAGGTGCTCGAAACCGAACTGACCAAGGCCGGCATCGCGGTGTCGCACGCCCTCTGCGAGCACATCCCGATCAGCCGCAGCGAGCTGTTCGAATCCGTGCGCATCCTGCAGCTCACCTCGTTCGACC
>JBKKDK010000389.1:0-10281 GCA_046708245.1 Arthrobacter sp.
AGCTCCGGCCTCCACCACCACGCCTTCGTCCATAAAGACCAGGGTGTCCGCCACCTCCCGCGCAAAGCCCATCTCGTGGGTCACCACGATCATGGTCATGCCGCTCCTGGCCAGCTCCTTCATGACATCCAGCACTTCGCCGACGAGTTCCGGGTCCAGGGCGCTGGTGGGCTCGTCGAAGAGCATGAGTTTGGGGTCCATCGCCAGGGCGCGGGCGATGGCTACCCGCTGCTGCTGGCCGCCCGACAAATGCGCCGGGTAGTGGTCGCCCTTGTCGCCCAGGCCGACGCGCTCCAGCAGTTCCTTGGCCCGTGCGGTGGCGGCGGCCTTGGACAGCTTTTTCACCCGCATGGGGGCCAGGATGATGTTCTCCACGGCCGTCAGGTGCGCAAAGAGGTTGAACCGCTGGAAGACCATGCCGATTTCCTGGCGCTGGAAGGCGGCCTCCTTCAGCTTCAGTTCGTAGAGCTTGTCTCCCTTTTGCCGGTAGCCCACCAGCTGCCCGTCGACCGAGAGCCTGCCGGCGTCCACCCGTTCCAGGTGGTTGATGCAGCGCAGGAAGGTGGATTTCCCGGAACCGCTGGGACCCACGATGCACAGCACTTCGCCCGCGTTAACTTCCAGGCTGATCCCGCGCAGCACCTTGTTCGTACCGAAGTTTTTTGAAACCCGGTCCGCGAGGACCATTGGCATGCCGGTCATCCCTTGCCTCCAAAATCTGTGCCGAGCGGTGCGCCCGGAGCCGGAACGCTGCCCGGGACCGCCGCCGGCTCCGGCGACGCCGGCCCCTTGCCGGTCTTGAGCCGCCCGGTTCCCCGCGAGAACCGCTTTTCAATAAAGTGCTGGCCCACCATCAGGGCCGAGGTGAAGAGCAGGTACCAGAGGGACGCCACGATCAGCAGCGGCACGGGAGTGAACGTCACGGCGGAAATACCCCGGGACACACCGTAGAGGTCGATGCTCAACGGAATCGCGGCCACCAGCGAGGTGGTCTTGAGCATCGAGATCACCTCATTGCCGGTGGGCGGGATGATAATTTTCATCGCCTGCGGAACCACCACGTACCGCATGGTCTGCCCCCAGGACATGGCCAGCGCCGTCGAGGCTTCCTCCTGGCCCTGGTCCACGGACAGCAGCCCGGCACGGACAATCTCGGACATGTAGGCGGCTTCGTTCAGGGCCAGCCCGATCACGGCCGTGATGAAAAGGTTCGTAAAAATCTCGTTCGGGATGGAGACCCACGGCGTCATAAACGGAATTCCCAGCGTGAACACCGGGTAGATCAAGGACACGATGCCCCAGAAGACCAGCTGCACGTACACCGGAGTTCCGCGGAAGATCCAGATATACAGCCAGGCCACGGACTTCAGCACCGGGTTGGGCGAGAGCCGCATGATCGCCAGCAGCAGGCCCAGGACAATCGCGCCGGCCATGGCGTAGATGGTCAGCGTCAGCGTCACCCAGGCAGCCTGGCTGATCCGCCGGTCGAAAATGTACTTCCCGACCTCGGGCCAGCCGTAGTCCGCACGCTGGGCGGCATCCAGCACGAAGACCGCCAGCATCAGGACAAGGACCACCGCCACGAGGATCCGCCAGGGGTGCCGCAGCGGGACCGCGACGATCGGCGTCGGTTCGTCCGCCGTGCCCGCCCCGACGCCGGCGTCTGGGCCGTTGCCGACGGCGGTTCCCGTCCGGTTATTGCTGGTCACCCTTTGGCTGCCACGTTGAGCGTCGCCGTCTTGACCCCGCCCGATTCAACGCCCCACTTGGCCAGGATCTTGTTGTAGGTGCCGTCGTCGATCAGCGACTGGAGCGCCTTCTGCAGGACCGGAGTGAAGGCGCTGTCCTTGGCCACGGGCATCCCGTAGGGCGCCACTTCGAAGGCGTCGCCGGCGGTCTGCAGCTTGTCCTTGGTCTTGGAGATCGCGTAGAGGGTCACGGGTGAGTCGGCGCTCATCGCGTCCACCTGGCCCACCACCAAGGCGTTGGTGGCCTGGTCCTGGGCGTCGTACTTGAAGACGGTGATTGCCGGCTTGCCGGCGTCGGTGCAGGCCTTGGACTTCGCGGGCACCTCGTGGGTGTCCTGGTACGTGGTGGCCTGGACGGCGACCTTGAGACCGCAGGCATTCTCCGGATCCACGGTCTTGCCCTTCGGCGCGGCCCACTGGATGCCGGCCGAGTAGTAGTTCACGAAATCCACCTGCTTTTCGCGTTCCAGCGTGTCGGTGAACGAGGACACGCCGACGTCGTCCTTGCCGGCCTTCACCGCCGGAAGAATGTTGTCGAAGGTGCCGATATCGAAGTTGACCTTCAGGCCCAGGACTCCACCGAGTGCGTTGGTCAGGTCCACGGCCCAGCCGGCCGGTGCACCGTTTTCATCCTTGAACTCGTTGGGCGGGTAGTTGTTCGCCATGCCGACGTTGAGGACACCGGCGGACTTGATCTTCTCCGGGAGCAGCGACGCAATGGAGTCGTTCTTCTTCACCGCGACGGCGTCTGCCGCGCCGGAAGCACCGGAGGCGCCGGCAGTGGCGGCCGGTTCGCTGTTGTTGACGCAGCCTGAAAGTGACATTGCCGTGGCCAAAGTGAGGACGGGAAGGAGGTATCGAGTGCGCATGGTTTCCTTAGCTGTTCGGGGACTGGATCGAGCCTGATGCTGTTGTTTCGAGGACTTCGGGGGAATGCCGGATGTCGCGAAGAATTTCCCCGCCCCGCGCCTTCAATTCGGGAATGCTGGAAACGCCCACCAGCGTCATAGTACGCCGGAGTTCATCCCCAAAAATGTCAATGATGCGCCCGACGCCCGGCGATCCGGCCGCCACCAGACCGTACAGGTAGGCCCGGCCGATCGAGCAGGCGTCGGCCCCCAGCGCCAGCGCCTTGAGGATGTCGCTCCCCCGCCGGACCCCGGAGTCCACGTAGATCTCGATCGAGTCGCCCACCCGTTGCCGGGATTCGCGCAGGACATCCATCGGGCTGAGCATGTGGTCCAGCTGGCGGCCGCCGTGGTTGCTCAACTGCACGGCGTCCAGGCCAATACCCGCGGCCTTCACGACGTCGGCCGGGTTGACGCAGCCCTTGAGCACAATCTTGCCGTGCCAGGCCTGCCGCAGGGCCTCCAGTTCCGTCCACCCGCTGCTCGCATCCGAGTGGCCCAGGATGTGCTGCCACATGGTGGGGGTGACCACGGACGAGGCCGCCGGGCTCTGCGGATCCAGGTTGGGGAAACTGATGCCGTCCGCGCGGAGGAAGTTCACCCACCACGAAGGGCGCCGGGCGATGTCCGCGATGGTGCGCAGGGTCAGCGCGGGCGGGGCGGTGAATCCATTGTGCAGGTCCCGTTCCCTGGCGCCCAGTGCCCGCGTGTCGACGCCGACGATCAGGGTGTTGTACCCGGCAGCCTCGCAGCGCGCCAGTTTGTTTTTCATCGCCTGGGCGTCGGAACCGAGCCCAAAGTTGAACCAGCGGTCGAGGTTCGGGTGGCGCTCCGCGATGGCCTCCATGGGCACGGTGCTTAGCCCGGCCAGACCGTAGGGGATGCCGGCCCGGTCGGCGGCGGCCGCGACGGCGAGCTCGCCGTCGGGATGGAACAGCCGGGTGGCCCCGGTCGGGGTCAGCGTGAGCGGCAGGGTGCTTTCTTTTCCGAGCAGCGTGGTGCCGGTATCCGGCCCGGTAACCGGACCCCAGCTGGGCATCAGGGCCCAGGCATCGAAGACGGCCCGGTTGCGGCGCAGCGTGACCTCGTCCTCGGATCCGCCGTCCAGGTAATCGAAAATCCCGGCCGGCAGGACCTTGCGCGCCGATTGCCGGTATTCCTCCACATTTAAGGCGTTGGCCAGCACCCGGCGCCGGCGGGAAATCACGGGGGCCTTCACCTGGATGAGTTGCTTGGCTTCGCTGAATTTCACTGCCGGCCTTCCGTTTGCTGTCCTGCGTTATGGTTCAGCGTAGGAAGTGGATGTCCGCGCCACTATGGAGATAACAACAAATTGAGGGGCTCATCATTAGTAGCGAATGCCAAAGAGCGTTTTCGGAAGTGTCATGACGGCCTCTCCGGAGCGGAACGCGCTGCCCACCCTGGCCGACGTCGCCCGCTCGGCGGGATCGGAAATTGTCAGCCTCGTCGAAATGCCGGCCGATGACCGGCAGATAGTCGCCGGTGCTGTCCTCTACGACCCGACGGCCCGGCCCGCCAGGTTCCCGGGTGCGGTGGCCCTGGCCATCGGCCTGTCCCTGTCCGGGAAGCGGCTGGTCGGAAAGGTGCAGGAACTCAGCGACGCCGGCTACGTGGCAATCGTCTACAAATCCAACGGCGCCCCGGACGACGCACTGCGCGCAGCCGCCCGGGCCAACGGGATGGCGCTCTTCCGGGCGTCCGACTCGGTGCCGTGGAACCAGCTCGCGGAGATCATGGATGCGGCCGTCATCCCGCACCGGCAATCGGGCCGGACGCTGGTGGACATCCGCCCCGGCGACCTCTTCGACCTCGCCAACACGGTGGCGGCCCAGGCCGGCGGTGCAATCGCGATCGCCGATCCCGAGCAGACCATCCTGGCGTATTCGACCCTCCCGGACCAGCCAATTGACGAGACGCGCCGGAGTTCCATCCTGCGCCTGCACGTGCCGCAGTCCGCGGAGACGGACAAGGACTACCGCCGCGTCCATGCCGCCACCGATGCGCTCGATGTGACCACACAGGATCCCCTGCTCCGGCGCACGGCCATCGCGATCCGGGCCGGCGACTCCGTGCTGGGCTCGCTCTGGCTCCTTGAACGGGCGGACCACCACAACGAGGACGCCCGCCGGATCCTGCGGGAAGCTGCCAACATTGCCGCGCTCCACATCCTGCACAAGCGGACCACCTACGTCTCGAACCTGACGCGCCAGATTGACCTGGTCCAGCCGCTGCTGTTCGATCCGAAACGCGCCGAGCTGGCGGCCATCAGGCTCGGGATCTCCGCGCCGTCCATCCGGATTGCAGCCCTGGGCACCTGGCCGTCCGAGGCCATAGCGGCCGAAACGCTGCAGTCCCGCCTCCGGCTCTTCGACACCATCCGGACCGCCTGCGCCATCCGGCTGCCCTCGGCTGTCTGCGGGCTCTCGGACAACATCGTCTACATTGTCCTGCCGCAGACCACCGAATCCTCCGGCCAGTTCCAGCGCAACGCCATTTTGAAGATTGTGCAGAACGCACGCCGGCTGCTCGCCCGCCCCGTCCTGGCCGCGCTGGGCGTCCCGGCACCAATCGACCGTCTTGAAGAGTCCCGGGTAAACGCCGAAGTGGTCCTGGCCGAGCTGGTGCGCAATTTAGCGGACGGGCGCATCGCCGCCGATTCCGATGACATCGTGGCCGACGACGACTCCCTCGGCTCGCGTCTGCAGCTGCGCCAGCTCGTCTCCTCACTGACGGTGTCCGGCCAGCTGCCCGGCGCGCACGCCCTCCGGATCGCCGGGTACGACGAGCGCCACAAGAAGGCTTTCGAGGCGACCATTTTCGCGTACCTGAGTTGCGGCGGAAACGCGATCGACGCCGCCAAATCGCTGGACGTGCACGTCAACACGGTCAGGTACCGCTTGTCCCGGGTGGAGCCGCTCTTCGGCATCGACCTCGACGACGCCGAGACGCGCCTGCTCGTGTGGCTGCAGCTCTGGGCCAGACACAACCAGGAGCACCCGGCTTCCGGTTTGCGGCCGGTCAGGTCCTGATCTTCGCCACTGTCATCAAAATCGCCGAGTCCTCTTCCGCTTCGAGGCTGTGCAGCCCGTCCGGCACGATCAGGAGGTCCCCGGCTTTTCCCTGCCAGGATTCCTGGCCGGCCTGCAGCCGGACGCAGCCCCGGAGCACAAAGACGGTGGCTTCGCCGGGATTCTGGTGTTCGCTCAATTGAGTACCGGCCTTGAATGCCATGACGGTCTGGCGGAGGACTTTCTCGTGCCCGCCGAACACGGTGTCAGCGGCGCGGCCGCTGCCGGCCGCGAGCGCTGCGGTCATCTGCTGACGGGCCAGGGCGTCGATCGAGATTTTCTGCATGGGGCCACCGTACCGACAATCGTCCGCCCTGCCGAGGGTCCTTTGCCCCGCGCCGGCATCAGTACACCACGGAGAAGTCACGGAATCCGCCGGTGGCCGGGGAGATCTTTTCCTCGACGCTTTCCACCATTCCCGGCGCGTCCGGTGATCGCAGCCAGCGCCGGAACTCAAGCACCACAGTCTGCGGCCCCTCCGCGACAATGCCAACCGAGCCGTCGTCGTTGTTCCGGACAGTGCCGGTGAGCCCGAGCTCCTCCGCCTTCCGCACTGTCCAGTACCGGAAGCCGACGGCCTGCACCGTGCCGTCCGCCCGCGCCGTCAGCCGGACCCGCTCCCCTGATTCCGCGCCTGGAAATTCAGCCATGATCCCAATGTAATACCCGGCAAGGCGCTACCGGAGACGGGTAGACGCGGGAAACCGGCCCCGGGACATTGGGTCTTTCGCCCCTTACCCGGTGACTCCCCGCAAGTAAGGCTGGTCCAAGCACCGCAGGACCTGTCGAGCAACCGGCATGGGCACGATGATGTGCCTTAACTGCCTGCGGAGCCGGTTGGCCGAAAGGACAAGACGATGGCAGGACAGTTCGAAATCTTCACGGACGCGGAGTCAAACGTCCGGTTCCGCCTGCTGGGTGCAGACGGGACGGTATTGGCAATTTCCAAAGCATATGAGGACAAACGCTCGGCCGCCGACGGCATCATGGCTGTGCGCGAATGCGCGGGCACCGGACTGATCCGCGAGGCCCGCTCGAACGCCTGGGGCGGGACCGGCCGGAACAGGAACGGCCTTCCCACTCCGTCGCATCGCCGGCACCGGCATTTCCCTGCCGTGTAGGCAGCGGTCCCGACAGGCACACTGACTAACGCCCGGACACTTGGGGGCGGTCCGGCTACATATCCGGACCGCGCTCCGGGCCTAGCCGGCCGGGACCGCGTCGTGTTTGGCGGCCTTCCAGAGCAGGACCGCGAGCGCCACAGTCACCGGCGTCCAGATCATCCGTTCCAGCAGGGACGGCGACGCCAGGTTCATCAGTGCCCCTACGACCATCAGCCCGGCCGTCCCGTACATCACGCGCCTCCGCAGGGCAGGTGCCGCCCAGGACGTTCCGGCCCCGGCCGCCAGCGCCAGGTACACGCAGGCTGCCCCGGCGCTGGAGGTGCGCAAGGAGTCGGGCAGGACGCCCGGATTGCCACCGCCGTACGCTGCTGTGCCCCACGGCGCGCCAAGGGCGAGCGCGGCCTGGAAGCCGGCCACTCCCAGCAGGAGCACCGCCGCCGCCTTGCCGGCCCGTCCGGCAGGAACCCGCCTGGCAGGAAGTCTTACGGTTGCCGCAGTATTCAAATCCATCTCAAATCCTTCTTCTCCTGTGCGGAACGCCCACGGCCGATCTTTCTATCTTCCAGATATAAGCTATCTAAAAGATATACTGTCACCAACTTGCCTCACTGGCTAGCAGTTTTCGTGAAGGAGTACCGATGGCGCGCTCGGACCAGACCCAGACCGCCGTTCTTGGCGCCCTGAGCATCATGCCCATGTCCGGCTACGCCCTCCGGGAGGAAATCAAGAACACGCTGGGGCATTTCTGGAGCGAGAGCTTCGGGCAGATCTATCCCGCGCTGGCGGAGCTGCAGCGGACGGGCCTCGTGGATCGCCGGGGCGATCCCGGCGTCCGCTCGTCGAGCTACGCCATCACGGACGCCGGCACCGCCCGACTCCGCGAGCTGCTGGCCGAGCCCCCGCAGCCGAACAAGCCCCGGAACGGGGTACTGCTGCGCCTCTTCCTCGGCCGCCAGCTGGGTCCGGAAGCCTGCCGGCAGCTTGTGCTCGACACGAAGGACCGGGCAGAACAGCAGCTCGCTGCCATGACGGCCGCCCGGACCGAGCTGGCCGCCGGCCAGCTCGGTGAGAACACCCCGTACGCACTGATCACGGTCTCGGCTGGCGAGCACTCCGCCCAGGCCACCATCGACTGGGCAGACGATGCCCTGGCAGTCCTCGCCGGCCTGAAAGAGTCGCCGGCTACGTCCCGGCCGGCCGCAGGGACGTAATCATCTGCCGGACGTCCCGGTACTCCGGCGTCGCCGCATACAGTCTGGCCTTCTCCCAGTACGGCAGCGACGGGTCGCCCGGCGTCGTGTTGTTCTCCGGGTTATACGCCGCCCCGAACAGCGCCCCGCTGGGCGGCCACAGGAACAGATGGAACATGGGGCACGCGGTACTGCCGGTTTCTTCCGGCATCATGGTGATTCCGTAGCCCGCGATGGTGGGCGGCGCGGCCTGCGCAGCCGTGGCGTCCCCCCGAGCCTCAAACACGAACCGGGGTACCGGGGCGTCGGCTGCCCCGCCCTCCGCCAATGCCTGCAGCGGCACGGAATCAAACACCTCGAACGGATATCTTTCCGTGCACTCCGCGCCGGTGACCACGTTGGTCCGCAGGCTCGCCATCGGCTTTCCCGCCTCGTTCAGCACATCCACAAACTCACCGCCGAGCGGCATCTCCCCTGCCGGGTCCTGCACCGTCCAGCGGGCGGGATGGTTGAACGAGAGCCCGCCGTCCGTCGTCGTGAAGGTCTTCCAGCCCGACGGCGGCGGCTGCGTCCCGGGAGCCGTGCTCCCCGTGGCGGAGGCGGTGCCGGTGGAGGTGGTTGCCGGCGGGGGCGTCGTCAAACCCGGCGGGCCTGTCTGGACGCCGCAGGACATCAGCAGCAGGGCGAGGCAAATCAAGCCGGCGAACCTCCCCCCGGTCCTCCCGACCGCCATCAGACCCCCGCTGCCAACTGCATGCGCCGCCGGCCCGCTACTTCGCTGCCGGACGGAGCGAGACGATGACCGCGCGGACGTCCTCGTACTCGTCCGTTTCCGTGTACGCCTCCGGCGTATCCACATTCGGCGGGTACCCGGGCGGCATTTGGAAGGGGCTGTAGGTGCCGCCAAACATCGCCCCGCTGGGCGGCCACGTGAAGAAGTGGAAGATGGGGCACGCCGTGGGACCGGACGGCGCCGGACCGGAGGTAATCCCATAGGCCAGTTCGTTCGTCTTGGCCGGATCGGTTGCGGCGGGGTTGGACCGGCCCTCAAAAACAAACCGCGGCACCACGCCGTCCTGGGCCAGTGCCGGTAGCTCCTGCGAATCAATCAGCGAATACGGGTACTTCTGCGTGCATTCCGAGCCGGTGACCATATTGGTCCGCAACGTCGCCAACGACTTCCCGGCCGCACTCAGGACCTCCACAAAGACGCCGCCGGGCGCCGCCTCCGCCGCCCGGTCCTTGATGGTCCACGCCGCGGGATGGTCGAACATAAACTGGCCGTCCGCCGTCGTGAACGTCTCCCATTTTTCCGACGCCGGTGTCGGGGCTGGCGCCGGAGCCGCGGTTCCGGTCTGGCCCGGCTGCGCGGAGGGGGCTGTGGCCGCCGGGGAACTCGCCGGCGCGGGGCGGGTCGCAAAGGGCGGCGGTGTGGGGCTCGGGTCCGCGGCCGGCGGGGCGCAAGCCGCCAGCAAAACGGCCGCGCAAAAAGCTGCGAAGACCGCCCTGGCGGACGATTGAGCTCGGCGCATGCCGCCCTCCCCCTGGGATACCAGTACTTCGACAATTCTCGTTTTTCCGGGCGCGAAAGGTAGGGCCGTTGGACCCCAGCATTGGTGCGGCGGGACAAGGGCCTGCCGGGAAAGCCACGCCGTGACGCTTCCCACGTTGACATCGCGCCGATTTCAAATGCCTGTGGAAGCTTGCTAAAGCTTAAGTGATGCAAGACTTCCTGATCCCCGCAATGCCGTTCCTGGCCATGGCCCTGGCCATTGTTGCCGGGCTCGTCGTGTCCTGGCTGGTGCGGCGCATTGTCCTCCGGCTTAACCGCAAGAACCCTGAACTGCGCGAGACGTCCCGGGTGGCGCGGCTGCCGCTGCGCCTGGCGCTCTGTCTAATCGGTGTGCGGATCGCCCTGGCGCTCACCACCGAGGACGTCGAATGGCGCCGCAACGTGGACCACCTCCTGGTGCTCGCCCTGATCGCCTCCGTGGCGTGGCTGGCCATCGCCATGCTGCTGATCATCGAAACGATCGTGCTCACACGTTACCGGGTGGACGTCGCGGACAACCGCCGCGCGCGCCGGCTCCGCACCCAGGTGATCCTGGCCCGCCGGATCGGCGTCGCCCTGATCGCTTTGGTGGCCCTGGGCAGCATGATGCTGACCTTCCCCGCGATCCAGGCACTGGGCGCCGGGCTGCTGGCCTCCGCCGGTGTGATTT
>JBKKDK010000390.1:0-4143 GCA_046708245.1 Arthrobacter sp.
GTCCGGGATAACCAGGCCGGAAGCCGTGGTCTGCTCGGCTTCGAGCGGGCGGACAACAATACGATCCTCAAGAGGCTTAATAGAGACCGACAAGGACCTCTCCTATTCGTCAGCAAATTCGTGGACTTTAAAGCTGTGGTGCCATGGCGTACAGACCGTCGTCGCGGTGCCGGCCGCAGCCAGGCTGTGAAGCTTCAGGTATTAGCACCCTCCTAGGGAGAGTGCTAATGACGACTCTATGTAAATGGTTAGCACTCGGTCAAGGCGAGTGCCAGAAGTTCATCCACGGTGAACGGCCGGGCGGGCAGTCAGGATCCGCCGGGGGCGGGACTACCGTCCGCCGAGGTCCTCGAAGTCGACGTCCTCGCCGTCGTCGCTGCCGTCATTCCAGCCCTGTTCCTTCCCCCGGCGGTACAGCACAAAGCCGCCCGCCGCGGCGAGCGCCAGGCCGAGGACAAGGAAGGTGGTGCCGCCCGCCTGGGCGGCGGCGTAGCTCTCCCGGATGGAACGGGCCTCGTCGGTGGCGTCTCGGACGTCCTTGCCGCCGACCGAATACACGGTGGCGTTGAAGGAGTCGAGGAAGAAGATGACGACGAGCAGCGCCACGCAGACGGCGGCGATGATGCAGCCCGCGACGAGCGCCGGCCGGGCGAACCTGGCCAGGTCCGGGCGGCCCGTTCCGGCGTCCCGCCCCGCGGTGCCAGCGTCCGTCGGGGTGTTGCCGGTCCCGCTGTCGTTGGTGCCGCTGTCATCCATGCCCTCCAGCCTATCGGGCGCATCCGGGCCCCGGCGCCTGAACTACGCTTGTTTGCATGGCTGACGCACCGCAGGACCAGATCGCCCCGCTCCTCAACCCCGAGGGCTGGGAGCTGCTGGCGTCGCTGGGGCCCTACCGGGAGGATGAGGCGTTCCGGCTCAATGCCTCGCTCCGCAAGGCCGGCCACTCCCCCGAACTGGTCTCGGCGGTGCTCACGCAGTCCCGGCTCCGGACCAAGGCGGAGGCCAAGTTTGGCGAATTCGCCCGGCAGATGATTTTCACCCAGGCCGGCCTGGAGCAGGCCACCAGGCTGACAGTGGCGGCCCGGCACGCGCAGCGGTTCGCGGAGGCCGGCATCGAGCACGTCGCGGACCTGGGCTGCGGCCTGGGCGCGGACGCGATGGCGCTGGCGTCCCTGGATATCAAAGTCACCGCCGTGGAGATGGATGAGACCACCGCCGCCTGCGCCACCATGAACCTGATCCCGTTCCGGAACGCCTCCGTGGTCCATTCCGATGCCACCACGGTGTCCCTGGATGGCGTCGGCGGGGTCTGGCTGGATCCGGCCCGCCGCACCACGTCCACTTCGGGGACCAAGCGGCTCTGGGATCCGGAGGATTTTTCCCCGCCGCTGTCCTTCGTCGAGTCCCTGGCCGGCGCAGGGCTTGCCGTCGGCGTGAAAATGGGTCCCGGCATGCCGCACGACTCGGTGCCGGCTGACTGTGAAGCGCATTGGGTCTCGGTGGGCGGCGACGTGACCGAGGTGGCGCTGTGGTTCAACGCCGTGCGCCGTCCCGGCGTGCGGCGGGCCGCCCTCCTGCTCGGCCAGCAGGGCGCCGCCGAGCTCACCAGCGCCGAGGAGTTCGACGGCGGCCCGGCCGCCCCGGTGGGCCCCGTCGAGGGATACCTCTACGAGCCCGACGGCGCGGTCATCCGCGCCGGGCTGGTGGCCGACGTCGCGCTCCAGCTGGGCGGGCACCTGGTGGACGAGCACATCGCCTACATCTGCGCCCCGGAATTGCAGGACACCCCCTTCGCCCGGGCGTACAGGGTCCTGGAGGTGATGCCCTACAACGTTAAGGCGCTCAAGGGCTGGGTCAAGGACCTGGGCATCGGTGTGCTGGACATCAAGAAGCGCGGGACGTCGGTGACACCGGAGGAGCTGCGCAAACAGCTGCTGCCCGGCGGCAAACAAAAAAGCAAAAAAACGGCCACCCTGGTCCTCACCAGAATTGGCGAGGACCGGGTGGCCATCTCGGTGGAGCCGGTCCAGCCCTAACCGGACCGGCCCTGCGGACCGGCGCCGCGGGCTACTGTGCCCGGGTGAATTCCTCGGCGGCGCGGACCTGCTCGTCGCTGGGCCGGACACCGGTGTACAGCACAAACTGCTCCAGGGCCTGGATGGTGGCTACCTCGGCCCCGGTGATGACGGTCTTGCCCGCGCCGCGGCCCGCCTTGATGAGCGGCGTTTCGGCCGGCAGCGCGACGACGTCGAACACCACCTCCGCGGCGTCGATGGCCTCCTGCGGGAAGGACAGCGTCCCGGCGTCGGGGCCGCCAGCCATGCCCATAGGCGTCACATTGATGAGCATCTGCGCGGTCCCGGCCCCGTCAGCTGCTGGAACGGGGACCTCGGCCCGCCAGCTGAAGCCGTACAGCTCCGCGAGCGCCCGTCCCGCGGCCTCGTTGCGGGCAATCACGGTCACGTCCGTGAAGCCGGCGTCGCGCAGCGCGGCAGCGGTGGCCTTGGCCATGCCGCCGGAGCCCTGCAGCCACACCGTGTAGCCGGTGGGGACCGCGTTGCGGGACAGCAGCTGCTCAATCGCCGTGTAGTCGGTGTTGTACGCCGTGAGGCGTCCGGCGTCGTTGACGATGGTGTTGACCGAGTCGATCGCCTTGGCCGACGGGTCCATCACGTCCACGAGGGTAATGACATCCTCCTTGTACGGCATGGACACCGCGCAGCCGCGGATGCCCAGACCCCGCACCCCGGCGATGGCCTGGGCGAGGTCGGTGGGGGCGAAGGCCTTGTAAATCCAGTTCAGGCCCAGCTGTTCATACAGATGGTTGTGGAAGCGCGTCCCGTTGTTGCTCGGCCGCGCCGAGAGGGAGATGCAGAGGGTCATGTCTTTGTTCAGAATGGGCACGCCTCCATTAAACGCCAGCCGCGCCCGGATTGGGTCAGTAAGTCAGCCGCAACCGCTGCCGGGGTTCTGCCCACCCACCGCGACGGGAAGTTTCCCGGGCGCGGCGGCCTTCCCGGCGAGCACGGCCGCCAGCGCGTCGAAGGCGCCCTGGCTGCGGCCGTACAGGGCAATCCTTGCCGATGCCGCTGAATCGGCGAGCGCCCACGGCGCGTCGAGGGTAACGGCGACGTCCGCCACGGGTGCCGCCGGATCCGGTGCCGGTCTGCGGTAGCCGATCAGGGAGACCAGGGGACCCTCGCCGATGCTGATTCCGACGCCGCGGGCGGCGGCCGCGAACCTGGCCCGGTCCTGGTCCGTGCCGCCGGTGACGCGTACGCTCGGGGGCACCATGGGTCCGCTGCAGTGGCCCGCCAGCACGGTGATCGCCGCCGCGGAGACCCTCCGCGAGATGTCCGTGCCACTTCCCGGGTCGCTTCCCGCCGGAGCGCCGGCCCGGGACCGCCAGATCATCATGGTGACCACCCGCTGCGCGGCCTCGGCAAGCCGTTCGGATGCCAGCGCGCCATTCCGTACCGAGCTGACGATCGCGGCATGGGCGGCCCCGACGTCGGCCGGCATCAGCAGCAGGTCCGCGCCCGCGGCAAGGGCTGCCGGTGCAGCCGCACCGTCCGGGAAGCGGCCCTTGAGCGCGTCCATGTTGAGCGCGTCCGTCACCGCGACGCCGCGGAACCCCATTCCGCGCAGCTCCGCGTACGCCGCTTTCGACACGGATGCGGGCACCCCCGGTTCCAGTGCCGGCACCACGATGTGACCGGTCATGACCATGGGCAGCCCGGCATCGACTGCCGCTTTGAAGGGCAAAAGGTCCCTGGCCCGGAGCTGGTCCAGGGACGCCGGCTGGACGGGCAGGCCGTGGTGCGAATCCACGCTCACGGAGCCGTGGCCAGGGAAATGCTTCGCCGCAGGCAGCATGCCCGCAGCCAGCATCCCCCGGGAGAACGCGACGCCGAGGTCCGCGGCCGCGCCGGGGCTGCCGGACATGGACCGTGCCCCGATGGTCGGATCGGAGGGACCCATGGTGACGTCGGCGGTGGGGGCAAAGTCAACGTTGAAGCCCAGCGCTACGAGTTCGGAGGCCAGGGCCCGGCCCGCCTCGGCAGCCAGCGGTCCGCTGCCCGCGGCGCCGTAGCTCATCGGGGCGGGCCACTCGGTCCGCGGGACTCGAAGCCGGGCCACCGC
>JBKKDK010000391.1:0-2759 GCA_046708245.1 Arthrobacter sp.
GCCCGGAGATAGCCGGTGACCAGCCTGACCTTCTCCGCGGCAATCCTGGCTTCGCGCCGGGCGACATCGGCCAGCCCGTCCAGGCACGCATCCGCCTGATCCCGCAACGGATCCACGCTCTCCGCACCCCAGGCTGCTCCGCCTTCCATACCCCAATCACATCAGGAGGCACCGACATTTAAGGATGGTTCCGGCTGCGGGCGTTAGCCCAGCGCCCGCGGATGTGCGGCAGCGTAGATTTCCCGCAGGGTGTCGGCCGTGACCAGGGTGTAGACCTGCGTGGTGGTGACGGAGGCATGGCCCAGCAGTTCCTGGACGACGCGAACGTCGGCCCCGCCTTCGAGCAGGTGGGTCGCAAAGGAGTGCCGGAGGGTGTGCGGCGAGACGTCCTTGGTGATGTTGGCCTTGCCGGCGGCCGTCTTGAGGATGGTCCAGGCGCTCTGCCTGCTGATCCTGCCGCCGCGGGCGTTCAGGAAGAGGGCCGGTGTGCCTTTCCCCTTGGCCGCGAGCAACGGCCTGCCTCGGACCAGGTAGGCGTCCAGGGCCCTTGCCCCGAAGGATCCCAGCGGGACCAGCCGCTCCTTGGAGCCCTTGCCGAACAGCCGGACGATGGCCGGCCCGGCCCCGTCCGCAGGAGCGTCGTCCTGCAGCGAGATGTCGTCGACGTCAAGGCCTACAGCCTCGCTGATGCGGGCGCCGGTGGAATAGAGGAATTCCAGCAGGGCCCGGTCCCGCAGGCCGGTGGCCGTGTCGGTGCCTGTCGCCTCAAGGATCCTTGTCACTTCATCAACGCTGATGGCCTTGGGCAAACGTTTGCCGGGCATCGGCGGGTGGACATCGCTGGCGGGGTCGGTGGCAGTGACTCCTTCGAGGGCCCAGAACTTGTGCAGTCCGCGCACGGCCACCACGGTGCGCGCCGCGGAGCGGATGCCCAGGGCGGATCCGCCGTCGGACCCGTCCGAGAGCGCCTGGACGAAGGCCGTCACATCGTGCCGGGTGATCTCCGTGGGCCGCCGGCGTCCCGACTGGGCGAGGTGCCTGGCGTAGCGGGCCAGGTCCCGACGGTAGGCCGAGAGGGTGTTGGCCGCGAGTCCGCGCTCCACTCCCATGTGCTGGAGGTAGTCCGTCATGGCCCGGTCTATCGCGGTCAGGGCCCGGGCGGGGGCTTCGTGTGGTGCGGGCGGCACGGTGGCCACCGGTTCACCCATCAGCGCTGGCTGGGATGGGCAGGCCACGGCGCGTCGGCCGGGCGGAGTCCCTCGAAGTTGTCCGCACGCGCCGCCGCGGCGGCGAGGATCCCGACGACGGCGGACGGGTTATGCAGGCTCCCGTCCAGCACAGCGGCGACGGCGGCGTCGAGCGGTGTCCAGTGCAGCTCGATTTCGGCTTCCTCGTCGGTGCGGACATGCAGTTCGTGTCCCGGCACATCGCTCAGGCCGCGGGCGAGGTAAATCCGGATGGCTTCGCTGGAGGAGCCGGGCGAATTGAAGAAGTCCGCCAGCACGTTCCACTTTGCCGCGACGAGGTCGGCTTCTTCGGCGAGTTCGCGGGCTGCCCCCACCACGAAGTCCTCGCCCTCGACGTCGAGCAGGCCCGCCGGGATCTCCCAGAGGTCCATGGCCACCGGGTGGCGGTACTGCCTGATCAGCAGCACTTCGCCGGCGTCGTTCATCGGCAGGACCGCCACCGCGCCGGGGTGGTCGATGTAATCGCGGACGAGGGCATCGCCGTCGTCGTTGAGCTGGAAGCTGTCACTGACTACGTCCCAGATCCGGCCCTCATAGACCGTCCGGGACGACAAAAGACGGCGCGGGCTCGGTTGATCCGAAACCTGCCGTGCAGCATTGGGGGTTTCAGACTTACCGGGCATCGCGCCGTCCTTCGATTCAGTCGGGTGTTACTTGGACGCTACGGCCGGGGACTGCTTGGCAGCGGCCGGCGCGGCCTTGGCCGCGGGACCGCCCTCGGCAGCCGGGCTGTCGCCGCCCTTCTGGTGGTTCAGGGCGGCCTTGACCAGCCCGGCGAACAGCGCATGCGGCCGGGTGGGCCGTGAGCTGAGCTCAGGGTGGGCCTGGGTTGCCACGTAGTACGGGTGGACTTCGCGGGGAAGTTCCACGTACTCCACCAGCTTGCCGTCGGGTGAGGTTCCGGAGAACACCAGGCCCTGGGCGGCGATCTGCTCGCGGTACTTGTTGTTGACCTCGTAGCGGTGCCGGTGGCGTTCGCTGACCACGGTGGTGCCGTACGTCTCGGCCACGACGGAGCCTTCATCCAGCTTGGCCTCGTACAGGCCCAGGCGCATCGTGCCGCCAAGGTCGCCCTTGCCGTCGACGATGTCGAGCTGCTCTTCCATGGTGGCAATCACCGGGTACTTGGAATCGGGCTCGAACTCGGACGAGGAAGCACCTTCCAGGCCCACCACGTTCCGGGCGTATTCAATCACCATGCACTGCAGGCCCAGGCACAGGCCCAGGACCGGGAGCTTGGTTTCGCGGGCGTACTTCAGGGCGCCAAGCTTGCCTTCGAGGCCGCGGATGCCGAAGCCGCCTGGAACGCAGATGGCGTCCACACCGTCCAGGGAGTTGACCGCGCCCTCGTGCGTTTCGCACTCGTCCGAGGGGACCCAGCGGATCTTGACCTTGGTGTCGTTCGCGAAGCCGCCGGCACGCAGGGCCTCGGTCACGGACAGGTAGGCGTCCGGCAGGTCGATGTACTTGCCCACCAGCGCGATTTCCACGTGGTGCTTGGGGTTGTGGACT
>JBKKDK010000392.1:0-3540 GCA_046708245.1 Arthrobacter sp.
GGGTTTCCGATGTTCAGTTTGAGGATCCGGTGACCCTCCGCCTCCATCTGCTGGGCGGCCTGAAGAATCGGTCCACGGATGTCGTACAGGACATTATGGAGCTTGGTGGACTGCTTGAATTCTGCCATTCATCAAATATGCCATATGGAGGATGTAGTTCCGGTGAGACTTGACTCACAGCCGCTGCCCGTCGTCACAGGCCGGAAACGGCGACGGCGGCCGCCGGCCCCTGGGTGGCCAGGTGGTCCGGCAGCCGCCGTCGTACGTCAGGAAGGCGACGCGGTGCGCCCTATTTGACCAGCCCCTTTTCCTTGAGCCAGGCGGCTGCAGCGTCCTTCGGATTCTGCTTCTGGCTGCCGCTGACGGCACGGTTGAGGTTGATCAGGTCATCAGTGGTGAGGACCTTGGAGACGGCGTTGAGCGCGTCCTTCGCCTTGTCC
Source organism: Arthrobacter sp. (assembly GCA_046708245.1). Taxonomy (GTDB): domain Bacteria; phylum Actinomycetota; class Actinomycetes; order Actinomycetales; family Micrococcaceae; genus Arthrobacter. The sequence goes on from JBKKDK010000392.1 coordinate 441, forward strand.
GTCATTTTGGACTTGTTGTAGAGCGGCAGCACCTGCTGGGCGATGAAGTTGTTCTTCGGATCTTCCAGCACCACGAGGTCGTTGTCCGCGATGGAGGGGGTGGTGGTGTAGATGTCAGCCACCTGGACCTGGTCCGAGAGCAAGGCCTTGAGGGTGACTGCCCCGCCGCCATCGCTGAACGGCTCAAGCTTCTTGGGCTCGCAGTTGTAGTTCTTCTTCAGTCCCGGCAGGCCGTAGGCGCGCTCGGCGAAGGTCGCCGGGGCGCCCACCACGATTTCGCTGCAGACCTTCGCGAGGTCCTCGATGGACTTCAGCTGGTACTTTTCCGCCGTGGCCTTGGTGACCACCATGGCGTCCTTGTCCTCGGCCTTGGCGGCCTCCAGCACACCGAGCGCCTCCGGCAGCTTGGCAGGCAGCGCCTTGTAGATGTCGTCGGCCGAGACCTCGGTCGCATCCTTACTGACATGCAGCAGCAGGTTGCCGCTGTAGTCGGGGATGACATCCACGGATCCGTCCTGCACGGCCTTGAAGTAGACCTCGCGCGAGCCGATGTTCGGCTTGGTGCTCGCGGTCACGCCGGCTCCGTTGAGGGCGCCGGCATAGACCTCGGCAATGATCTGGCTCTCCGGGAAATCGGCGGAACCGATCACGAGGGCCGAGCCCGAACCGGACGTGGCTCCGCCGGTCGCCGGGGCAGTCGACAGCGGATCGGATGAGCCTCCGCAGGCCGACAGGGCCACGGCCAGGCCGACGCCGGCGGCCAGGCCGCCGAATACGCGCCTGCCGAGTGTCCGTTGGCGGGTTTCCTTCATGACGTACCTCCTTGAACAACAGTCTCCGTGGTCACGGGGTCTGTGAGATCAACCGCAGCCTGCTGGCTCCGGCTTGGCTGGGCAGAGGCTCCCTGCGACAGGAAAAGCCTCTGGAAAAGGGAGAGGACCAGATCGACGGCGATCGCCAGTCCCGCGATGAGAAGTGACCCGCCGAGCATCTGCGGGAAGTCGGAGAGCACCAGACCGTCGAACAGGTAGCGGCCGAGTCCGCCCAGGTTGATGTAGGCCACCACCGAGACGGTCGCGATCACCTGCAGCACGCCCGTGCGGAAGCCGCCGAACATCACCGGGAGCGCGTTGGGGAACTCGGCGCGGAAGAGCACCTGGAGTTCCGTCATGCCCATCGCCCGGGCGGCGTCGACCACGTTCCGGTCGACACTGGAGATCCCGGCATACGTGCCCGCGAGCAGCGGGGGGACGGTCAGGATCACGAGGGCCCAGATGGGCGGCATGAGTCCGATGCCGGCGAGCAGGACGAACAGGGTCAGCAGGCCAAGGGTGGGGAGGGCCCGGAGGGCGCCGGCCAGCGCCACGATGGCCACCCGCCCGCGGCCTGTGTGCCCGACGTAGAGCCCGACCGGAACGGCAATGGCCGTGGCGATCAGCATGACAAGGCCGGTGTACTGCAGGTGCTCCCCCAGCCTGGCGGGGATCCCGGCGCTGCCGGTCCAGTGTTCCGCCGCGGCAAGCCAGGCGAATGTGTCCGTGACGACGTTGCTCATGCGGCGCCTCCCCCGGCCTGTGCGGCTGTGGCGGCCGTGCCGGCGCCTGCGGCCCCTGCGGCCCGGGTCCACGGCGTCAGCAGCCGCTCCAGCAGCACCAGGACGGCGTCCATCAGCAGGGCCAGGATGAGGATGGCGATGATGCCCACAATGACCTCGGTGACGAAGTCTCGCTGCAGCCCGGAGGTGAACAGCATCCCGAGGTTGCCGATGCCCAGCAGGGCGGCGACGCTCACCAGCGAGATGTTGCTGACCGAGACGACGCGCAGCCCCGCAAAGAGGACGGGCAGGGACAGCGGCAGGTCGATCTGCAGGAAGCGGGCTGCGGGTTTGAAGCCCATGGCGACGGCCGCCTGGCGGAGGTCTTCGTCCACGGAATCAAAGGCGTCCAGCGCGGCACGGACCAGCAGGGCAACCGCGTAGACGGTCAGCGCCACCACGACGTTGAGCGGGTCCAGGATCCGGCTCCCGAGCACGGTGGGCAGGATGATGAAGAGCGCCAACGAGGGGATTGTGTAGAGCAGTGAGGACGCCGTCACCACGACGGAGCGCAGGGCACGGCTCTGCCGGGCGAACTGGGCCAGCGGAACGGCGATCAGCAGCCCGAAGACCATCGGCAGCAGGGCCAGGACGAGGTGCTGGCCGGCAAGGCTGTAGACCCGCCCGCTGTTGGCCAGGAACCATTCCATCAGAGTGCGCCCTGCCGGACCCTGCGGTCCGATTCGATGACCGCCAGCACTTCATCGGCTTTGATGACGCCGGCCACCCTGCCGTCGGTGTCCACCGCAACGCCAAGGCCGGAGGGTGAGGAAAGGGCAGCGTCCAGCGCCCGCCGGAGGGTGTCGCCCTTGCGGAAGAGGGATCCGCCGGGAACCATCGAGTGGCCCTTGCCCGGGCCGGCCCAGCCAAGGGGGCGCAGCCCGGCATCGACTACCAGCTGCCAGTCATCCGGTGAGCTGCCCTCACCTTCGAGACCGGCGGCGGACAGGGTCCGGACGGGATGGATGACAACGCCGTCGGACGGGCTGAACCCGAGGTGTCGGAAGCCGCGGTCCCGGCCCACGAAGGAGGCGACGAAGTCGTTCGCCGGGGCCCGCAGGATTTCCTCCGGCGTGGCGTACTGCGCCAGTTTGCCGCCGATGCCGAACACGGCCACCTTGTCGCCGAGGACGGTGGCCTCGTCGATGTCATGCGTGACGAAGACGATGGTCTTTGCGAGGTCGCGCTGGAGCCGGAGGAGCTCCTGCTGGAGTTCCTCGCGCACCACCGGGTCCACGGCGCTGAAGGGCTCGTCCATAAGGAGCACGGGCGGGTCGGCGGCGAGCGCCCGGGCCACCCCGACACGCTGCTGCTGGCCGCCGGAAAGCTGGGAGGGGTAGCGTTTGCCCAGCACCGAGGCCAGGCCGACGACGTCGAGCAGTTCCTGGGCGCGCTTGCGCGCGTCAGCCTTGGACACCCCGTTGAGCCGGGGAACGGTGGCGATGTTGTCCAGCACTGAGCGGTGCGGCATGAGCCCGGAAGACTGCATCACATAGCCCATGGAAC
>JBKKDK010000393.1:0-17532 GCA_046708245.1 Arthrobacter sp.
CTGAAACAGGAGTGACCACAAAAGTGGCCGTAAAGATTCGCCTTAAGCGCTTTGGCAAGATGCGCGCACCGTATTACCGCATCGTCGTTGCAGACTCACGCACCAAGCGTGATGGCCGTGCAATCGAAGAAATCGGCAAGTACCACCCCACCGAAGAGCCCTCATACATCGAGGTTGACTCCGAGCGTGCCCAGTACTGGCTCGGCGTCGGCGCACAGCCGTCCGAGCAGGTTGCCGCGATCCTCAAGATCACCGGTGACTGGCAGAAGTTCAAGGGTCTCCCGGGCCAGGAGGGCACCTTGAAGACCAAGGCTCCCAAGGCTGCCTTCGTTACCCCGGAAAAGGGTTCCGTGATCATCCCGGAAGCCATCACCAAGAAGGCCAAGAAGGACGACGCAGCCGAGGCCCCCGCCGACGCCGCAGCAGAGACCACCGAGGCTTAGTAAATTGCTGGCAGAAGCGCTCGAACACCTGGTCCGCGGGATCGTTGACAGCCCTGAGGATGTCAAGGTCAGTGCGAAGAACAACCGCCGCGGGGACACCCTCGAAGTGCGCGTTCATCAGGACGACCTCGGACGGGTGATCGGCCGCCAGGGCCGCACGGCACGCGCTTTGCGCACCGTCGTTGCAGCGCTGGCGGACGGCGAGCCGGTCAGGGTCGACGTCGTCGACACCGACCGCCGCCGGTAACGCTTCCGGCAATACATGTCTTGAGTCCGGCCCCTTCACCAGAAAATGGTGGAGGGGCCGGACTGTTTTGCCCAACAACTTTCAACCCCAAATATCCGAAAACAGAGGAACAGATGCAGCTTCAGGTGGCACGAATCGGCAAGCCCCACGGCATCCGCGGCGAAGTGACCGTCCAGGTGCTCACCGACGCGCCCGGCGACCGTTTCGTCCCCGGGACCCAGTTCGTGGTGGAGCCCGCCTCGGCGGGTCCGCTCACCGTGGAGAGCGCCCGCTGGAACAAGGACATCCTGCTGCTCGCCTTCGAGGAGATCGAGACCCGCAACGAAGCGGAGACCCTCCGCGGGGCCAAGCTGTTCATCGAGACCGAGGAACTTGACGACGATGACGACGACGAGGGCTGGTACGAGCACGAGCTCGTCGGCCTGGACGTCCGGGTCGGGGACAAGGTGGTCGGCAAAGTCTCCGGACTGAACACCCTCCCGGTCCAGGACCTGCTGGTGGTCACCGCGACCGACGGCACCGAAGTCCTGATCCCCTTTGTGGAGCAGATCGTCCCCGAGGTGAACGTCGGCGAAGGCTTTATCCTCGTAACGCCCCCGCCGGGACTCTTCGAGGTCAACGCCGAGGACGCCGGCGATGCCGCGAAGTCCGGGGATAACGCCGCCGCCGACGACGCTGCCGCCGGAGACAATGCCTAAATGAGAATCGACGTCGTCAGCATCTTTCCGGAGTACCTGGCACCCCTGGAACTCTCCCTGATCGGCAAGGCACGCCAGGACGGGCTGCTGCAGCTGAACGTCCACGACCTGCGCGACTTCACCACGGACCGGCACCGGACCGTGGACGACACCCCGTACGGCGGCGGCGCCGGCATGGTCATGAAGCCTGAGCCCTGGGCGCAGGCACTCACTGCCGTGGCCGCGGCCCGGGCTGAAGCGGCCGGCGCAGGATCCGAGGGGTCTGCGGCGGCGAAGCCGGTCCTCATCGTGCCGTCCCCCGCGGGGGAGCGCTTCACGCAGGCCACCGCGCACGAACTGGCGGGGGAAGACCAGCTGGTGTTCGCCTGCGGTCGCTATGAAGGCATCGATGAGCGCGTGCTTGAATGGGCGGCCGACCACTTCACCGTCCGGCCCATGAGCCTGGGCGACTATGTCCTTAACGGCGGCGAGGTGGCGGTGCTGGCCATGGTGGAGGCCATCGGCCGGCTGCTCCCCGGCGTTGTCGGCAATCCAGAATCCCTGATTGAAGAGTCCCACTCGGACGGGCTGCTGGAATACCCGGTCTACACGAAGCCCTCCAGCTGGCGGGAGCGCGACGTTCCCGCCGTGCTGCTGAGCGGCAACCACGGCAAGATCGCCCAGTGGCGGCGGCACGAGCAGTACCGGCGCACGGCCGAACGCCGCCCGGACCTCCTCGCGGAGTTCGACGCCGGCAAGCTGCCCCGTGCGGACCGCACGGCCTTCGCGGACCTGGGCTACGACGTCGTCGACGGGCACCTCAGGCGCCGCCCGGACGCCGGCGCGGAGCAGTCCTAGCATCCACGCCGCGCGGGATTGGCCGGAGGGCCCCGGATGTGGCAAAATTAGTCCTTGTGCCTGCTGGGTTGCGAACCTGCCACAGGGGGAGCGTCACCAACAGCCCGGCACCCCGGCCCTGTCAATTCCTGACGGAGCCGGAACAGAAAACTTTCGGCGGGAATTCCCGGGCCACTTTAGTGCCGGGCTTGGCCGCCGTGACCCAACGTGAAGGACCTGTGGCGTTCACCAGGAGTGGATCAAATGCATATCCTCGATTCCGTAGACGCAGCCTCGCTGCGCACCGATGTTCCCGCCTTCCGCGCAGGTGACACCCTCAAGGTTCACGTGAACATCATCGAAGGCAAGAACTCCCGTGTCCAGGTCTTCCAGGGCTTCGTCCTGGGCCGCCACGGCGACGGTGTCCGCGAAACCTTCACCATCCGCAAGGTCTCCTTCGGCGTCGGCGTGGAGCGTACCTTCCCGGTGCACTCCCCGATCATCGACAAAATCGAGCTCGTCTCCAAGGGTGACGTGCGCCGCGCCAAGCTGTACTACATGCGCAACCTGCGTGGCAAGGCAGCAAAGATCAAGGAAAAGCGCGACTTCCAGACCGGAAAGTAAGCCTTCCAGTTCCACCGCGGTTCCATGGACCGTACCCGTTACGTCAGCTAATACGGCGCCGGGGCATCCGCAACAGCGCGACAGGATACGGACCATGGATCGGACAAAACGCCAGCCGAGGAAACTTGGCTGGCGTTTTGCGTTGCCGGCGCTGGTCCTCGCTTTTCTCATCAGCGGCCTGGTGCGTTCGCTGTGGCTCGATGTGTATTTCATCCCTTCTGCTTCCATGGAGCCGCTGTTCCGCGAGGGCGACAGGATCGTGGTGTCCCGGACCGACTTCCGGGCCGGGCCGGTGCGGCGCGGCGACGTGGTCGTCTTTGACGGCCGGGGATCCTTCGCTCCGCTTTCCAGCAGCCAAAACCCGGTGGCCGGCTTCCTGGCCGCCGCCGGGCACTGGCTCGGCCTCGCCGGCAGTGACGACACCTACATCAAGCGCGTCATCGGCCTTCCGGGTGACCGGGTGGTGTGCTGCGACGTGCAGGGACGGCTCACAGTCAACGGCCAGGAAGTTGCGGAACCCTACCTGTATCGGGGCGATGCCCCCAGCGAGCAGAAGTTCAGCGTGCTGGTGCCCGCCGGGCGGCTGTGGCTGATGGGGGACCACCGGTCCATGTCGGCCGATTCCCGGAGTCTGCTCGGTGCCCCCGGCGGGGGCATGGTGCCGGTGGACCGCGTGATCGGCCGGCCCGTACAGATCATCTGGCCGCTTGATAGATTTACAGCAGTAGAACGGCCCGCTGCGGCCACCGACACAACAACGAACGGACAGTAAATGCCCGAGACCGGACCCCGGATTCCTGATCCGCGGGGGCAGGACCAGCCCCGGGTTTCCTCCTCAGCGATTCCTGCCGCGCCCGGAAACCCGACCGCGGCCCTGCCGCACGTGCAGGAGCAGACCGCGGCGCTGCCGCACGTGCAGGAGCCGACGGTGGCGCCGGCAGGAAAGCGGGCCAGGCGGGCCAAGACGAAGGAAAGCCGCAGCCCGTTCTTCCTGTGGCTGAAGGAAGTCGCCACCGTGGTGGTCGTCGCCATTGTGCTCTCCTTCCTCATCAAGACCTTCCTGTTCCGCGCCTTTTACATTCCGTCCGAATCCATGGTCAACACCCTCGACGTGAACGACCGCATCTTCGTGAACCTCCTTGTCCCGGAACCCTTCGCGCTTGAGCGCGGCGACGTTGTGGTGTTCAAGGACACCAAGGGCTGGCTGGTCCCGGCGGAGGAGAAAGCCGACGGGCCCTTCACCTGGGTGCAGGACGGGCTGACGTTCGTCGGCCTCCTGCCGGACAACTCCGAACAGCACCTCGTCAAACGGGTCATCGGGCTGCCCGGCGACCATGTGGTCTGCTGCGACGCCGGCGGCCAGGTTATGGTCAACGGCAAGCCGCTGGCCGAGGAATACATCAGCGCCGCCGAGGTGCCCCAGGTGCGCGAGTTCGACGTCGTCGTCCCGGCGGGCAAGGTCTGGGTCATGGGGGACAACCGGAACCATTCCGCCGATTCGCGGGCACACATGGAGAGCAACGGCGGCTTTGTGGACGTGGCCGATATCGAGGGCAAGGCGGCCGTCATCGCCTGGCCGCTGAACCGGATCACCAGCCTGGACAACTACCCGGACGTCTTCCGTGACGTCCCCGCAGCCTCTGGAAAATAATGTCTGAAGCACCCACCCTCGACTACGAGCGGCGCTTCCGCAGCTCAGGCGCCCGGCTCCTCGCCGGCATCGACGAGGTGGGCCGCGGTGCCCTGGCCGGCCCCGTCAGCGTGGGAATCGCCGTCATCGACCTGGAGCGGCAGGGCCTGCTCGCCGATGTCCGCGACAGCAAACTGCTCAAGGTGGAGGACCGGGAACGCCTCGAGCCGCTGGTCCGGGGTTGGTGCGTCGCCTCCGCCGTGGGGCATGCCACGGCCGGCGAGATCGACACCTTCGGAATTATCGGCGCGCTCCGGCTCGCCGGGAACCGGGCCTGGCTGACGGTGCTGGCAGCAGGAGTGACCCCCGACGTCGTGCTTCTGGACGGCAGCCACAACTGGCTCTCGCCGGACACCCAGCCCTCGCTGTTCGACGACGGCCCGGCCGAGCCCGGCTGCGACGCGCCGGTCTACACCCTGGTCAAGGCAGACATGCAGTGCCTCAGCGTCGCCGCGGCTTCCATCCTTGCCAAGGTCGAACGCGACGGGCAGATGCGCAAGCTGCACACGGAATACCCGGCCTTCGGCTGGGACGTGAACAAGGGCTACGGCACCGCCGCGCACAAGGACGCCCTCCGCGCCGCAGGTCCCACGCCGTACCACCGGGTCAGCTGGCAGCTGCTGTAACCCGCCTCCGCCGCGACAGAGCCGTCTGCGGCGGGCTTCCGTGGCGCGCGGCGGCTGCCGGATGGTGCAAGATGGAACCATGAGTGCCGCGGACCTGGAAAACTACGAAACCGACATGGAGCTCCAGCTCTACCGCGAATACCGCGACGTCGTCGGGCTGTTCAGCTATGTTGTCGAGACCGAGCGGCGTTTCTATCTGGCCAACCACGTGGACCTGCAGGCCCGCAGCGCAGACGGCGAGGTCTACTTCGACCTGACGCTCCAGGACGCCTGGGTGTGGGACGTTTACCGTTCCGCCAGGTTCGTCAAGAGCGTACGTGTCATCACCTTCAAAGACGTCAACGTCGAAGAACTCCCGCGCAGCGAGGAACTGGCCCTGCCGAAGGTCGAGGACCTGGGGAACTGATCCCGCCGCCTCACCCCGGCCGTTCGAGCTCCTGGATGAACCCGCCAAGGTTTGAGTGCAGCTCCTTCAAGCCTGCGAGGGTCGTTCCCAGAACGGCCGGGTCCTGGTCCTTGGCAATGTCCCGGAACCTCAGGACCATCTCCGGCCGCTCCTCCTCAGCGGGGACGTAGCTCACTTCGACCAAAATGGTGTCAATGCGGTCAGGAAAACCGCCCAGGGCCCGGGACTGCGCCGGCAGGGTCACGGCTTCCGTCTTGTCCGGCGGCGGGGGATCCTCGTCGTGGGTGTACAGGCAGCGCAGGGTCAGGCATTCGGCCGCGGCGTCGTCGTGTTCGGCGCACCAGGGCTGGCAGGTTGAATCCGGTCGCATGTCGGTTCCTTTCATACGTTGTTCCTCGGGTCTTGGCCGGCGGCTGCAGGTGACTGCAATCGAAGGCTGGAACCGGGCTACGACAATCTCCGGTGCCGGGCAACCTCACGGAGTTTCCCACATAGCGCCGCGCACCCCTTTGCCCGCTCCGGGAGCCGCCGCAGGCTGGTTCCATGAGAGCTAAGGATGTGCTGGGCCGCCGCGGCGAGGAACTCGCCGCCGGATACCTCGAGGCCCAGGGGATGCGGATCGTGGACCGCAACTGGCGCTGCCCGGAGGGCGAAATAGACATTGTGGCGCTCGACGGCGACGCGCTGGTCATCGCGGAGGTGAAGACCCGGAAGTCCCTCGCATACGGGCATCCCTTTGAAGCCGTCGGCGTGGACAAACTGGCCCGGCTGCACCGGCTGGCGTCCGCCTGGTGCCGCGACCATGAGCTGCGGATGCCGCTGCGCCGGATCGACGTTGTTGCGGTGCTCGATGACGGCATTGGCGATCCGGCCGTGGAACACCTCAAGGGGGTGGGGTAGGTGGCGCTCGGCCGGACCTACTCGGTGGCCTTGGTCGGACTCAACGGCTACATCGTCGAAGTCGAGGCCGATATCGGCCAGACGCTGCCGGCGTTTATCATCCTCGGCCTGCCGGACGCCTCACTCAACGAGGCCAAGGAACGGATCCGGTCCGCGGCTCAGAACTCCGGCATCCCGCTGAGCCGCCGGAAAATCACGGCCAACCTCATCCCGGCCTCGTTGCCCAAACGCGGTTCAGGCTTTGACCTTGCCATCGCCCTGGCGGCGCTGCTGGCGTCGAACGATGTCCGCTCCACCGGGCGCACCGTCTTCATTGCCGAGCTGGGCCTGGACGGCAGGCTGCGGCCGGTCCGCGGCGTGCTGCCTGCGGTGATGGCCGCTGTCCGGGCGGGCTACCCGGACGTGGTGGTGGCGCAGGCCAACGCCGCCGAAGCAGAGCTCGTGCCCGGGGCGCGGGTGAAGGGCTATTCGACGCTGGCACGGCTGGTCTTTGACTTCGGTGCCGATCCGCAGGACCTGGCCCTCGGCTTTGAACCCGGGCGGGAGGACGCCGACGGGGAAGCCGGAACCGGGGCCAGCCAGGCCGTCGCCCCGGACATGCGTGACGTTTCCGGGCAGGCCGAGGCCCGCAAGGCCCTGGAAGTCGCGGCGGCAGGCGCCCACCATCTTCTGCTGACCGGACCGCCCGGCGCGGGAAAGACGATGCTGGCCGAACGTCTTTCGGGGCTCCTGCCGGATCTGGATGACATGGAGGCGATGGAGGTCACCGCCATCCATTCCCTCTGCGCCCTCACGTCGGCGTCCGTGCAGCTGCTGCGCCGGCCGCCCTACGAGAACCCGCACCACACCGCCAGCGCGGCCGCCATCATCGGCGGCGGGTCCGGGCTGCCGCGGCCGGGCGCGGCGTCCCGGGCCCATCGGGGCATCCTGTTCCTGGATGAGGCTCCCGAATACGAACGCCGCGTCCTGGATGCACTGCGGCAGCCGCTGGAGAGTGGAGAGCTTGTCATCCATCGTTCAGCAGGGACGGCGGCCTATCCGGCCAGGTTCCAGCTGGTCCTTGCAGCCAACCCGTGCCCCTGCGGCAAAGCGTCAGGCAAGGGCGTCAACTGCACGTGTACACCCACCATGCGGCGCCGCTACCTGTCCCGCTTGTCAGGCCCGCTGCTGGACCGGGTGGACATCCAGCTCCAAGTCGAGCGGGTGTCGCTGGCCGACTTCGGGCAGCCCGCTGCGGAGGAGGACACCGCCACAATTGCACAACGGGTTGAGGCGGCCCGGATTCTCCAGCGGGAGCGGCTGGTGCCGTTCGGGTTCGAGACCAACTCCCAGGCCCCCGGACGGCTGCTCCGGGGCGCCCTGCGGCTGGGTCCGCCCACCACCCGGATCCTCGACCAGGCCCTGGAGCGCGGAGTGCTCACGGCCCGCGGCTACGACCGCGTGCTCCGCCTGGCATGGACGGTGGCGGATCTGGCCGGACGCGGCACCCCCGGCCCCGACGACATCGGCCAGGCACTCAGCCTGCGGCAGGCCGCAGCTGCCGCCTGAGGCGAAGAACGGACCGGCACTTGAGCATCCCGTAATCGGACACCTGGCGGAAGGACACCATGACGGAGAATGAACGGACGGCACGGGCGGCCCTGTCGCGCCTGTTTGAACCCCAGGACGCGGCGGGCCTGGCGCTCGTGCATGTCGCCGGGGCTGAGGATGCCCTGCGCATTGCCACCGGCCAGCTGGCGGCAGGGGCGGAACTGGAGCAGGAGATCTCCCGGGTGCTCCGGGACAATGGCTCAGGCGGCGGCTGGACGGGCCTGGCGACGGCCCGGAAGCGATGGGCTCCCCGGATACCTGATCTGGCGCCTGACAGGGATCTGGCCACGATGCAGCGGCTGGGCGGACGGATGATCGTCCCGTCGGATGAGCTGTGGCCCCGGCAGCTCGCTGACCTTGGCCTGCAGGAACCAATCTGCCTCTGGTGGCGGGGTGTTGAGCAGGAGCTGCCGCCCGCCGCGAAATCCGTCGCCCTGGTGGGCTCGCGGGACAGCACGTCTTACGGCTCGGCTGTCACCGGTGATCTCGCCTATTCGTTGGCCCAGCGGGGCTTCACCATCATCTCGGGCGGCGCCTACGGCATTGACGCGCACGCCCACCGCGCCGCGCTGGCCGGCGGCAGCGGCGGCGTCCCCACGATCGCCGTGATGGCCGGGGGAGTGGACAGGTTCTACCCCGCCGGCAACGAGGACCTGCTGAGGAGTGTCGCCGATCAGGGCGCCGTTCTTGCGGAGGTCCCGCCGGGTTCGGCGCCCACCCGGTACCGTTTCCTGCAACGGAACAGGCTCATCGCAGCTCTGGCGTCGGTCACTGTTGTCGTCGAGGCCCGCTGGAGGTCGGGAGCCCTCAACACCGCGCATCACGCGGAAACCCTGGGGAGGGCCGTCGGGGCCGTCCCCGGGTCGGTCCACAGTGCCAATTCGGCCGGCTGCCACCGGCTGCTCCGGGAAGGCGGGGCCATTTGCGTCACTGACGCCGGCGAGATCGCCGAACTCGCCTCCCCCAGCGGGGAATCCCTTCCGGAGGCCAGAACGGGACGCGTGGAGCTCCACGACGGGCTGACCCTGGAGGACCTTATCCTCCTTGATGCCCTTCCGCTGCGGACCACCACCTCCATCGAAAAGCTCACCGCTGTGGCCGGGCTGAGTGTCGACTCGGTCCGCGCCGGGCTCGGCAGGCTGGGGCTCCTTGGCCTGGCCGAGTCGCACCGCGGCGGCTGGAAGCGATCGGGGAAGGCAGGCTGAGGGACATGCCGGTCGCCGACTGATGCTGCGGGCCGTGGTGCGGGTCATCGGGTGCGGGTCATGCGGCACAGCCGCGGCTCGGCTCGCCGCCGGGCTGCTTGATTGCCGGGCTAATCCTGCGAGAGTAGGGGAGTGCCTACACAGCAGATCCCGGCCGCGCTGGCCGCCGCCGCCGCGGGCTTCACCCGTTACCTGGAAGCGGAGCGTGGACGTTCGGCCCACACGGTGCGCGCCTACCTCTCGGACATCGGAAGCCTGCTGGCGCACGCGGCCTCGGAAGGCGTGGAGGACCTCCCCGGGCTGGAGCTCGGCACCTTGCGGCGCTGGCTTGGCGCCCAGAGCGAAGCGGGCATGTCGCGGGCCACCTTGAGTCGCCGCTCGGCCACTGCGCGGGCCTTCACCGCCTGGGCGGTCCGGGAGGAACTGATTGAGGTTGACCCGGCTCTGCGGTTGAAAGCGCCCAAGCGCGAGAAGTCCCTGCCCGGGGTGCTGCACCAGGGCCAGGTCCTCCGGCTCGTGGAAGGGGCCGGGTCGGCTGCTGCCGACGGCGGACCCGTGCCGCTGCGCGACAAGGCCATGGTGGAGCTGCTGTATGCCACCGGGGTCCGGGTCGGCGAACTGGCCGGTCTGGACATCGATGACCTCGATCCGGACCGAAGGACCCTGCGGGTGCTGGGCAAGGGAAACAAGGAACGCACCGTGCCCTACGGGCTCCCGGCAGCGCTCGCCGTCGACGACTGGCTCCGGCGCGGCCGGCCTGCGCTGGCCACCGGAACCTCCGGCCCGGCGCTGTTCCTCGGCGCCCGCGGAAACCGGGTGGACCAGCGCCAGGTCCGCAGCGTCGTCCACGATCTGCTGGCAGCCCTCGGCGACACGTCCGCGACCGGCCCGCACGCCCTGCGCCACTCTGCCGCCACGCACCTGCTCGACGGCGGCGCGGACCTCCGCGCGGTGCAGGAAATCCTGTTCCATATCATAATCGCCACCACGCAGATCTACACCCACGTATCCGTCGACCGGCTCCGGAAGAGCTATCAGCAGGCCCACCCGCGGGCCTGACCGCAGGTCTTTCCGGCGCTCCCAACGCTTCCTGCGGCCGTCCCCGCACCCGTGCTCGGCGCGCCGGGAAAGACGCGCCGAATTTCACTGGCGTAATTAGGTGGCGTACGGCAGAATAAGAACCACGCCCGGCAACTTTCAAGTGTTGCTTGAAGCTCAACAGCCTCAAGTCTCCACCCAGCTACCGGGCACTAACTTAATAGTCTGGCAGGGACCACCCGCACAACTACGGACCCGCGCAACAGACAGACATCCAGGCAGAGGTCGTTGGGGAAGACGTACCTACAGCTATGGAGGATGGAATGTCTGTTGCACTGACCCGCGGTGTGTTGTTTGTTCACTCGGCCCCGACGGCCCTGTGCCCCCACGTTGAGTGGGCCATAGGATCCGTCGTGGACAAGCGGACTGATCTTGAGTGGACCGCTCAGCCGGCTGCGCCTGGAATGTTCCGGGCAGAGCTGTCGTGGACCGGAAATCCGGGCACGGGGGCTCAATTGGCGTCTGCCCTCCGGGGCTGGGCGCACTTGCGCTACGAAGTCACGGAGGAGCCCAGCCAGGGCGTCGACGGCGGACGCTGGTCCCACACCCCCGAGCTCGGCATCTTCCACGCCGTCACGGACGTGCACGGGAACATCATGATCTCCGAGGACCGCATCCGCTACGCCTACGAATCGGGGGCCGGCGACCCCTCCGCGGTCTACCACGAGCTCTCCCTCGCCCTTGGCGAGGCCTGGGACGAGGAACTCGAACCCTTCCGGCACGCCGCCGAAGGCGCCCCGGTGCGCTGGCTGCACCAGGTCGGCTAGTACACCGCGGGCCTGGAACGTTCCCGCAACACCACCGCACCAAACTCCATAGCTGCGCCAAATGACAGATGGCGGCAATGTTCGCGAAGAACATTGCCGCCATCTGTCATCCCGGCGCAGGAACGAAGGAGTAAAGCTAGACGCTCCGCACCGCGATCACGGCGTTGTGGCCGCCGAAGCCGAAGGAGTTGCTCAGCGCCACGATGCTGCCGGAGGGCAGGTCGCGGGCCTTGGTGACGACGTCGAACGGGATCTCCGGATCCTGGTTCTCCAGGTTGATCGTCACCGGCGCTTTGCGCTCGTAGACCGCCAGGACGGTCAGGACAGCTTCCACCGCTCCCGACGCGCCCAACAGGTGGCCCATCTGGGACTTCGTGGCGGAAACCGCGACGCTTTCCACCTGCTGGCCCAGGGCGGCCTTGAGGGCCGTGTACTCGGGCTTGTCGCCCACCGGGGTGGAGGTGGCGTGCGCGTTGACGTGCACCACGTCCTCGGCCTGGATCCGGCCGTCGAACATGGCGGCCTTGAGGGCGCGGGTGGCGCCCAGGCCCTGGGGGTCCGGGGCGGTGATGTGGTAGGCATCGGCGGTGACCGAGGTGCCGGCGAGCTCGGCATAGATCCGGGCGCCGCGGGCGAGGGCGTGTTCCTCGGCTTCAAGCACCAGGGCGCCGGCGCCTTCACCCATGACGAAGCCGTCACGGTCAAGGTCGTAGGGGCGGGAAGCGCGCTCCGGCTCGTCGTTGCGGCGGGAGAGTGCCTGCATGGAGGCGAACGCGGCGATCGGCATCGGGTGGATCGCGGCCTCGGCGCCGCCGCAGACAACGACGTCCGCCTTGCCCGAGCGGATCAGGTCCAGGCCCATGTGGACGGCCTCGGTGCCGGAAGCGCAGGCGGAAACCGGGGTGTGGGCGCCGGCGCGGGCGCCGAGGTCCAGGCTGACCGCTGCGGCGGGTCCGTTGGGCATCAGCATCGGCACCGTCATCGGCAGGACGCGGCGCGGTCCCTTTTCGCGCAGGGTGTCCCACGCGTCCAGGAGGGTCCAGACGCCGCCGATGCCGGTGGCGAAGGCCACGGCGAGGCGGTCATGGTCGAATTCGGTGATGCCGGAGTCGGCCCAGGCCTCTCGGGAGGCGACGACGGCGAACTGTGTGGAAGGGTCCATGCGTTTAGCCTCGACGCGGCTGAGGACCTCGGTCGCCGGGTTCGTGGCGCGTGCGGCGAACCGCACGGGCAGTTCGAACTTGGCGACCCAGTCGTCCTCGAGCGTGTGCGCGCCGGAGACGCCCTTCAGCGCGTTCTTCCACATCGTGGGGACATCGCCGCCAATGGGTGTGGTGGCACCCAGACCGGTAATGACTACTTTGCGTGCCATGGGATCACTCTCTGTCGGTGCGCCTGCCGGGTCCGGAATCGGGGACGATTGCCGGGGCCTGCGTGGGTAACATCTCTGGGGTTTATGGACTTGTGCGCCAGGATCTGCTGCACAAAGGGGTGAAAAGTGCTCCGGTCCGGGGGAGCTGCTGCAGCGCCCCCGGACCGGCCACGATTCTCAGCCGTTTCCGGCAGGAGCCAAAACGGCCAGGATCAGGCCTGGGCGCCGGCGATGAAGCTGACGGCGTCGCCGACGGTCTTGAGGTTCTTGACTTCTTCGTCCGGGATGCGCACGCCGAACTTCTCTTCTGCGTTGACGACGATGGTCATCATGGAGATGGAGTCGATGTCGAGGTCCTCGGTGAAGGACTTGTCCATTTCGACTGCTTCGGTGGCGAGGCCGGTTTCTTCGTTGACGATTTCAGCCAGGCCGGCCAGGATCTCTTCGTTGCTAGCCATTGATGGCTCCTTTTCTTGTAGTTGCCCTCCGCCGCCGGTGGTGCCGGCGGCTTCGGACGGAAATGATACAAACCGGGAATTCGGCTTGGTGTGGGAATGCGTGCTGTGGAAGAACGTATTCAGTTCGGGGGAGTGCGGTGGGCGCCTATGGAAGCACGATCACTTGGGCACCGAAGACCAGTCCGGCACCGAAGCCGATCTGCAGTGCCAGCCCGCCGCTCAGCTCAGGGTTTTCCTGCAGCAAACGGTGGGTGGCCAGGGGGATGGAGGCCGCCGAGGTGTTGCCTGCTTCGGCGATGTCGCGGGCGATCGTGACCGTCCCGGGAAGCTGCAGCTTTTTGGCCATCTCATCGATGATGCGCATGTTGGCCTGGTGCGGAATGAAAGCCGCGAGGTCATCGGCCGTGATCCCGGCGGCATCCAGTGCCTGCTGGGCCACCTTGGCCATTTCCCACACGGCCCAGCGGAAGACCGTCTGGCCGTCCTGGCGGAGCGTGGGCCACAGCGCGGCGTCCGTGACGGCGGCTTCAGCGTCGGTGAGGGCGGCGCCCCGCTTGCCGGTCAGCGCCAGTTCGCGGATGTCCAGCATTGAGTGGGTCATGCCGATGGCGTCCCACTTGCTGCCGTCCGAACCCCATACCGACGGGCCGATGCCGGGAATGTCAGACGGGCCGATCACCACGGCGCCGGCGCCGTCGCCAAGCAGGAAGGAGATGGTGCGTTCGGTGTTGTCGATGACGTCGGAGAGCTTCTCCGCACCGACCACCAGGACGTAGTCGGCAGCGCCGGAGCGCACCAGCGCGTCGCCCTGGGCGATGCCGTAGCAGTAGCCGGCGCACGCTGCCGAGATGTCGAAGGCCGGCGCGGGCGTCGCGCCCAGCCGGTCGGCGAGGCTTGCGGCGGCGGACGGCGTCGCGTAAGGGTGCGTCACCGTGGAGACAATCACGGCGCCGACCTGGGAGGCCTCGATCCCGGCCTTCTGCAGGGCCTCGCGGGCCGCGCCTTCGGCCATGTCGATGACGCTGACGTCGGCCGGGGCCCGGTGCCGGGTGATGATGCCGGTGCGCTGGCGGATCCATTCATCGGAGGAATCAATCCACTCGCAGACGTCTTCGTTGGTGACGATCACGCTGGGGCGGTAGGCGCCGACGCCCAGGATGCGGGTGTTCTCCCGCAACGGAGCCTGCTTCAGGGTAGGAACGCTCATGCCTGTCCTTCCAGTTCTGCGAATAGGGCCAGGGCGGCGGTGAGGTCGTCCGGGGTTTTGACAGCAACGGTCTTCACTCCCGGCATGCCGCGCTTGGCCAGTCCGGCAAGCGTTCCGGCCGGGGCCAGTTCAATCACACCCGTCACGCCGCGCTGGAGCATGGTCTCCATGCAGAGATCCCAGCGGACCGGCCGGGACACCTGGGCAATCAGGCTGTCCACGCCTGCGGAGCCCTCGGTGACGTCTGCGCCGTCGTAGTTGGACAGCAGCGGGGCCTGCGGCTTCCGCGGGTGCAGCGACGGCCGGAGGGCCTGCAGCGCCGCCACAGCTGGGGACATGTGCGAGGTGTGGAACGCTCCGGCCACCTTCAAGGGAATGACGCGGGCTTTCGCCGGCGGGTTGTCCGCGAGGGCCTTGAGCTGGTCCAGGGTGCCGGCGGCAACAACCTGGCCGGCGCCGTTGACGTTTGCCGCGGTGGCGCCGCTCGCCTCGATGGCGGCCAGGACTTCGGCGGGGTCCCCGCCCACGACGGCGCTCATGCCGGTGGGGGTGGCTGCTGCTGCGGCGGCCATGCCGTTGGCCCGTTCGCGGACGAACGTCATCGCCTCGGTCTCGGTCAGGACGCCGGCCAGGGCGGAGGCCGTGATTTCACCGACGGAGTGGCCGGCAAGGACCACCGGGAGGGTGCCGAGCTCGACGTCGAACAGGGACGCGGCGGCCACGAGCCCGGCGGCGACGATCAGGGGCTGCGCAACGGCGGTGTCCTTGATGGTCTCTTCGTCGGAGGTGGTGCCGTGGGCGGTGAGGTCGATACCTGCGATCTCGCTGAGGGAGGCCAAGTGGCCCGCAACGGGTGGCAGTTCCAGCCAAGGGGCCAGAAAACCAGGGGTCTGGGAGCCCTGTCCAGGGCAGACGATTGCAAGCACGTATCCAGCTTTCCAAATTACTGCGTGATCATTGGTGTTTTCATGCACCAAGCTCACTGGGTCAGATTGTAGGAAGTCTACAACGGGTCAGGAGTTGTTGCGGGACGGTTGGCGCTCTGTGGCGGGCTTCGGCGGGGTGGAAAGACGTCCGACGACGAGGGCCGTCTGCAGCACGAAGGCCTCCCGGGGCAGCAGCGGGTCCCAGCCTGTGACGTCGCAGACCCGTTTGAGGCGGTAGCGGACGGTATTGGCATGGACGAAGAGTTCCCGGGCCGTGGCCTCGAGGGAGTGGCCCAGTTCGAGGTAGGCGCCGAGCGTCTCGACGAGCCCGTTCGAGGCTGCCAGCAGCGGGCGGTAGATGTTCTTGACGAGGGAGCGCCGGGCGGCGTCGTCGCCGGAGATCACGCGTTCGGGCAGGAGGTCGTCGGCGGCCACGGGACGCGGGGCGGACGGCCAGGCGCGGGCAGCGGTCAGCCCGGCGAAGGCGGACTGGGCGGAGCCGCTCGCCTCCAGCAGCGATCCGGCCTCGGCGCCGTAGACCACAGGTCCCGGGGCGAAGAGTTCACTCAGTTTCAGGTACGCCGTCTCCCGGTCATGGACGCCGCCGAGGATGAGGATCAGCCGGTCGCCCTGGATCCCCACGAGGGCGTCCTCAGCGAAGCGGCCGGCCGTGCGGCGGAGTTCGCTGACGTAGCTGGCGCTGGGTTCGGACGGCGAATTGCCCACCATCACGGTGAAGCGTTCCTGAGCTTTCCAGCCTAAGGCGGCGATCCGGGACCGCAGGGCGTCGGTGTTTTCGCCGCGCAGGATGGCGTCCACTATGAGCGCTTCGAGCCGGGTGTCCCAGGACCCGCGGGACTCCGCGGCGCGGGCGTAGACGTCGGCAGCGGCAAAGGCGACCTCGCGCGAGTAGCGCAGCACGGCCTCGCGCAGGGCGGACTGGTCCGCTTCCGGCGCGATCACGGGCACCTGGTCCTCCACCACTTCAACCACGATCCGGATGAGCTGGAGGGCCTTCTGCAGGCTGATGGAGCGGGTCAGTTCAGTGGGTGCGGTGCCAAAGACGTCGGAGTGGATCCACGACGGCGAGCTCGGACGCTCGTACCAGGTGACAAACGCGGCAATGCCGTTCTGGGCCACCATACCCAGGGCGGAGCGCTCGTCGGAGTTCAGCCGGCTGTACCACGGCAGGGACTTCTCCAGCTGGCGCAGCGTTGTGGTGGAGAGCTGGCCGACGCTGGCCCGGAGCTTCTTGAGCGTCTCGGCCTTCTCCGGAGGCATGGCTTTCGAGGCAGGCTTGCGTTTTGCGGAAGTGGTGATCGGCTCTGCCATGCATCGAGCATACGGTGCCCGCCCGCCAAGCTCCATTTGTGCAAAGGCTACAACCCCCCTTGGCGCAGATCACAGTCCCGCAAACGACGACGGCGGCCCCCACCTTCCGGTGGGGACCGCCGTCGTACGCTGGCGTGCTTAGGAGTCGCCGCCCGCGTTGCCGGTGGTGCCGGCATTGACGTTATGCAGGCGGTACTTCTCGATCGCCTGGGCCGGGGCCTGGGCATCGACTTCGCCCCGGCGGGCCAGCATTTCCAGGGAACGGACCACAACCGAGTGGATGTCGTTCTTGAAGAAACGGCGTGCCGCGGCGCGGGTGTCCGAGAAGCCGAAGCCGTCAGCACCAAGCGAGGCAAACTCGTTCGGCAGGAACTGGCGGATCTGGTCCGGCACGGCCTTCATGTAGTCCGTGACTGCCACGATCGGGCCGGTGGCGCCGGCGAGCTGCTGCGTCACGAACGGAACGCGGGCCGGCTGGCCGGGGTTGAGGAACGAATCTTCCTCAGCGGCCATGGCATCGCGACGCAGTTCGGTCCAGGAGGTCACGGACCAGACGTCCGCCGAGACGCCCCAGTCCTCGGCGAGGACCCGCTGGGCTTCGAGGGCCCAGGGGACGGACACACCCGAAGCAAGGATCTGTGTGCGCGGGCCGTCAATCTTGGCCGGTGCCAGCAGGTAGATGCCCTTGATGATGCCCTCGACGTCGAGTTCGGCCGGTGCCGGCGGCTGCACGATCGGCTCGTTGTAGACCGTGATGTAGTACATCACGTTCCGCGACGGGTCGTTGTCGGCCGGACCCGGACCGTACATCCGGTTGAGGCCGTCGCGCATGATGACGCCGATCTCATAGCCGTAGGCAGGGTCGTAGGTGATGACGGCCGGGTTGGTTGCGGCCAGCATGGGGGAGTGCCCGTCCGCGTGCTGCAGGCCCTCGCCGGTCAGCGTGGTGCGGCCGGCCGTGGCGCCGATGATGAACCCGCGGGTCATCTGGTCGGCGGCTGCCCAGAAGGAATCGCCGGTGCGCTGGAACCCGAACATCGAGTAGAAGACGTAGACCGGGATGAGCGGTTCGCCGTGGGTGGCGTAGGACGTGCCGGCGGCGGTGAAGGCTGCCACGGACCCGGCCT
>JBKKDK010000394.1:0-17547 GCA_046708245.1 Arthrobacter sp.
GTGCTGATCGTGCTGGCCGTCCTGGTCATCGTCTACTCGGCGCTCATGAACAACAGCATCTTCGGCCGCCACACCTATGCGATCGGCGGCAACCTCCACGCGGCCGAACTTTCGGGCATCAAGACCAAAGCAGTGACGTTCCGGCTCTTCGTGAACATGGGCGTTCTGGCCGCACTGGCCGGCCTGGTGTTCACCGCCCGGCTCAACTCCGCCCAGCCGGCTGGCGGCACCGGGTTCGAACTGGACGCCATCGCGGCGGCGTTCATCGGCGGCGCGGCAGTCCAGGGCGGCATCGGCACGGTGGCCGGGGCCCTGATCGGCGGCCTGATCATGGGTGTGCTGAACAACGGCATGTCCATCCTCGGCCTCGGCACGGACTACCAGCAGCTCATCAAGGGCCTGGTGCTGCTCCGCGCGGTCGGCTTCGACATCTTCAACAAGAACCGCAGCGGCAAGGGCGGCGGAGCGACGATCGGCAAGCGCCTCAAGCTGAAAACCCCGCCTGCTGCCGGTGCCGACGCCGGGAAGCCGGCGGACGAGCGCCCGGTTCCGGTAACGGCCGGATAGCAGCGGCCCACCCCGCAGACGGGAACGACCCGGGTTGGCCCCCCGTAGGCCACCCCGGGTCGTTCCTTACTGCGTGTTTTCCGGCCGAGCCGGTGCTGGCTGTGCTGCTAGCGGGCAGCCGACGGTGCGGTCCGGTCGTCGGCAGCGGCCGATTCGTCGGCGATGATCGCATCGACTTCAGCCTTTTCCTTGGCTCCCCAGGTTTCGCGGGTGTTCAGCACACCGATCAGGCCGATGACACCCACTAGGACGTAGAGCGAGGCGCCGCCGGCCCACCCGAAGGCGGAGGCCAGGAGCACGGCCAGGAAGGGCGCGAATCCGGAGATGGAGGCGGCAACCTGGTACCCGATGGAGGCACCCGACGTCCGGGTGTTGGTCCGGAACAGCTCCGCGAACCAGGCGCCCTGCGTGCCGGTAAACGTCGCGTGGATGATGCCGATGCCGATCACGAACGCCAGTACGATCAGGAACGGGTTGCCGGTGTTGCTGAGCAGGAACATCGGGAAGCCGAACGCGATGACCGCGATGGTTCCGCCGAGGTAGAGCTTGCGGCGGCCGATGCGGTCGGTGAGCGCACCGGCGACCAGGGTGACCGGGATGGCCAGGAGGCTGGCGATCACAATGCCGGTGAGGCCGATGGCGCGGTCGTCGGGGTTGTTCTTAGTGATGTAGGACAGCAGGTAGGTGGCCGTGACGTAGTACGCGCAGCTCTCCACGATGCGCAGCGAGATGACGCGCAGGATGTTCCGCCAGTCGTTCTTGACCACGGTGGCCAGCGGGTTCTTCACGATCGCGCCGGTGGCCTTGGAGTGTTCGAACTCTGGGGATTCCTCAAGCTTCATCCGGACGACCAGGCCGACAACGATCAGGATCGCGCTGGCAAGGAACGGCAGGCGCCAGGCCCAGTCGGTCTGCAGGGAGGCCGAAAGCAGGAATGCGGCGTTGGCCAGGGTGATGCCCAGCGGGTTGCCCGCCTGCGGGATGGCGGCGAACCGGCCGCGTTGCTTCCACGGTGCGTGCTCGAACGTCATCATGACGGCGCCGCCCCATTCCGCACCGAAGGCGAGGCCCTGGATCATCCGGATGATGACCAGCAGGATGGGCGCGAGGATGCCCACCTGAGCGTAGGTGGGGAGGCAGCCAATCAGGACAGTGGCGATGCCCATGGTCAGCAGGGCGCCGACCAGCACGGGCTTGCGGCCGTACTTGTCGCCCAGGTAGCCGCCGACAGCTCCGCCGATGGGCCGCATCAGGAAGCCCACCGCCAGGGTGGCGAACGCCAGAAGCGTTCCGACCACGGGGTCGGTGTTGGGGAAGAAGACCTTGCCGAAGTACAGGGCCGCGGCCGTCCCATAGGCGACGAAGTCATAGTTTTCCACACACGTGCCGGCGGCCGAAGCCATGGCCGTCTTGATCTTTCCGGGTGACCCGTGGGCGGCCTGGCGCGGCCGGTCCGTGAATGCTGCCGTCATGTTCTATATCTCCTTTGATATTGCTGGACGGCCTTGGGCGGTACGCCGAAGGCCAGGTAAACGTTTTCGTGCAGACCGGCCGGGTCAGATTTCGGCGGCCAGTTCCCGTGCACCCTCGAGCTCCATTTCGCGCAGCTTCCGGACCCGTCGGATGGTGTCCTCGTCGTTGTCGAATTTTGCGTCGAGGAAGGACTGGAGGACTTCCTTCGCGGTGGCCCGGCCGATCAGCCAGGCACCCATGGCGATGGTGTTCGCGTCGTCGTGCTCCACGCTCTGGTGGGCGGAATAGACGTCGTGCCCCAGGGCGCAGCGGATGCCCGGGATCTTGTTGGCCGCCATCACGGCGCCGACGCCGGTGCCGCAGACCAGCACGGCCCGGTCGGCCTCGCCGGTACGGACCAGGTCGCAGGTGGCGCGGGTGATGTCCGGAAAATCGACGGGGGCCTCACTGGGCGCGCCGCAGTCGATGACCTCGTGGCCAAGGTCCTCCAGGACCGACTGGACGAATGCTTTCAGGGGGAAGCCGGCGTGATCGTTGCCGAGTGCGATTTTCATGGGTCTCCTTAGTTCGGGACGACGAGGCTGGGCATTGCGGGGGACGGCGCGGGCGCCGGCAGTTCACGGTTCCATGGAATCGATTCCATGGCGCCGCTGCGCGTGACTGCGAGAGCCGAAGCGCGGGTGGCGTGGATCATTGCGGCGGCCAGTCCGTGGCGGCTGCCGGCCAGGG
The DNA here is from genome assembly GCA_046708245.1 of Arthrobacter sp. Taxonomy (GTDB): domain Bacteria; phylum Actinomycetota; class Actinomycetes; order Actinomycetales; family Micrococcaceae; genus Arthrobacter. Next base: position 2,770 of record JBKKDK010000394.1, read on the forward strand.
AGGCAGCAAGGTAGCCCACGAACGTGTCGCCGGCTCCTGTGGTGTCCTTGGCGGCGACCTTCGACGCTGGCACGTGCACGAGGTTGCCGTCCAGGACCGTGAAGGACCCTTCCGCCCCGGCGGTGCAGACAATGGCCGGGCCGAGGGCCGCCGGGAGCGTCTGCACGAGTTCCCGTTGGCTCCCGGCTATTCCGGCCAGGCCGGCCACAACCCGGATTTCCTGTTCGTTCACCACCAGGAGGTCGACGTCGTCGAGCAGGCCGTCCAGCTGCCGGGGTGCGGGGGCGGCGTTCAGGATGACGAATGCCCCGCGGTTCCTGGCGGTCCGCGCTGCCTGCCGCACCAGCGCCGCCGGGATCTCCAGTTGCAGGACCAGGACGTCGCCGGCCTGCACACCGGCCAGTCCTGCTTCGACGTCGGCCGCTGTGAGATCGGAGTTTGCGCCCGGGCTGACGATGATCTGGTTCTCGCCGTCGTCGTCGACCGCGATGATTGCCGTGCCGGTGGCCGCGGTGCCGCTGACCCGCACGCTGCCGGCGGCGATGCGGGCCTCGGACAGGACCTGAAGGATGCGCCGGCCAGGGCCGTCGTCGCCGACGGCTCCGGTGAATTTCACAGCCGCGCCGGCCCGGGCGGCCGCGACGGCCTGGTTGCCGCCCTTCCCGCCTGGGCTGAACGTCGCGTCCGATCCCCGGACCGTTTCGCCTGCCCGGGGCAGGGAACGGACGCGGATATTCTGGTCGATATTGAGGCTTCCGACCACAAAAACCGTGCTCATTGGACCTGCTCCTTCGGTGTTGTAAAACGGTGCCGCAGAGGGCAAATCAGTGGGGCGGACTTGAGGGGCGCCGGCCGTCATGGCTGCCCCAGGCTGGGGTCCGGAGCGCCCGAGGAGGCGCGGACAATCAGCTCGCTGGGGAGGACGATCGACTCCGGCTTCTGCCCGTCGATGACCTCGAGCAGGAGCCGGACCGCCGTGCGGCCCATCGCCTCCACGTCGTGAGAGATGACGGTCAGCGGCGGATCGAGCAGGGAAAACCACTCGATGTCGTCGAAGGCAATGAGTGCCATGTCGCGGCCGATCCGCAGCCCCTTCCGGTTCAGGGTGGCCAGCGCTCCGACGGCCATGGGGCTGTCTGCGGCCAGCAGTGCGGTCGGCGGCTGTGCGAGACCCAGCAGGTGGTGCGCGCCGGCCGAGCCGCTGGCGGACTGGAAGTCGCCGAAATAGGTCAGATCGGGATCGGTGCTGAGCCCGAATTCCACGGCAGCGCGGGAGAAGGAGCTGAGCCGGTCCCGTCCGGTGGAGGTGCTCTGCGGCCCGGCGATGTAGCCGACGCGTTCGTGGCCCTGCCGGGCGAGGTGCTCCACGGCCTGGCGGATGCCCGAATTGCTGTCTGTGGTCACGCTGGGGACGTCGACGCCGTCGACGGTGCGGTCGACGAACACCGTGGGGATGCCCCGTTCCAGCAGGGCGTGCAGGCTGGAGCTTCCTTCGCCCTGCGGCGCGGCGATCACGCCGTCCACGCGCTGCGAAATGAATGTGTCCAGGTACCGGTCCTGCTGCGCGATGCTCTCGTTGGCGTTTCCCAGCAGGGTGACCAGCCCCTCCGCGAGGGCCGCCTGCTCGGCGGCGTGCGCCAGATCGGCGAAGAACGGGTTGCGGACATCGGAAAGGAGCAGCCCGATGACGTTGGTCTTGGTGGAACGGAGCGCGCGGGCCTGGGCGTTGGGGTGGAAATCCAGCTCGGCGACGGCGGCGGCGACCTTCTGCCGGGACTCCGCGGAAGTTGCCGGGTTTCCGGAGAGCACCCTGGACGCCGTGGCGGGGGAGACGCCGGCGAGGGCTGCCACGTCCTTGATGGTGATGGAAGGTGCCGTCACTGCTCCGCCTTTCGCTCTCGAACCGCTCATGGAATCGATTCCATGGAATCGGTTCCACAACTATGTGATGCGCGCGACAATCTGTCAATGGCTGTGGTCCGGGGTTCGGGGCCGGGGTTCAGGGGCCTGGCGCTGTGGGGCCTGGCGGCATGTGGGGCCGGCGGGTGCGGGGCGGGCCGCTTGGCCCAGCCGACGACCACGACGCGCGAACTGCCCTTCGACGCGCAAATGTCCTTCCGACGCGGGAATCCCGGCATCGAAAGGAATTATGCGCGTCGCGGAGCGGAATGCGCGTCGCCGTGAAGAGCTCGCGTCGTGGAGGGCGGTGCGGGGACTGAGGCGTGCGAGGGTGCGGGCCGGTGGATGGCGACGCGCGAACTGCCCTTCGACGCGCAAATGTCCTTCCGACGCGGGAATCCCGGCATCGAAAGGAATTATGCGCATCGCGGAGCAGAATGCGCGTCGCCGGAATGCGCGTCGCCGCGAGCGGAAGCGTGACTGTGCGGGGCTCAGTCCCCGTGGACCGCGCTTTGCCTGGCTTCCGAGCGGTCCAGGTAGGCCAGCAGGAGCTCCGCGGCGCGGTCTGTTTCGCCGGCCTCCAGGGCGGCGCAGATCGTCTCGTTGTCGTCGAGGTAGCCGCGATAGAAGTGCGCGTCCACGGTGGCCTTGTGGAAGAACAGGCGCATCTCGGCGAGGATCTGGGCCATGATCGTGTCCAGCCGGCGGCTTCCGGCCAGGGCCACGATGGCGCCGTGGAAATGCTGGTTTGCGGTGCCAAGGGCTTCCTCATCCTCCGCAGCCGCCGCGGCCTTGCCTTCCTCGATGGCGGCCCGGACCGCGGCCACCCGCTCCGGGCTGCCCCCGGCCCGGATTGCGCTGACCTCGATGGCACGGCGCACGGTGTAGACATCGTGGATGTCGCCCGGGCCCAGGCTGGCCACGAACACACCGCGGTTGGGAACGCGTACCACCAGCCGCTCCGCGGCGAGTTCGGCAAAGGCCTCGCGGACGGTATTGCGGGAGACCCCGAGGTCGTCCGCGATGGTCGACTCGGTGAGCCGGGCGCCCGGCAGCAGCACCCCCTCCGCCAGCTGCAGGCGAAGTTCGGCGGCCACCCGGTCCGCCACCGAGGGAACCGCCACGCGCAGCCGCGCCGCAGCCACGCCCAGGGCCGGACCGGCAACTGCATTGGAAGTCGTCATGCTGCCGAATCTACACGATCGTTCCAATGTTGAATCGTTGGATTGTTGAACAATCGGCCAAAGTGATGCATCCTTAGAGGGGGCTATCATGAGACGAGGATCACAAATGGCAACCATTGACCTGAACAGCGACGTCGGCGAGTCGTTCGGACGCTGGACCTTGGGCGACGACACCGCGATGTTCCGCTCGGTGTCCAGCGCAAACGTGGCTTGCGGGTTCCACGCCGGCGACCCCAGCGTCATCCGCCGGACCTGCCGCGAGGCGGTTTCAGCCGGCGTCGTCATCGGCGCCCACGTCGGCTACCGGGACCTCGCCGGCTTCGGCCGCCGTTTCCTGGACATCGATCCGATCGAACTGGCGGACGACGTCGTCTACCAGATCGGAGCGCTGCAGGCGCTGGCCGCCGTCGAGGGCGGAACCGTCCAGTACGTGAAGCCGCACGGCGGACTTTACAACGCGATCGTCGCCCACACCGGCCAGGCGAAAGCAGTCGTTGACGCCGTGAAGTCCGTTGACCCGAACCTACCCATCCTGGGGCTGCCGGGCTCGGAAGTGCTGCGCCTTGCCGAAGCCTCCGGTCTCCGCGCGGTCACCGAAGCCTTTGCCGACCGCGCCTACAACCCGGACGGCACCCTCGTATCCCGTACGCTCCCCGGAGCCGTGCTGGAGGACCCCGCTCTGGTCACTGAGCATGTCCTCCGGATGGCCACCGATTCCGCCGTCCGCACCATCGACGGCTCCATCCTGAAAATCCGCGCCGAAAGCATCTGCGTCCACGGCGACTCCCCGGGAGCCGTCACCATGGCCGCGGCCGTCCGCAAAGCGCTCACCGCTGCCGGCATCACCACCGCAGCGTTCGTCTAGGCCCGGCACCACAACAGCCAGCACCACACCCCGGCCCGCGCCGGGCACATCCCGCACGTCCACCCAAGCAACGGGCAGCACCCCGCACACCTGGAGGAAAACCATGTCCGCACCGCACCAGGCCACCCCGGCCGCCAGCAAGAGGAAGCTGCCACCCGGCGCCCTCAAGGCCTACGTCGCGAGCCTCACCGGCACCTCGCTGGAGTACTACGACTTCGCCATCTACTCCGTGGCCTCGGCCCTGGTGTTCCCGAAGATCTTCTTCCCCGGCAACGACGAGTTCGTGGGCCTGCTGCTTTCCTTCTCCGCGTTCGCGGTGGGCTACCTGGCCCGCCCCATCGGCGGCGTGGTCTTCGGCCGGCTCGGCGACAAGATCGGCCGCAAGCACGTCCTCGTCGTTACCCTGATGCTCATCGGCGTCGCCACTGTGCTGATCGGCATGCTGCCGGACTACTCGGTCATCGGCGTTGCCGCCCCTGTCATCCTGGTGCTGCTGCGCCTGGCCCAGGGCATCGGCGTCGGCGGCGAATGGGGCGGTGCCGTCCTGCTCTCCAGCGAATTCGGCGACGCCAACAAACGCGGATTCTGGTCCTCCGCCGCGCAGATCGGCCCGCCGGCCGGCAACCTCATGGCCAACGGCGTCCTGGCCCTGCTGGCCGCGACCCTCAGCACCGAAGCCTTCCTCTCCTGGGGCTGGCGCGTCGCCTTCCTCGCCTCCGCCCTCCTGGTGGTCTTCGGCCTCCTGATCCGGCTCAAGCTCGAGGAAACACCGGTCTTCAAGGCCATCCAGGCCCACGGCGAGCAGCCCAAGGCCCCCATCAAGGAGGTCTTCACCAAAGAACCGCGCGCCCTGGTCGCCGCCGCCCTCTCCCGCGTCTGCCCTGACGTGCTTTACGCCCTCTTCACTGTCTTCGTGGCCGTCTACGCCACCAAGCAGCTGGGCATGACCACCGGCAACGTCCTCGCGGCCATCCTGATCGGCTCCGCCTTCCAGCTCTTCCTGATCCCGGCCGCCGGTGCCCTCACGGACCGCTTCAACCGCCGCCTCGTCTACGGCATCGCCGCTGTCGGCACCGCAGTGTACATCCCGGTGTTCTTCCTGATGATCGAGGGCAAGTCCGTCGTCATGCTCACCGTCGGCGTCGTGATCGGCCTGGCGTTCCACGCCTTCATGTACGGCCCGCAGGCCGCCTACATCACCGAGCAGTTCCCGGCCCGGCTCCGCTACGCCGGCAGCTCGCTTGCCTACACGTTGGCCGGCGTGATCGGCGGCGCCGTCGCACCGCTGATCTTCACCGCCCTCTACGCCGCCACCGGCAACTGGTTCCTGATCGCCGGCTACCTCGCCGTCGCCTCCATCGTGACCGTAATCGGGCTGGCCCTCGGCCGGAACCCGCAGACCCAGGAAGAAGAGCGGCTCCTGCAGGAAGCCCTCGCCTAAGCGGCGCGGACCCTTCTCACCGGCACCGGCAACGATGGAAGCAGCTGATGATTAAGACAGCGGGGGACACCTTGGCAGGACAGAAGGCGGCAGTTCACAAAGTGGGGACCGTGCGGGCGGTGGGGACCCGTGCGGTACTCGCCGAACTCTCCGGCACCCAGGACGTGCTGGCCCTGCAGGCGCTGCTGCTCGAGCACCCGCTGCCGGGCCAGCTGGACGTGCTCGCCGCCGCCGAAACCGTACTGGTCACCGCCGATTCGCCGGCATCCGCCCGGCGGATCGCCGCCCGGCTGCTCCAGCTCGACCTCACCGCACCGGTGGAGCGCGACGGCGGGCTGGTGGTCATCGACACCGTGTACGACGGCGCGGACCTCGCCGAAGTCGGGAAGCTGACAGGCCTCGGACCGGAGGGCGTGATCGCCGCCCACACCGGCCAGATCTGGACCGTGGCCTTCGCCGGCTTCGCCCCCGGCTTCGGCTACATGGTGGGCGAAAACCAGGCCCTCGAAGTGCCTCGGCGCAGCTCCCCGCGCACCGCCGTCCCCGCCGGCTCGGTGGCACTGGCCGGAAACTACTCGGCCGTCTACCCGCGCAGCTCGCCCGGGGGCTGGCAGCTGATCGGCCACACCGGCGCGGCCATGTGGGACCTCGACCGCGAGCAGCCCGCCCTGGCCGCACCCGGCCACCGCGTGCAGTTCCGCGCCGTCCGGGAATCGGTGGCGCTGCCCGCGGAACGACCTGCCGTCGCCGCCGTCCAGCAGAACATCGTCTCCGGCCTCCGGATCGTTTCGCCGGGCCTGCAAAGCCTCATCCAGGACCTTGGCCGGCACGGCCACTCCGCCCTCGGTGTCTCCGCTGCCGGCGCGCTGGACCGGGCCTCGCTGCGCCGCGCCAACCGCCTCGTCGGGAACACGGCGTCGGCCGCGGCAATCGAATCCGTCGCCGGCGGACTCACTGTCCAGGCCGTCGGGGACCAGGTCCTCGCCGTCGCCGGGGCGCCATCGGAACTCGTGATCGAGCCGCCGGACACCGGGTCCGGGCCGTTCCGGCGGACCGTCCCCATGGCCACCCCGTTCGCCCTGCTCGACGGCGAAACCCTGACGCTGGGTGTGCCCGGGAGCGGCTTCCGCAGCTACCTCGCGGTCCGCGGCGGCGTGGACGCCGTCCCGGTGCTCGGCAGCCGTTCCACGGACACGATGTCCGGAATAGGCCCGGCACCGCTGGCCGCGGGCCAGCAACTGCCCTCCGGCGGGGAATCCGAATCCGGCGTCGTCGGCGACCCCGAACTGCAGCCGCCCTACCCCGGCGCCGGGGTGACCGTCCTTGATGTTGTCCCCGGACCGCGCTTCGACTGGTTCGACGCCGAGGCGCTGGACTCCTTCTGCCGTCAGGAATGGGCGGTCACGCCGCAGTCCAACCGGGTGGTCATGCGCCTGGACGGAGCTCCGCTGCAGCGCAGCCGGAACGGCGAGCTGCCCAGCGAGGGCACCGTTGCCGGGGCGGTCCAGGTCCCGCCGGAGGGCCTGCCCGTGCTTTTCCTGGCCGACCACCCCATCACCGGCGGCTACCCCGTGATCGCCGTTGTGGTGGATCATCAGCTCGACACCGCCGCGCAGATCCCGATCGGCGGCAAGATCCGCTTCCGCTGGGCCGAACATGACACTGCCGAGCACACCACCACCGAACGAAAAGCGGGTAACTGATGCGCAAGGTCCTGATTGCCAACCGCGGAGAAATTGCCGTCCGCATCGCCCGGGCCTGCGACGACGCGCAGCTGGCCTCCGTCGCCGTCTACGCGGACATCGACGCCGACGCCCTGCACGTCTCCGCCGCGGATGAGGCGTTCAGTCTGGACGGCAATTCGCCCGCGGACACCTACCTGAACATCCCGAAGCTCCTCGCGGCGGCCGCGGAATCCGGCGCGGACGCGGTGCACCCCGGCTACGGCTTCCTCTCCGAGAACGCCGACTTCGCCCAGGCGGTCCTCGACGCCGGCCTGACCTGGATCGGCCCCGCCCCGGACGCCATCCGGCTTCTTGGCAACAAGATCACCGCCCGCGAGGCCGCCGTCCGCGCCGGCGCGCCCCTGGTCGCCGGCAGCGACGGCCCGGTGCATTCCGCCGCGGAAGCCCGCGCCTTCGCCGAGGAGCACGGCCTTCCGATCGCCATCAAGGCAGCCTTCGGCGGCGGCGGCCGCGGCATGAAGGTGGTCCGTGCGCTGGACGAGGTGGAGGAAGCCTTCGATTCCGCCGTCCGCGAGGCTGTCGCGGCGTTCGGCCGCGGGGAGTGCTTCGTGGAGTGCTACCTGGACCGTCCCCGCCACGTTGAGGCGCAGGTCCTGGCGGACGCGCACGGCAACGTCGTCGTCGTCGGAACCCGGGACTGCTCGCTGCAGCGCCGGCACCAGAAGCTCCTGGAGGAGGCACCCGCTCCGTTCCTCAGCGCGGAGCAAAACCGTCTGATCTACGATGCCGCCAAGGCTGTCTGCCGGGAGGCCGGCTACTCCGGTGCCGGGACGGTGGAATTCCTCGTCGCCGCGGACGGCACCGTAGCGTTCCTGGAAGTCAACACCCGCCTGCAGGTGGAGCACCCCATCACCGAGGAGACCACCGGAATCGACCTTGTGCAGGAGCAGTTCCGCATCGCCGCCGGCGAGCCTTTGCGGTTCAGCGAGGACCCGGCACCGCGCGGGCACGCCTTCGAATTCCGGCTCAACGCCGAGGACGTGGGCCGCGGCTTCCTGCCCTCGCCGGGGACCATCGGCGAGTTCTCCGGCCCCACCGGTCCGGGCATCCGCCTTGACACCGGCGTCCGGTCCGGCTCCTTCGTCGCGCCGCAGTTCGATTCCCTGCTCGCGAAGCTCATCGTCACCGGCGCCGACCGGCAACAGGCCCTGCGCCGCGCCCGCCGTGCCCTCGCCGAAATGACCATCACCGGCGTGGCCACCGTGCTGCCTTTCCACCGGGTCGTGCTGGAATCCCCGGACTTCACCTCCGAGTCCGGCCTGGGAATCCACACCCGCTGGATCGAGACCGACTTCGCGGACAATTTCTCCATCACCGCCGATCCCGACTACAGCACCGCCGCTCCCGACGGCGAACGCCGCACCATCACCGTCGAGGTGGACGGCCGCCGGCTGGCGGTCGGGCTGCCGGCCGGCCTGCTGCACGGCTGGGCACGTTCCGGCGGAACCTTGCCTGCCGGGGTGAGTGTGGAGGGTGCGCCCGACGGCGGCGCTGCCGGTGCGGCCGATCCGGGGGAGCTGCGCGCCGACATGGCCGGAACCGTGGTGAAGTGGCTCGTTGAGCCGGGCGCCGAGGTCGCCGCCGGCGATCCGGTGGTTGTTCTGGAGGCCATGAAGATGGAAACCCAGGTGTCCGCACACCGCGGGGGCACCGTCACTGACATGCGTACCCAGGCGGGCGGCGTGGTTGCCGTGGGCGCTGTACTGGCGCTGATCGGATAGCCCGACGACGGCGCCCCGGACGGCGGATCACACAGCCGGCACCCATGGTCCTCCCAGTAGCGGGTTGGACCATGGAGCATGTACTTAGTCCATTCCCGGCCTCTCGGCCACCGATTCCCGGCGCTCGGCATGTGCTTGCAGTATCTCGACGGGCTAACGGGACGAACCGGAGGCAAGTACTGGCAGTCCAGGGCCAGGGAGCTGGAGCACGCATGGCGGAACGGCGACATCTGCTACCGGGATGCCTGCGAGGAACTGGCAGAACTCGACGCGGAACCCTGAGCGCAGGACACCGGCCACAGGGCGGCTCAGCTCACAGCCCGTTCACAGCGGCGCGATAGACGGTCGAAAGGCCGGGCTTCCACGATGGGGTCACCCCTCCGAACCAGCGGAGCGGCAAACCCTGAGGGAGCCCCACCATGATCGACCCGCCAGGTCCCACCCCCGAAGACACGCCGCAGTCTCCGCTGCCGCGCAGACGGCCTCACCCAGCGTGGTGACCATCAGGGCAAGTTCGGCGACGTCGGCCGGGACCGGATCGGGCATCATCCTGGATGAGTCGGGCCATGTCCTCACCAACGCGCACGTGGTCACGCTGGACGGCGAGGCCCCGGACGCGGCGATCGAAGTCCGCACCAACGACGGCCTGGTCTACCCGGTGACGATCACCGGCACCTATCCGCTCTCGGACCTGGCCGTCGTCAGGATCACGTGACCAGCGCTGCCGAGCTCACGGCGGCGGCGCGGGAACAGGCAGCCGGGGCCGCCGTGGCTGTCGTGTTCAACCGCGCAGGCAATCAGCAAAGCATCGACGTCACCCTCGATTGATCCGCGCCACGCCCCCGCTGGCCGTTACCCGGCGTGGTTGCGGCGGCGGCTGATTGTCCTGACGGCCAGCCACACGATGACTGCGGCAAGTGCCGCGTAAAGGGCGTAGTTGAGAAACCGTGAATACTCATCGATGAGCCGGTACTGCGCGCCGAGCAGTGCTCCCAGCCCGATCAGCAGACCGTTCCAGAGCCCGCTCCCCGCGATAGTGAACACGCTGAAAGTCACCAGGTTCATTCTTGCAGCCCCCGCCGGCAGCGAAATCAGGCTGCGTACGCCCGGTATCAGCCGGCCGAAGAAGACCGCCGATCTTCCGTGGCGCTGGAACCAGCCGGAGGCCCTTTCGAAGTCCTCTCGGTCCACGAGCGGCAGTTTGGCCAGCCAACGGATGGACCGTTCCATGCCCAGCCAGGCGCCCAGCCAATAAAGCAGCAGCGCCCCGGTGTAGGCCCCCAGGGTGCTGGTGAAAACCACCAGGACCATGTTCATGGTTCCCTGTTTGGTGAGGAATCCGGCCAGCGGAAGAATTAGCTCGCTGGGAATGGGTGGGCAGACCGTCTCCGCGAAGGTCAGGAGTCCCACGCCCCACTCGCCGAACGAGTCAATGGCACGGGTGGCAAAACCGGCGATCCCCGTCAGGTCCTCCACGGCACTGGATGTCGCGAACACGAACCTACCCTCCGTTTCGAAAAGTCCACGTGGGCCACCTCGTCGCGGCGTCGACCAACAGGGATCACGCTTCCATCATCCCGGGGAGAGGTCAAGGCTCAGGACTTGCGCCTCGCGCGCCCTACGTCTGCGGCGCTTTCCGCCTGCCCCCGGGCAGCGAGCCCTGCCACAACGCCGTCGATGTCGGCGTCGGGCCGGTTCTGGCTGAGTTTTGTCTTCGCTTCGATCCTGGTGATGAGCAGTTCGACGCCGACGATCGCGCGCAGCTGCCCGGCGATGAAGCGCTCGGGCGCATCGTCCACGGTCCACGGCCGCTCCGAGCCGGCCTCATGGATATCGGTCAGCCGCCGGACTAGACGGCTGAGCCAGACCGGATCGTCGTGGACGACGAGGCTGCCGTAGACATGGGCCGCCGAGTAGTTCCAGGTCGGAACAACCCGCCCATGTTCGGCCTTCGACGCATACCAGGAGGGTGAGATGTAGGCGTCCGCGCCCTGGACGATGACGAGTGACTCCCCGATTGCGGGCTCGGACCACTGGACGTTGTTCCGGGCGACGTGCCCCTGCAACGCGCCATGCTCACCGACCGAGGGGTCGAAGACGAACGGCAGCAGGGTGGCAAGCATGCCCTGCGTGGTCATGGTGACCAGATTGGATGCGGCCGGCCGGGTCAGGAGGTCGCGGATGGCATCGGGGTCGGCTGCAAAATGGGCTGGGGTGTACATGGGTTGTCCTTTGACTGTGAAGAATCTGCGGGGTGCGGGTGGTGTCAGGAAGTCCGCGCCGCGGGCGGCGGGTTTTGGCGGACGCGGACGGCGATGCCGGCACAGAGGATGACGGCGAGGCCGCCGATGAGGGTGGTCCAGGTCAGGGCCTCGCCGAGCAGGAGGCCAGCCCAGCAGATGCTCAGCACGGGCTGGACGAGCTGAATCTGGCTGACCCGGGCCATGGGACCGATGGCCAGGCCGTGGTACCAGGCGAAGAAGCCCAGGAACATGCTGACGATGCCGAGGTAGGCGAGGGCAGCCCACTGGACGGGTGTGCCCGTCGGCGGATCCTGGGCCGCTGAAAGCGCTGCCAGGATCACCATCAGGGGGAATGCCAGCACCAGCGCCCAGGACACTGTCTGCCACGCACCCAGCTCCCGAGCGAGCAGGCCACCTTCCGCGTAGCCGATGGCAGCGGCCACCACAGCGCCGAGGAGCAGCAGGTCCGCCCAGTGCAGCTGCCCGAAGCCCCCGGACTGGGTGAAGGCGAATGCTATTGCCACCAGGGCGCCAACGGCTGTCGCGGCCCAGAACGCTCCCCGCGGATGCTCGCGGGCGCGGAGAACCGCGGCCGTTGCCGTCGCCGCCGGAAGCAGCGCGATGACGACAGCGCCGTGGGTGGCGGGCGCCGTCGTGAGGGCGAAGGAGGTGAGCAGCGGGAAGCCGACGACGATCCCGCCGGCAACCACCGCGAGCCGCGCCCACTGAACGCCGCGGGGAAAACTCTGCCGGGTGAGGTACAGTGCGAGGCCGGCCAGGACCGCGGCGATGACCGCGCGGGCGGACCCGATGAACAACGGGGAGAGCCCCGCAACGGCCACCTTGGTGAAGGGCACAGTGAAGGAGAAGGCTGCTACTCCAAGGAGGCCCCACCACACGCCGTTCCGCGGCGGGGACGGTATCACTGGCCGCACAAGGATAGTAGCGCTACTATTGTCTCTCATGAACAACGATAGCAGTTCCCGGATCGCCGTGCGACTGCGGAAGTGGACCGCCGGGGCCGCGCCGGGCTCGCGCCTGCCGTCCACGCGGTCACTGGTTGCCGAGTACCAGGCCAGCCCGGTGACGGTGCAGAAGGCGCTGCAGACCCTGGCCGCAGAGGGCCTCATTGAGAGCCGCCCCGGCGTCGGGACGTTCGTGCGCGCCCTCCGCACCGCACGCCCCTCCGATTACGGCTGGCAGACCGCGGCCCTGCGTTCACCCCAGGCTCCTGCCCGCTCGGCGTCCACCACAATGCGCAGCACATCAAACGATGTCATCGGATTTCACGCCGGCTATCCGGACCGGGAACTCCTGCCGGAACGCCTGGTGCGCGCGGCCTTCACTCGGGCGGTCCGGAGCGACGCGGCCTTCTCCCGCCCGCCGGCACCGGGGCTGCCCGAACTGCAGTCCTGGTTCGCGCGCGAACTCGGCGCCGCGACCCCGGCAGGGATCACGCCGCCGGCGCCTGGCGATGTCACCGTACTGCCCGGCAGCCAGAGCGGACTCAGTTCCATCTTCAAGGCCCTGGTCGGCCATGGCCAGCCCCTGCTCGTGGAATCCCCGACGTACTGGGGGGCGCTCCTGGCCGCCGCGCAGGCGGGCGTCCGCGTCGTCCCGGTGCCCAGCGGGCCCGACGGCCCGGACCCGGAGGAGCTTGCCCGGGCCTTCGAGGAAACCGGCGCCCGCCTGTTCTATGCGCAACCCAATTATGCGAACCCCACCGGGGCGCAGTGGGCCGTCCGGCGCGGCGAACTTGTCCTGGAGATCGTGCGCAGATACGGGGCTTTCCTCGTCGAGGACGACTGGGCCCACGACTTCGGGATCACCACCACCCCGGTACCCATCGCCGCGCGCGATGACTCCGGCCACGTCGTCTACCTCCGCTCACTGACGAAGAGCGTGTCCCCGTCCATCCGCGTCGCCGCGGTCATCGCCAGGGGCCCGGCGCGTGAGCGCATCCTTGCCGACCGCGGCGCTGAATCAATGTACGTCAGCGGCCTGCTCCAGTCCGCCGCGCTGGAGGTGGTCACACAGCCCGCCTGGCAGACGCACCTGCGCAGCCTCCGCCACCAGCTCCAGTCACGGCGGGACCTTCTGGTGAGCAGCCTGCGCGAGCACGCCCCGCACGCCCACATCAGCCTCATCCCCAAGGGCGGGCTCAACCTTTGGGCACGCCTGCCCGACGGAACCGACCTCGAACGGCTGGCCGGCGACTGCGAAAGTGCCGGGGTCATCATCGCCGCGGGCACCGAATGGTTTCCGGCCGAACCGGCCGGCCCGTTCATCCGGCTCAACTACGCCGGACCCAACCCGGGAGCCTTCCCGGAAGGCGCGCGCATCCTCGGCCAGGCCATCGACCGCAACAGCCGCTGACGGGGCGGTCGAGCATCGGCGCTGGTCAGCCTAGAATAAACGCAATGATGCCTGTAGGAATGACCGCCGCTGAAGGGAAGAACTCCCTGAGCCTTCGCGCGGGCATCATCGAGTCCCTCTGGCGGCCCGGTTCGTTTGTTGACGTCGACGACGCCAAAGACGCCATGCTGGCCGTGGAACGGCTCAGCGGAGGGGTCCCGATGCCGATGCTTTCGGAAATGACCGACGTCGAGATCAGCGCCGCTGCCAGGTACGAGTTCGCGCAGACTACGGGCGTGCTGGCCATCGCGGTTCTGGGGTCCAGCGCAGTGGACCGCGTCATCGCCGCCGCCATGAGCCGGCACACCCGCTACCCGCACCGGTTCTTCACCTCCAGGACCGCCGCCCTCGCATGGCTGACCGACGTCATCAGGATCAGCGCCTAAGCAGTCCCGCTGCTTCGGCTGCGCTGGCGGAGCCGGTGTGCGACGCCGAAAATCCAGGCCAGGAACGCGACCAGGACGGCGCGCTGCACCAGTCCCTTCCACTCGAACAGTCCGCTCCCGGGCTGCTGGCTGACTTTGAGCAGGACGATTCCGACGGTGAGGACAATGCCCGTTGCCAAGGTCCACCCCGCCAGGGGGCGCCAGCCCGGGTCGCTGCGAAAGCGCCGGAAGAAAACGAAGCAACTCACGGGGGCCAACGCAAAGAAGAGGGCGCCGAAGATGCCGTGCACGATCCCGTGCGCACTGGTCTGGTCGAACATCGACGACGGGTCGGTGGTGAACGGTCCGGAGGCAATCAGGCAGGTGCCCATACCCTGCACCAGCACCGGCCCGGCTCGTGATGCCGTGCCGGTGCTGAAGTGGGCGGCGAGGCCGCGGCCAAACACCAGCACCAGGGTGCCCGTCAGCATGAAGTTGAGGACCTGGACCCAGCCGTGCGGGCCAAGGGACAGTTCGCTGACGAACATGCGCGTCGGGGAGTAGCCGGGGACCAGCCACCCGGCAACGCTGAAGACGGCCACAAAAAGGACCGCCCCGATCATGCCCGCAGCACCGGCCCGCGCGGCGCGCAGGTCAGTTGCCGACGTAGGCCGCGAGGTGCTCACCGGTGAGGGTGGAACGGGCCGCGACGAGCTCGGCGGGTGTGCCCTCGAAGACGAGGCTGCCGCCGTCGTGGCCGGCGCCGGGGCCGAGGTCGATGATCCAGTCCGCGTGCGCCATAACGGCCTGGTGGTGTTCGATCACGATGACCGATTTGCCGGACTCCACAAGGCGGTCGAGGAGGCCCAGCAGGTTCTGGACGTCGGCGAGGTGCAGGCC
>JBKKDK010000395.1:0-4735 GCA_046708245.1 Arthrobacter sp.
CTCCACTCTAACCACTGCGGCCCCGCCCGGTGCCACCCTGAAAACACAGCGGCCCGGCGGCAGCGGCGTACCGCTGCGGCCGGGCCGCTGTTGATGCCCGGGTGGGCTTATTTGAAGCCCGCCCCGACCAGGCCGCGGGTTGCCGCAGTGAGCTTCATCGAATCCGTGGACCCGGCCGGCGGAATGTAGACGGCCACGGATTCGGCGAAGTTCAGCACCATGCCCGTGCTGGTCTCCTTGCCGCCGGCCAGGGCGGCCGCGTCGTCACCGATGGTCAGCTTGTCGCCGGCAGCCTTGGGCGTGCCGTCGAAGGCGAAGTTCAGCCGGCCCAGGACCAGCGCCCCGCCGTCGGCCGTGCGGAACACCACGGTGCTCTCGGGCACAACCTTGTGGGTGAAGGCGAACGTCCCGTTGACGCCGGAATTAACCACGTCCGCCTGGTAGGCGAGGGTGTCGGCGATATAGGGCGAGGACTGTCCCTCGACGAGCTTGTCCTTGAACGCCGACTCGGCGGTGGTCAGGCGGTCGCCGAGCCCGGCCAGGGCTTCCTCGCCGCTGTAGAGCAGCCCCGACTTGTCCGACGGGGCCAGCGTCTCGGTGCCGTCCCGGGGGATGGCCGGGAACGTTGTGCCCGGCTGCAGCGGGGTGGTGGCAGCCAGCTTGTAGTTCTCGCGCGGCGACGCCTGGGTCAGCGTGAGGAGCTGCGGAACAACATTGCCTTCGCCCTGTGTCACGGCCATGACCGAGCGCGGCCACGTCCGTTTGTTGGTGACGACGGTGGTCAGCAGCTTGGTGGCCCGGACCGGCATCCGCGACTCGTAGGCACCGACCTGGGAGCGGATTTTGTAGTTCTGCGTGCGGACCTCGAGCTCGGTCTGGGCCACGCGCGGGTTGAGCTTGGAGGCATCCTTTGCGGCGTCGCCGGCGTCAACCGCGCCGGCAACCTGCTCGAGGATCCGGCGGAACTGCGCGTCGATCAGCACAGGGGCGTCCGGCTCCGCGGCGGCGGTCGGGGCAGGGGCGGCGCCGGTGGACGTGCCCGGTGCCGGCGCGGGGGTCTGGCTGGCCTGGGCGGCCACGCCGGTGCCGGCGACGGCCGAAGCGGTCACGACGGCGATGACTGCGCCGGAGCGGCGCAGGCGCTGCAGCACGGTGCGCTCCGCGGCGGTGTCCTTGGCAGGCACGCGTCCGGTGGCCCGGCCCCGCGGGCGGTCAGCGAACAGGCGGCCGATGGAGCTGCCCCTGGAACCGCCCTTGCCGTTGCCGGCTCCGGCCTTCGGCTTGAGCACCAGCAATGCGGCGCCGGCCAAAACCAGCAGGGCGCCAAGCACCATAAGCGGGATGGCCCACGGAGTGGAGGTGTCGTTCGGGAAGGTCATGGTGATCGACGCCGGCGCCGGCTTGGTGCCGTCCGATGCGAGCAGGAGGGACCATTCGCCGTCGGCGGGCGGGGTCCATGAGTAGTTCAGCTCACCGCTGGCGTTCTCTGTGGTGACCCACAGGTCGGAGCCGGCAGGCGACGGCGTGGATGCTTCGCCGTCGGTATGCGTCAGCTGCAGCGCCTTGCCGTCATCGGAGACGCCGGACACGGTGTTGTGGGCGGCCGGGCCTACCCATGCGTCGACGTCGTCCGGGCGGCCGGCGGCCAGCATGAAGCTGCCCTCCCCCTTGACGTTGATTTTCACCGTGCCGCCGTGCAGCGTGCGCAGCTTCTCGTCAAAGACGGTCAGCGGCGCCGCGGCGGCGTCAGCGGGGGCGGTGGCCGTAACGGTCTCGGCCGGAGCCCAGAATGTCTTCTGGCCGATACCCGCGAGCAGTGTCAGGAGGCCGAGCAGCACTAATGCAACTGCAGTCTTGAAACGCAAAATATTACCTATCATCAGCGGACACTTAGCTTCAATAGTAACCATTTTGTTACCCGTGAGTCAGATCGGCGGATTTGTCAAGACCTCCGGCGGCGGGCCCGCCAACCGTTGAGCCGCGCGCTAACAAGCCTGCTGATAGTGTTTGCGTTGATCGTCACATCCGGCCCGCGACCGCGGCTCCACAGGGGATAAACAGAGATAAAGGGCTTTAAGCGCAGTGAGTGAACACACGGATTCGACCCCCGCAGGACAACAGGAAAGCCCTGAATCCGGAGCCGCGGAATTAGGGCCCCAGGAGCACATTTCCAACCGGCGGGCCGCCGTCGCCGAAATCCTGTTCACGGTGGCGCGCCGCCTGCGCCAGCCGATCCCGGGCGCGCAGCCGCGGCTCCGCTTTGAAATGCCGCCGGAGCAGGAGCAGGACGCCACAACCACGGAGAACGGGACCAACAACCGCTTCGGCCACCCGGGGCCGCGGATGTCCGCCCAGCACCCCCTGTACGTCGGCTTTATGGGGACCGTCGGCGTCGGCGTGGCCCTGCTCGTGTACTGGATCGGCTCCAACACCACGCAGCTGCTGCTCTGGATAGTGGCCGCCCTGTTCATCGCACTCGGCCTGGATCCCGTGGTGCGCTGGCTCGAGGGCAAGAAATTCCCCCGGGCCGCCGGCATTGTCATCGCCGTGTCCACACTGACCCTGGCCGTGGCCGGCTTCTTCGCGACCCTGATCCCCACGATCGTCTCGCAGGTGACGCAGATCGTGCAGCAGGCGCCGCGCTGGATCCAGGACTTCATCGACTCCGACTTCTTCCGCGGCCTCGACAACCAGTTCGGCGTGCGGGAACGGATCACCCAGGAACTTGAAAAATTCGTCAACAACCCCGAGGCGATGGGCGGCATCTTCGGCGGCGTCGTCGGCTTCGGCACCACGGTCGCCAACGGCCTGTTCGGCACGCTGATTGTCCTGGTCCTGAGCCTTTACTTCCTGGCCGCGCTGCCCGCCATGAAAAAGTGGGGGTACCGGCTGGCGCCGCGGTCCCGCCGCGTCCGGGTCGAGGCCCTTTCCGAGGAAATCACCGCCTCGGTCGGCAACTACGTGATCGGCCAGGCGGTCGTCGCGCTGCTGAACGCCACGTTCGCGTTCATCGTGATGAGCATCGCCGGGGTCCCGTTTGCGGTGCTGCTCGCGTTTGTCGTGGCCCTGCTGGCCTTCATCCCGCTGGTGGGCGGCCTGATCGCCGGCGTGATCGTGACGCTGATCGCCCTCACCGCGGGCTGGCAGACGGCGGTGGTGTACGCGATCTGCTACTTCGCCTACCTGCAGTTCGAGGCCTACTTCATCTCCCCGCGCGTGATGCAGAAGGCCGTCGCGGTGCCCGGCGCCGTCGCCGTCATCTCGGTGATCGCCGGCGGCAGCCTGCTCGGCGTCCTGGGTGCGCTCATCGCCATCCCGACCGCCGCGGCCATCATGCTGCTCGTGAAGGAAATCTTCATTGTCCGGCAGGACAAACACTGACGAAGGCGCGCCTCAGGCGTGCGCCGTGGCGACCGGCCCGTCCCATTCCTGGGGCAGCCCGGCCCCGCCCGACCCGCCCGGCAGGACTTCGTCCACGATCTCGTTGAGCACCCGGCCGGCGTACTTCTCCCCCACCCACAAGTGCTTGGCGCCGTCGACCCCCACCACCCGGGCCTGCGGCACAAGGCTGAACCGCTCGACGGCGGCAGCCGGCTGGAGGTAGTCGTCATGTTCGGGCACCAGCACCTTAAGCGGCTTGCCGGCGGCTGCCCATTCCTTGAGGTGGACATCAGTGGCGCGGTGCAGCGGGGGCGAGAGCAGGATGGCGCCCTCAACTTCTGAAGCCACCGGCTGGGACGCGCCGTACATCAGGGCAAGTTCCGTCCCGAAGGACCACCCCACGAGCCAGCGGTTGGGCAGGCCGCGGTCCACGGCAAACTGCACGGCGGCCTCCACGTCCTGGCGTTCGCCGATGCCCTCCTCGAAGGACCCCGTGCTGGTGCCGCGGGGCGAGGCGGTGCCGCGGGTGTTGAACCGGAGCACCGCGATTCCGGCGAGCGCCGGCAGCCGGTAGGAGGCCTTGCGGTAGACGTGCGAGTCCATGAACCCGCCGTGCGTCGGCAGGGGGTGCAGGGTGATCAGGGTCGCCTTGATGTCGCCGGACTCCGGCAGCGCCAGCTCGCCCACCAGCCGGTGGCCGTCCCCGGTGCGGAGCTCAACGTTTTCGCGGTGCGCCGGCAGTACCGTGGAGGCGCGGATGGCAGTGGGTGCGGAGGGCTGGTTGAATGCGTACGACGCCGGATCAAAGCTCATGCTGACCAGCTTAGCGATACCGGTAACTGCGTGAGGTCCAGCAGTTCGAGTGCCAGTGCCGGCGCTCGGCCAGCCCGGCCGCCGCACCGAAGATGTGGTCTTCGGACCAGACCACAAGGTGTGCCACCCCGGGGAGGACGGCGGTGAAGCATCCCGGGCAGATGTAGGTCTTCCCGGCCCGGGCGGCCGTGATGGACCGGACCATCCACTCGCCGTCCGGCGCGCTCTCGCGGCGGGCAATTCCCGAACGGGCGCGTTCCAGGTCCAGTTCCGGCACCGGACCGCCCTTCGCTCCGGGCTTCGCCGCCTTGCCGGTGGGCGTCCGTCCGGAGACGGGGCGGCGGGGTCGGTTGGAACGGGGCATGCTTCCATTCTGCCCCAGGCCGGAAGTCCGCCGCTCCCACCAGCCGGTAGAGTTGACCGGGTGCGTTTAGTCATAGCCCGCTGCTCCGTCGATTACGTCGGCCGGCTCAAAGCCCATCTTCCGCTGGCCACCCGCCTCCTGCTGGTCAAGGCGGACGGCTCCGTCCTGGTCCACTCG
>JBKKDK010000396.1:0-3027 GCA_046708245.1 Arthrobacter sp.
GCATGGAGACGGGCTGGCCGAGCATGGCGGCCTCGGCTTCGATGCCGCCGACGCCCCAGCCCAGCACGCCCAGGCCGTTGACCATGGTGGTGTGCGAGTCGGTGCCGACACAGGTGTCCGGGTAGGCCCGGAGGACTGTGCCAGTCTCGGTGTCCACCTCGCGGGTCATGACGGTGCGTGCAAGGTACTCGATGTTGACCTGGTGCACGATGCCGGTTCCCGGCGGGACGACCTTGAAGTCGTCGAACGCGGTCTGGCCCCAACGCAGGAACTGGTACCGCTCACCATTGCGCTGGTACTCGATCTCCATGTTGCGCTCCAGTGCGCCGGAGTTGCCGAAGGCATCGATCTGCACCGAGTGGTCAATCACCATTTCGGCCGGTGCCAGCGGGTTGACCCGCTTGGGGTCACCGCCAAGCTCCTTGACTGCTTCACGCATGGTGGCAAGGTCCACGACGCACGGCACGCCAGTGAAGTCCTGCATGATCACGCGCGCCGGCGTGAACTGGATTTCAGTGTCGGGCTCGGCGCTGGGATCCCAGCCGGCCAAGGCGCGGACGTGGCCGGCCGTAATGTTGGCGCCGTCCTCGGTCCTCAACAGGTTTTCAAGCAATACCTTGAGGCTGAACGGAAGGTTTTTTGCACCTTCAACGGAGTTCAACCGGAAAATTTCATATTCGGTACCGGCTACATTAAGTTTGCCTTTTGAACCGAAGCTGTCCACAATGCTCATCGCAGGACTCCTCTCGCAACAGTTTCATCTTTGTCGCGCCGCAGACCCCTTACTAGTTAGGCAGGCCTAACTGGTACAAGGTTCAATGCAGGGTGCATGAGGTCAGCCGTGATTACGGAGCGCGACGTCGGACTACTCCGCCCATCCTAGTAGGCTCAGCGCCGGGGAGTCAGTAGCGCCACAGTCTCCATGTGGTGGGTATGCGGATAAAGGTCGAACGCGCGCAGCCCGGCGAGTTCCCAGCCGCCCTGCTGGAAGTAGCCAAGATCGCGGGCAAATGACGCCGGATCGCAGGAAACATAGGCTACGGCCCGCGGTCCGGCGCCGATCAGCTGGTTCACGACTGCCTTGCCGGCACCGGCCCGGGGCGGATCCAGCAGGATCGCGTCGAAATTCCGCGGATTGTGGCGCAGCACCCTTTCCACCTTGCCCTGGACAATCTCCACCTGGGACGCGCCGTGTAGGTTCTTGCGGGCATCCCGGCTGGTCCCGGGCGCCCCTTCCACGGACAGCACGGATCCGGTCACACCCACGGCGTCGGCGAGCGGCGCGGTGAAGAGCCCGGCCCCGGCATATAGGTCCGCCACCACGGCGCCGGCCTGGAGGTACCCGCCGTCGTGCAGGAAGCCGGTGACGGCGCCCACGAGGGTTTCCGGTGCGGCGCGGTGGATCTGCCAGAAACCGTCGCCCGTCACGCGGTAGTCGTGTCCGGCGGCGGTCTCCTGGACGTAGGTCCGCCCGCGCAGCTGCAGGACCTCGCCCTTGACCGGATCGAGGCTGGCCACGGAGACGTCGTCGGGCAGCTGCGCGAGGATGGCGCTGAGGCGTTTGGCCCGGGTACCGGGCGCCGGCACCAGGAGCACCAGCGGGCGGGATCCGTTGGCCGGGGCCGCGACCTCCACCCGCTCAATGCCTTGCAGGTCGAGCTCCCAGAGCCGGAGGGCGTTGATGCTCCCGACCGCCAGCGGCATCTCCCGGACCGGCAGGACCAGGTCGGAGCGGTGTGCGTGCATTCCGAGCTTGCCGGCCGGCGTGACCGCGAAACCGGCCCGGGTCCGCCAGCCGAGGCCGGCGGTCCGGCCGCCGCCGTCGTCCGCGGTTGCCTCCGGCTCCCCCACGGCCTCCACGACGGTCGGGAGCTCCACGCCGGCGAGGCGCCGCAGCTGTTCGGCCAGCACCTCGGCTTTGAGGCGGCGCTGGCGTTCCAGCGACACGTGGCCGAGCTCGGCGCCGCCGAGGGGCGGGTGGCCGTGGGACCAGGAGCGCTGCGAGTCGGCCAGGTGCCAGAAGTGGTCCACCCGGTCGGGGGATGCCTCGAGGACCTCCCCCACGTCGGCGCGCCAGAACTTGGCGTCCGGGCCGGAGTCGGTCAGCCGGACCCGGACCTTTTCGCCGGGGACCGCGTGCCGGACGAACACCACGCGGCCTTCGTGCCGGGCGACGCAGTGCCCGCCATGGGCCACCGGCCCGACGTCGACGACGAGGTCGGTGTGGGGGTGCGTCGCGGTGTCGGGGCTCATTGGATTTCCTGCAGTTTCTTGGCTTCTTCGGACGATTTCAGCTGCCACGGGACGCTGGCGACCATAACTCCCGGCTCGAAGTGGAGCCGGGTCTTGATGCGCAGGGCGGTCTGGTTGTGCACCAGCTGCTCCCACCATTTGCCCACCACGTACTCCGGGATGTACACCACGATCAGGTCGCGCGGCGAGTCGCGCCGCATGTTGTTGATGTACTCCATGATGGGCGTCACCGTCTCGCGGAACGGGCTGGCCAGCACCGTCAACGGTACCGGGATCTCCAGTTTCTCCCAGTCCGCGACGGTCTGCTCGGTCTCCTCCGGGCTGATGTCCACGGTGATGGCGTCCAGCCGGGAGGGGCGCGAGGCGCGGGCGTAGGCCAGCGCCCGCAGCACGGGCTTGCGGACGTGCGAGACGAGCAGGACCGCATGCACCCGGGTGGGCAGGGCCCGCGGCGAGGAGTCCTCGTCCACCGCGAGTTCCTTCGCGACGTTGTCATAGTGTGCCCGGATGCTCCACATGATGAGGAACAGGACGAACATCGCCAGCAGTGCAATCCAGGCGCCCTGTTCGAACTTGGTGATCAGCACGATCACGAGGACCGTCGAGGTCATGCCGAAGCCGACGGCGTTAATGGTGCGGGACTTGAGCATCCGCCGCCTCACCGCCGGGTCCTTGGCGAGTTTGAGCTCCCGGCCCCAGTGCCGGATCATGCCGAGCTGGCTGATCGTGAATGAAATGAAGACACCCACGATGTAGAGCTGGATAAGTTTGGTG
>JBKKDK010000397.1:0-6476 GCA_046708245.1 Arthrobacter sp.
CGGCAGTGTTTTGTGCAAACACTGCCGCGAACTGTGCTCTCGCGGAGGACTCAGCCGATGCCGATGGCCCCGGTCACGACTCCGGTGGCCAGCATGACCAGGGAGATGACGGCGGTGCGCCACAGGACCTTCTTGTGGTGGTCGCCCAGGTCCACCTTGGCCAGCGAGACGAGCAGCAGGATCGCCGGGACCAGCGGGCTCTGCAGGTGGAAGGGCTGGCCGGTGATGGAGGCACGGGCCATGTCCGCGGCGCTGACGCCGTAGTGGGCCGCGGTCTCGCTGAGAACCGGCAGGACGCCGAAGTAGAAGGCGTCGTTGCTCATGAAGAACGTCATCGGGATGCTCAGCACGCCGGTGATGATGGCCATAAACGGGCCCATGTCAGCCGGGATGATGGCCACGAGCCACTCGGACATCGCCTTGACCATGCCGGTGCCGTTCAGGACGCCGGTCAGGACGGCGGCGGCCATCACCATGCTCACGACGGCGACGATCGACGGTGCGTGCGCGATCAGCTGGGCACCCTGGTCCTTGACCTTCGGGAAGTTGACCAGCAGGGCGATGGCGGAACCCACCATAAAGACGAACGGGAGCGGAATGACGTTGGCAACAAGGGTCCCCATGACGGCAACCGTGAGGCCGAGGTTGAACCAGAACAGCTTGGGGCGCAGGGTGGCGCGGTTGGGGTCCAGCGCGGTGTCCGCCATGGCGGAATCGCGCTCGTCCACGAGCTCTTCAGCGCGTTCCAGGACGGCCACCGAACCGCCGCCGGAGGGCAGGCCGCCGTCGGGGCGGGTGGCCGTGCGCCGGCCGCCGCTGGCGCCGTCGAACGCGGTCCCGCCGTCGAATCCGGCACCGTCGGCCCAGATCTCCGGGGCAACGGCGCGGAGCCGGTTGCGTTCCTGCAGGCCCAGGAGCCAGGCGAAGACGAACACGACCACGAGGCCGGCGACCAGCGAGGGGATCATCGGAACGAAGACGTCGTTGACGTCAAGCTTCAGCGCGGTTGCGGCACGGGCGGTGGGGCCGCCCCAGGGCAGGATGTTCATGGTGCCGTTGGCGAGGCCCGCCACGCAGGTCAGGACCACGGGGCTCATCTTGAGGCGCAGGTAGACCGGCAGCATGGCCGCGGTGGTGAGGATGAAGGTGGTGGAGCCGTCGCCGTCGAGGGACACTGCCGCCGCGAGGATAGCCGTGCCGAGGACCACCTTGGCGGGGTCGTTGCCGAGCTTGCGCAGGATGAACCGGACCAGCGGGTCAAAGAGCCCGACGTCGATCATCAGGCCGAAGTAGATGATGGCGAACATCAGCAGGGCCGCCGTGGACGTCATCGACTTCATCGAGTCCATGACCATGGGGCCGATGCCGAGTCCGGCGCCAGCAAAGAGTCCAAAAACAGTGGGGACGATGATGAGCGCCAGCACCGGCGTCAGTTTCTTCGTCATGATCAGCACCATGAATACCGCGATCATGGCGAATCCTAGTAATACCAGCACGGCCGGCTCCTTCTTCGTTGAATGGCACCACCCCGGTGTGATGCGTACTACAGACGTTAGAGTGGCGCGCGTCACGGCTGGGTCTTTGCCTCATTTGATTGGCATACTGCTTATTGGAAGCATTTTGCTCATTTTGCTCACCGTGTCGTGGACCCTGGGAAGGAGGCCGCCGTGAAGACCACCCCGGGGCGGGCCCCCGTGCGCTTTTCCACCCAGACCCTCCTCCTGCAGCTCGGCGTCGTGGCGCTGGTGGTGCTGCTCAGCGGCGCCGTGCACGCCTGGCTGACGTATGAGCGCCTGGGCCGGGAGGCCGAGAACCAGGCCCTCACCCTGGCCCGCACGGTGGCCTCGGACCCCGGGGTGCGGGCCGGGGTCCAGGCCATCAGCGCGCTCCCCGGCACTCCCCCCGCGGCCGAACTGCTCACCGGTCCGCTAATGTCCGCCGCCGAGGGCGCGCGGGCACGGACCGGGGCACTGTTTGTTGTCATCACGGACGAGACGGGCCTGCGGCTGGCGCACCCCGACGCCGAGCGGCTGGGCGAACGGGTCAGCACCGACCCCTCCGAGGCGCTGGCCGGCCGGGAAGTCACCACCCGGAACACCGGAACCCTGGGCCCGTCCGCCGGCGCCAAGGTCCCGGTGTTCGCGCCCGATTCAGCCACCGTGGTGGGCGAGGTGAGCGTGGGCTATTCCACCGAAACCATCGGCCAGAGCCTGGCCCGGGACATCGCCCCCATCGCCTTCACCGCCGCCGGCGCCCTCCTGGTGGGAGTGCTGGGGTCCTTCCTGCTGCGGCGCCGGCTCCAGCGGCTGACGCTGGGGCTGGAACCGGAGGAGATCAGCACCCTGGTCCACGACCAGGTGGCCGTGCTGCAGGGCGTGGACGACGGCGTAATCGGCGTGTCCGTGGACGGCCGGATCAGCGTGTTTAACGCCGCCGCGCAGCGGCTCCTCGGCAAACCCGATCTGGCCGGCACGCCCTGGGCCGCGGCGCCGGTGCCCGGCCAGCTGATGGACCTCACCCGCGCCGACGCGGCGGAAGGCGATGCGGTGGAGTTCCTTGCCGGCGGCCGGGTCCTCGTGGCGAGCGCCCGCAAGGCCCTGCACGGCCGGGAGGACCTCGGCTGGGTGGTCATGCTGCGGGACCGCACCGAACTCCAGCAGCTCACCCGCCAGCTCGACGCCGTCGGCACCATGTCCGCAGCCCTCCGGGCCCAGCGCCATGAGTTCGCCAACCAGCTGCACACCATTGCCGGCTTCATGAGCATCGGCCAGCACCAGCAGGCCCGCGACTACCTGGCCCGGCTGGCGGCGACCGGGCCGCTGAAGTTCCCGGTAGACCAGGCCGAACTGCTCCAGGACCCGTACCTGCAGGCGTTCCTGGGCGCCAAGGGCGTCGAGGCGGACGAGCGCGGCGTAAGCCTGCGGCTCGGTCCGGAGTCCCTGGTCCGCGGCCACGTCACCGAGCCGCAGGAAGTCACCACGGTCCTCGGAAACCTGATCGACAACGCCGTGAACGCCGCCGTTGCCGGTTCATCGGCCGAGCGCTGGGTTGAGGTGGAGGTGCTGGACGAACCCGGCGTGCACGGCGGGGCCGGGACGCTGCACATCGTCGTCGGCGATTCCGGCGACGGCCTGGACGCAGCCGCGGGCGTGGGGGCGGAGACGGTCTTCGCGGAGGGATTTACGACGTCGGAGCGGCCGGCCCGGGCCGGTGGGGGGCACGGCCTGGGACTGGCACTGTCCCGGCAGCTCGCGCGGCGCCGCGGCGGGGATGTGCGAGTGGTGGACCCGGGCTCCCCCGGGGGCCCCGGGGCCGTATTCCTGGCCACGCTTCCCGGCACCACAGAGCCAAGCGAAAGGGACCGTGATGCCTGAGGATTTCCGGGTGTTGATTGTCGATGACGACTTCCACGTGGCCAAGCTGCATGCGGCGTATGTGGATTCGGTGGCCGGGTTCCTGGCGCTGCCGCCGGCGGGTTCGGCGTCCCAGGCGCTGCAGGCGATCCACAGCCTCCGCCCGGACCTGGTGCTGCTGGACGTCTACCTGCCGGACGCGTCCGGGCTGGAACTGCTGCACCAGCTGGACGTGGACACCGTGATCCTCAGCGCGGCCTCCGACACCGCCTCGCTGCGGCTCGCATTCCGCCGGGGCGCGCTGGGGTATCTGCTCAAACCGTTCACCGCCGAGTCCCTGTCCCAGCAGCTGCGCGCCTATGCGCGATACCGCCGGATCCTGGCGCAGCCCGGCTCCGCCAACCAGGAGACCGTGGAACGGGCCAAGCGAGCCCTGATCCCGGGCGACGTCACGGCCTCGGCACGGCCCCGGTCCGCCACCGAGGCAGCCGTGCTGGAATCCCTGGTTCCGGGCGAGCAGTATTCCGCCGCCGAGGTCGCCGCGCGGGTCGGCGTTTCCCGGGCCACCGCCCAGCGGTACCTGTCCGCGCTCGCGGATGACGGCGCCGTCGAGATCCAGCTGCGCTACGGCACCACCGGCCGGCCCGAGCACCGCTACGGCCTGGCCCCGGCAGCCGGCAGCTAGTTGGCGCTCTTTTGGGCGACGAGCTCGATTTCGACGTCCGGCTTCCTCCCACCGGCTGATGTCCGTCAGGTACAGCTTCGACTGCACGACGTCGGCGTAGTCGAACCCGGCGTCGGCCAGCACGGTACCCAGCTTGTCCAGGATGTAGCGGGCCCGCGGGGCCGGCGTCAGGTGGCGATGTCGCCGTTCCGGCGGAAGGCGTTGCGGCGGGCGTGCTCGTGGACGCGGCTCAGCGCGTCGATCTGGGAGCGGGCTTGGTCGCCGAGCTTCACGAACCGCTCCGGGTCCAGTCCGAGGTCGGGGGCCAGTTCCTCCAGCGACTGCCAGCCGCCGAGCTTGCCGAGGATCGCCGCGCGCATCAGCTCCGCCTCCAGGACCATGGTCATGGGGGAACGCTGAAAGATGCGGCCGTTGAGTTTCAGCCGGCCGGCGTGTTCGGCCAGCCAGGCTGCCGCTTGCCGGTGCGGCCGCTGCCGGACACCTAGGTCACCCATCAGCCCCTGCAGGAAGTCCCTCTCCTGGCGGATTTCCGCGCTGACGCGGGCAATGTCGGCGGAAACCGGGGTGTCGGCGAAAGCCTCGGCCATCCGCTCGATCCGGGACAATCCGGCGGTTGCCCCCGTGAGGTGGTCGGACATGTAAAGGCCCAGCAGCTTGCCGTCGATCGAGCCGGGAATGTGCGGTGCCATGGTCCCTCCAGGGTCTGCCTGTTGCCTGAATGTTGGTTGAGCAAAACCCTACCGCATCCCGCTGCGCCGCCCGCCGGTGCCTTAGCGGGGCTTAGAGCTCCTGGCGGTAGACGAGCAGTTTGATGTCCGTGTCCGGTACCACCCAGTCGCGCGCGGGGACCCGCTCGAATCCGGTCTTCCGGTACAGGCCGTGGGCGCTTTCCCAGGTCATGCCCGTGGTGAGCGCCACGGCGCGGATCCCGGGCAGGGACCGGCCGTGTTCGAGGATGGCCTGGACCATGGCTTTGCCGGCGCCGCTGCGCTGCACGGCCGGGTCCACCACCAGCATCCGGAATTCCAGTTCGTCGCTCAAGGCGATGTCGGCGTACGGCTCACCGGCGACGGCGAGCGTCACGGAGCCCACGATCCGGCCCTCCCGCTCGGCGACCCAGATGGTGGCTTTCGCCGCACGCTGGGCGACGTTCTGGATCTGCTTCATATAGGGGTGTTCGGCGCTCGCAAAGTAGCCGGCGGCCAGATAGGCGTCCCGGGTAATGCGCGCTATTGCGTCGAAGTCGGCCGGAACGGCGGGGCGAATGAGGATCTGCGAAGGCACCTGTCAATGGTACGGGCGGAGGCGCGCGCCGGGCCGCGGAATGCTGGTTTCCGTGACTGAACTATCAGATCTGCGCCCTCGCCCGGGCCGGCCAGGCCTGACGGGCAGGGTCAGAGCGGGAACTTGCCGGAGAGTTCCAGGGTCCCGGCGCAGGTCCACGCCGCCAGGCGTTCGTCGTCGGAAGGGCCGCCGGCCAGCGGGCTGGTCAGCCGGGGCCGCCGCACCCAGCAGCCGGCCTCCTCCGCAATCAGTGCCCCGGCGGCGAAGTCGTGCTCGTTGAGCCCGCGTTCACCGAAGGCATCATAAGTGCCGTCCGCGACCAGGCAGAGGTCGAGGGCCGCCGAGCCGAGCCGGCGGATGTCGGCGAAGCCGTCCATGAGGCTGCCCAGGCCGCTGGCCTGTTCCGCGCGGACCGCGGGGTCGTAGCTGAATCCGGTGGCCAGGATCTGCCCGCTGCGGCCGGGGACGGGTCCGAACAGCTGCGTCTTCCGGCCATTGTGTTCGAGCCAGGCGCCGTGGCCGCGCGCGGCGTAGTAGGTCCGGCCCAGCGCCGGGGCGTCGACGACGCCGGCCAGCCAGACGCCGTCGGCGTCCGCCACGGCGACGGAGGTGCCGTAGTAGACGATGTTGCGGATGAAGTTGGTGGTGCCGTCCAGCGGGTCGATGGACCAGCGGTAGCCGCTGGGGCGCTCCGGCAGGGCGGTGCCGCCTTCCTCCCCCGTGATGGTGTCGTCCGGTCGGGCTGCGGTGAGCACCTCGCGGACGGCGGCTTCGGCGGCGAGGTCAAAGACCGTCACCCAGTCCCCCGAGTCGCCCTTGTTGCTGACCTCGAGTTCGGCCGCGTTCGGGCCGGACAGGACGGCGGCGCCGGCCGCCGCTGCGGTCCTGGCCAGCTCGAGCAGCACGGCCAGGTCCGGGGCGGCGGCGGGGTCCGCGCTCATTCGGTGTCCGCCTCCGGGGCTTCGGAGGTTTCGGCCGCGCCGTCCCCGTCGCCGCCGCCGTCGCCGCCGGAAGCGGCCGCCGGGCCGTTGGCCAGCAGTGCGCGGAAGCCCTCCTCGTCCAGGACCGGCACGCCGCGCTGTTCGGCCTTGTCCAGCTTGGTGCCCGCGTTCTCGCCGGCCACCACGTAGCTGGTGTTCTTCGAGACCGAGCCG
>JBKKDK010000398.1:0-13226 GCA_046708245.1 Arthrobacter sp.
GAAACCAGCCATTCCAGCACGGTGGCCTCGATCAGGCCCTCGCCGAGATCGGGGAGCGGGAAGGAAATTTCAGCCACGTTTGTACTCCAATACTCGCTGGATGCCGAAGAGGATCCGGTCAATGTTCGGGATGTATTCGTCTTCCAGATCGCCCGACGGGTACGGGACGTCGAAGCCGGTGACCCGCTCCACCGGCGCCTTGAGGGTGTCGAAGCAGCCCTGCGTGATCAGCTGCGCCACTTCGGCGCCGAGCCCTGACGTCAGCGGCGCCTCATGGACGACGACGGCGCGCCGCGTCTTGCGCACGGACGCGGTCAGCGCCGCGGCGTCGATCGGCTTGAGCCAGCGCAGGTCCAGGACCTCGACGTCGATTCCGTCCTCGGCCGCGAGCTCGGCCACCTGCAGGCAGCGCGCCACCATGGCGCCCCACGCGACGAGCGTGAGGTGGCGCCCCGGGCGCATCACCTTGGCGCCCGTGGGGGAGCCGCCGTCTGCATCATGGCTGGCGACATCCACCTCGCCTTTCTGCCAGTACCGCGACTTCGGCTCCATAAAGATCACCGGGTCCGGACGCGTCGCGGCGTACTTGAGCAGGTGGTATGCCTCGTGCGGGTTGGACGGCGACACCACTTTGAGCCCCGGGACGTGGGCGAAGAGGGCCTCGAGGCTTTCGCCGTGGTGTTCGGGGGCGCGGATGCCGCCGAAGCTGGGCACCCGCAGGGTGATGGGCATCGGCAGGGTGCCCCGGCTGCGGTAGTTCATCCGGGCGATCTGGCAGACGATCTGGTTGATGGCCGGGTAGGCGAAGCCGTCGAACTGGACTTCGGGGATGGGGTGGAAGCCGGCCATGGCCAGGCCCACGGACATGCCGAGGATGCCGGACTCCGCCAGCGGCGTGTCGAAGACCCGCTGCTCGCCGTGCTTGGCCTGCAGGCCGTCGGTGATGCGGAAGACGCCGCCGAGCCGGCCGCAGTCCTCGCCGAAGATGACGGCTTTGGGGTTGTCCGTGAGGACCTCGTCGAGGGCGCGGTTCAGCGCCTGCTGCATGGACATCACGGCGGGGGCCGCGGGGCTGCCTGCATTCTTGGCAGTGT
Organism: Arthrobacter sp.; assembly: GCA_046708245.1. Classification (GTDB taxonomy): domain Bacteria; phylum Actinomycetota; class Actinomycetes; order Actinomycetales; family Micrococcaceae; genus Arthrobacter. Next base: position 1,095 of record JBKKDK010000398.1, read on the forward strand.
TGCCGCCGGCGGCTTCCACGCCTTCGAGAATCGAGTTAGACATGTTCGGACTCCTCGCGCCAGTTGTGGGCCTGGGCCTGCAGGGCAGGGGTGGTTTCCTGGAAGACCAGGTTGAACATTTCGCTGCCCGGCCGGGAACCGAGGGCCTGGATGCCGGTGCGGATCTGTTCCTCTTCGGCCTTGGCCGCGGCCAGGGCCTCGGCGAAGAAGGCCTCGTCCGCGGTCCCGTCGGCGAGCAGCCGCCGCCGGAAACGTTCCAGCGGGTCCACGCCGGCGCCGTCGCGCTCCTCGTCGAGGGTGCGGTATCGTCCGGGGTCATCGGAGGTGGAGTGCGGTCCGCGCCGGTACGTCATCGCCTCGATCAGCACCGGGCCGTGGCCGGAGCGGGCATGCGCGAAGGCCCGGCGGGTGGCCTCGACGACGGCCACGACGTCGTCGCCGTCGATCTGCAGCGCCGGGATCCCGTACCCGGCCGCGCGGGCCGCGACCGAGCCGCCGGCCACCAGCCGTTCGGTGGGGACCGAGATCGCCCAGCCGTTGTTCTGGACGAAGAACACCACAGGCGCCTTCATCACGGCGGCAAAGTTCAGCGCCTCGTGGACGTCGCCCTGCGAGGACGCGCCGTCGCCGAAGTAGGTCAGGGCGACGCCGAGCTCACCGTCGGCAGTGCCGGCGAGCGTCTGGCCGTGGGCCCAGCCGACGGCGTGCAGCACCGAACCGGCCACGACCGCCTGGATCGGGGCGAGCCGCGACGCCACCGGGTCGTAGAGACCGCCGTGCCACGTGGCCTTGTGCGTGGACATGTACGCCACCATGTCCACGCCCATGGTCCGCGCGACGCCCATTTCACGGTAGGTGGGGAAGACGAAGTCCCGGGTGGTGTCCACGGCGTAGCCGCTGCCCACCTGGGCAGCCTCCTGGCCGAATTCCGGCGCGTAGCCGGGGATGATGCCCTGCCGCTGCCAGGCGATGGCCGAGGTGTCGAGGTGGCGGACGGCCACCATCAGCGAATAGAGCTCGCGGAGCTGGGCGGGGGTGAGCGGTCCGGCGGCGTCGCCGGAAGCCGCGGGAGGAAGGGTGTCCATACCTGTGACCCTAGTCACCCCCGCACGGCTGGGCAATCAGCGCGCAAAACGCTGACCAGACTGCACAATGCTGCCGGTCATACCGCCGTCGGGCGTGGCAGTTTGTGCAGTCCGCGCCGGGCTACTTCCGCAGCTCCGCGTCCTCCCTGCCGGTGCCGCCACGGCCGGCATCGGAGAGTGCGGACCCATCGGTGCGGTGGCGGGTGAGACGGGCGCCGATCCAGCAGGCCGCTGCAATTCCGGCGACCAGGCCCAGGGTGCTGAAGAGCTGCTTGCTGTTGTCCGGGCCGCTGAAGCCAACCGCGAAGATCAGCGCCAGGAGCACCAGCCCGAAGATTGTCAGTCCGGGGAAGCCCTTCATCCGCAGCGGCAGTGCCGTGCCGTCGCGGTCCGCGCGGCGGCGGAGGATCAGCTGGGACACCAGGGCCGTGCCCCAGACCACGAGGCACGTGGAGCCCACGAGCTGGAACAGGGCCGGCAGGATCTGTTCGGGGAAGAGCAGCTCGAGCACGGTGGCGATGAAGCCGAAGGCCACCGAGACGCCGACGGCCACGACGGGAACCCGGGCCTTGTTGAGCCGGGACAGGATCCGCGGCGCCTCGCCGCGCTCGGAGAGCGAGTAGACCATGCGGGACGCGCCGTAGAGGTTGGCGTTCAGGGCCGAGAGCAACGCGACGACGGCCACGAGGGTGATGGCGGCGCCGGCGCCCGGGATCCGGGCCACGTCGAGGACGCCCGCGAAGGGGGACTTCAGTGCCTCGGAGGTGGACGGCAGCACGGCGGCGATGACAAACACGGAGCCGATGTAGAAGACCAGGATCCGCCAGACGACCGTGCGGATGGCCTGCGCGACGCTACGCTCCGGGTTCTCGGTCTCGGCGGCGGCCACACTGACAATCTCGGTGCCGCCGAAGGCAAAGATCACCACAAACAGGGCCGTGGCGATGCCGCCGAGGCCGGCGGGGGCAAAGTCGGAGGTGATGTTGGCCAGCCCGGGGGAGGCGACGTCCGGCAGCCAGCCCAGCAGCAGGGCGGCGCCGATGGCCAGGAAGAGGACGATGGCGGCCACCTTGAGAATGGCGAACCAGAACTCGAACTCGCCGAAGTTCTTCACTCCGGCAAGGTTGATCGCCGTGAAGAGGACCATAAAGACCAGCGACAACGCCCAGACGGGGATGACGGGCCAGACGCTGAACAGGAGCCCGGCGGCGCCGAGCGCCTCCGCCGCGATGACGACGACGAGCTGCAGCCACCAGAGCCAGCCAACGGTGGCGCCCGCCGTCGGGCCCATGGCTTTCTGGGCATAGACCGAGAACGCCCCGCTGTTGGGGTTGGCTGCGGCCATCTCGCCGAGGGCCCACATTACGAGGATGATGAGCGTTCCGGCGACGAGGTAGGAGATCAGGACGGCGGGTCCGGCGGCCTGGATTCCCGCCCCCGATCCGAGGAACAGGCCGGCGCCGATGGCGCTTCCGAGTCCCATCATGGTGAGTTGGCGTGGCTTCATGCTGTGGCCCAGTTTCAGGCCGGGGCGCTCCGCGGTGGACTTCATTGTCATGCTGGCGAACCTTCTTGTGGTTTGGATCCGGGGGTCCTTGTGGGACCTATTGAATTTACCGCCTTTGCCCTGCCCGGGAGGGCTGCCGGGGCCCCGCAGGCGTGAGAGCATGGTGGCAGTTTGTTAGTCGAAACGGCGGTTGTGCCATCGGTTTGTCCGATCACAGCCGCCGCAGGAGGGAAATCCGATGGACGTTGATGCTCTGGATGCGAAGATTGTGCGATTCTTTACCGACTCGCCGCGGGCGTCCGTGCTGGAGGCCTCCCGGGTGCTGAAGGTCGCCCGCGCCACGGTGCAGTCCCGGCTGGACCGGATGCAGGGCAGCGGGGTCATCGGGTCGTGGGTGCCGCAGCCGGATCCGGCCCGTTTCGGCTTTCCGGTGGTGGCGTTCTGTTCCCTGACGATCAACCAGGACCTGGGGCACGACGCCGTCGTCGAGGCGCTTGCGGAGATTCCGGAACTGATCGAGATCCACACCGTTTCCGGCAGTTCGGACCTGATGGCCCGGATTGCCGCGCGCTCCAACCCGGACCTGCAGCGGGTGCTGGATGCGATGATCGCCACCCGGACCGTGCTGCGCTCCTCCTCGGTGATCGTCCTCAACACGCACTTCCAGGGCCGCACGCTGCCGCTGCTGGAGGCCGCTGCCCGGGACTAGCTCACACTCGGGCTGACACATTTTGCGCCGGGGACCTGCCGTCGTAGAATTAGTTCGAGTCAACTTGACTATAACTACTCCGGCGGTCGGGCCGGATTGTCCGGGCAGGCCATCCGTTGCCGGCCCGGGATCCCGGACTACGGGGGTGGATCACCGTTTACACAACAGCAGCCAACGTCTCGGAGCGCCAGCTCGCTCCGCCGTCGCTGGCCATCTCCACCGTGATCTTTGCGCTCCGCCCCAGCGAACGCTCCGGGCGCCCCACGCTCTGGATCCCGCTGGTCCGGCGGATCCGCGAACCCTTCAAGGGACTCTGGGCGCTCCCGGGCGGCCCGCTGAGCCACGCCGAGTCGCTGCAGGATGCCGCGTCCCGGAACCTGCGGGAAACCACCGGGCTCGCGCCGAGCTACCTCGAACAGCTCTACGCCTTCGGCGGCCTGCACCGCTCGCCCACCCAGCGGGTTGTGTCGATCGTGTACTGGGCCCTGGTCCAGCCCACCGAGGCGGCCCTCGCGGACGAATCCGAGAACGTCCGCTGGTTCCGGGCGGACCGGCTGGGCGAGCTGGCCTTCGACCACAACGCGATCATCGACTACGCCCTCTGGCGGCTGCGCAACAAGATGGCCTACGGATCCATCGCCTACCACCTGCTCGGGGAGTACTTCACCCTGTCCCAGGTCCGGGAGGTCTATGAGGCCGTCCTGGACCGCGAACTGGACCCGGCAAACTTCCGCCGCCACGTCAAGGCCACGCCCGAGATCGAAGAAACCGACCAGTACCTGCAGGGCGGCAAACACCGGCCGCCCCGCCTCTACCGTTTTACCGGCCGCCCAGGCCTTGATCCAGACAACAGGAGCACACCATGACCAGCGTCAACACGGCTATCCAGCTGATCACGCGCGAACAGGCCGAACAGGGGGCCATGGGCCCTGCAGCAGGGACTGCCGCGGCCTCCACCTGCAGCCCGGCACTGGCCCGCGGGCCCTGGGACTACGACCTCGCCGAGGCCCTCGCCGGAGTGCCCGCCTACGGTCCGGGCGCTTCCGCCGCCGACGCCGCCCCGGCATCGACCCCCCGGCAGGGCCAGCTCCCGGAGGAGTACAAGCTCGCCAGCAGCGCCGAACTCGATGCCCGGATCCGGGCGGCCAAGGCTGCCCTGGGCGACCGCGCCGTGGTGCTGGGCCACTTCTACCAGCGCGACGAGGTCATTGAATACGCCGACTTCGTGGGCGACTCCTTCCAGCTCGCCAACGCCGCCCTGACCAGGCCCGACGCCGAGGCCATCATCTTCTGCGGAGTCCACTTCATGGCCGAAACCGCGGACATCCTCTCCCGGCCGGACCAGGCCGTGATCCTGCCCAACCTCGCCGCGGGCTGCTCGATGGCGGACATGGCGGACATCGACTCCGTGACCGACTGCTGGGAACAGCTGGAGGAGCTCTACGGCACCGAACCCGACGCCGACGGCCGGGTCCCGGTCATCCCCGTCACGTACATGAACTCCTCCGCAGCACTCAAGGGCTTCTGCGGCGAGCACGGCGGGATCGTCTGCACATCCTCCAACGCCGCGACCGTGCTGGAGTGGGCGTTCGAGCGGGGCCAGCGCGTCCTGTTCTTCCCGGACCAGCACCTGGGCCGCAACACCGCCAAGGCCATGGGCGTGCCGCTGGAGCAGATGCCGATGTGGAACCCGCGCAAGGACCTCGGCGGCAACGATGAACAGGCCCTGCTCGATTCCCGCGTGATCCTGTGGCACGGTTTCTGCTCGGTCCACAAGCGTTTTAATGTGCGCCAGATTGAAAAGGCCCGCGCCGAATTCCCCGGCGTGAACGTGATCGTGCACCCCGAGTGCCCCATGGAAGTGGTGGACGCCGCCGATTCCGCCGGCTCAACCGACTTCATCAAGAAGGCGATCGCCGCCGCCACCGAGCCGGGCACGTTTGCGATCGGCACCGAGATCAACATGGTCAACCGGCTGGCGGCGGAATACCCGCAGCACACCATCTTCTGCCTGGACCCGGTGATCTGCCCCTGCTCCACGATGTACCGCATCCACCCGGGCTACCTCGCCTGGGTGCTGGAGGCACTCGTCCGGGGCGAGGTGCTCAACCGCATCACGGTCGAGGATGACGTCGCGGCCCCGGCCCGGGTTGCCCTCGAGCGCATGCTGGCGGCAAGGCCGTGAGCAGGCGGCTGGTGGTGGTCGGCAGCGGCATTGCCGGCCTGTACGCCGCGTTGCTGGCCTCCGGGGCCGCGGAGGTGGTGCTCCTGAGCAAGGGGACCCTTGAGCAGAGCAACACCTTCTATGCCCAGGGCGGCGTCTCGGCCGTCCTGTCGCCGGGGGACGCCTTCCCCGGCGACTCGGTGGCGGCCCACATTGCCGACACCCTGGCCGCCGGCGCCGGGCTGAACGATCCCGAAGCCGTACGGATCCTGTGCACCGAGGCATTCCGGGACATCGCCGGGCTCCGGCGCTTCGGCGTGCACTTCGACGCGGATCCCGACGGCGGCCCGGCCCTGGGGCTCGAGGCGGCGCACTCGGCCCCCCGCATCCTGCACGCCGGCGGTGATGCGACCGGCGCCTGCATCGCCCGCGGACTCGTGGCCGCCATCCAGGCCCGGGCCGCCGGGGGCCGGCTCCGGATCGTGCCGGACGCCTTCGTCACCGAACTCCTGACCGACCCGCTGCACGGGCACCTGACCGGCGTCGCCTACCGCGCCGGCGGACAGCCAAAACACCTCGCAGCGGACGCCGTCCTGCTGGCCACGGGCGGCGCCGGCCGGCTGTTTGCCCGGACCAGCAACCCCGCCGTGGCCACTGCCGACGGCCTCGCACTGGCCTGGCGCGCCGGGGCGGCGGTGCGGGACCTTGAGTTCTTCCAGTTCCACCCCACCACCCTCGCCGCGGCCGAAGTTCCGGGCGGGCCCCCCGCGCTGCTGATTTCCGAGGCCGTCCGCGGCGAAGGCGCCGTGCTGCTGGACGCCGCGGGCCACCGCTTTATGCCGGATTACCACCCGGACGCGGAACTGGCCCCGCGCGACGTCGTCTCCCGCAGCATCGCCCTCCACCTGGCAGCCACCGGTGCGGCGGCGGACAGCCCGGTCTACCTGGACGCCCGGGGCGTGGAGGAAGCCCGCGGACACGGCTTCCTGGCCCGGCGTTTCCCCACGATCAGCGCCGCCACCCGCGCCGCCGGCTACGACTGGGCCACGGAGCTGTTGCCTGTCTCCCCGGCGGCCCACTACTGGATGGGCGGGGTGGCCACCGACCTCTGGGGGAGGACCTCGGTCCCGGGGCTCTACGCGGCGGGCGAGGTGGCGTGCACCGGAGTGCAGGGCGCCAACCGGCTGGCCAGCAATTCGCTCCTCGAAGGACTCGTCTTCGGCCGCCGGGCCATGCAGGCCTTCCTCGGCGAACCGGGCACCGAGCCGGCTCCTGGGGCCGGTTGGGCGGCCGCCGCCGGTGTCCGGGACGAGCTCCCCGCCCCTGAGCCAGGGGAGCAAGGGGAGCCAACGGTTCCGTTCAGCCGGGAGGCCCTGCGGCACCTCATGACCGGCGCGGCCGGCGTGCTGCGCACCGGAACCGGACTCGACGCCGCCGCGGTGCGGCTCGCGCAGTGGGCGGCAGACCCCGCCGCCGGTCCCGGGACCGGCTCCGGCACTGAGCAGGGCGCCCACGAGGACCGGAACCTGCTGCTGGCCGCGCAGCTTCTCGTGGCAGCGGCGCGGAAGCGGACCGTGTCCGTCGGCGCGCACTTCCGCTCCGACAGCCAGTCCGGCGCCGCACGCCCCGCGCTGCTGGTCGCCCCTGCCCGCTCCACCTCGACGGCCGGCGCGTCCGGCCACCGGTATGCCTCCGCATCCCGGCCCAAGCAAAGGATCTCCTCATGACAGCTCCCGCCACTGCAAGCGCTGCACGCTCCGCCGCACCGTCCGCGCTCGCCGGGACACTGCCTGCATCCGCCGTCCAGGCCGTGCTGGCTGCCGCCCTCCAGGAGGACGCCCCGTACGGGGACATCACCTCGCAGGCACTCATCCCTGCGGACGCCCGGGCCACCGCCGTGCTGGCCGCCCGGGTGCCAGGGGTCTTCAGCGGCGGCGGGGTGTTCGCCGCCGCGATGAAGCTCACGGACGCCGATGCCGACGTCGAGCTCCTGGTTGCGGACGGTGCGGCCTTTGCCGCCGGAACTCCGCTGGCGAGGGTCCGCGGAAACGCCCGCGCGGTGCTGCTTTCCGAACGGGTGGCGCTGAACCTGGTCCAGCGGATGAGTGCCATCGCCACGAAGACCGCGGAGTTCGTGGCCCTGGTGCATGGCACGGGGGCGCGGATCACCGACACCCGGAAGACCACCCCGGGGCTGCGCGTGCTGGAGCGCTATGCCGTGCGGTGCGGCGGCGGCGCAAACCACCGCTTCAGCCTCTCGGACGCCGTGCTGGCCAAGGACAACCACCTGGCCGTCCTGACCGGGGGAGACGCGTCCAGGCTCACGTCCGTGCTGCAGGACGCCAGGGCGCGGCTGGGCCACACCACCCACTTTGAGGTGGAGGTGGACAGCATGGAGCAGATCGAACCTGTACTTGCCGCGGGCGTGGACACCATCATGCTGGACAACTTCTCCCTGCCGGAGCTTGCCGCCGGGGTGGCGCTGGTTGGCGGCCGCGCCCGGGTCGAAGCCAGCGGCAACGTCAACCTGGCCACCGTCGCCGGGATTGCCGCCACCGGGGTGGACATCATCTCGATCGGCGGGCTCACCCACAGCGTCACCGCGCTGGACCTCGGGCTCGACATCGAACTTGTTCCTGTTCCTCTCCCGGACCCGAAGGCCTGACGGTTGCCATGATCTTCCTGGATGCCGCCGCTACCACCCCGGTCCGCCGCGAGGTGCTCGAGGCCATGTGGCCCTACCTCACGGGGGAATTCGGCAACCCCTCGAGCCGCCACTCCCTCGGGGATGCCGCGGCCACGGCGCTCGCAGGATCCCGGGCGGCGACGGCAAAGGCCCTGGGCTGCCGGCCGGGGGAGGTTATCTTCACCTCCGGCGGCACGGAAGCGGACAACCTTGCCGTTAAGGGCATTGCCCTGGCCCGCCGTGCCGCGGACCCGGGGCTGGACCGCGTGGTGATCAGCGCCGTCGAGCATCCCGCGGTGGAGGAATCGGCCCGCTACCTCGAACGGGTGCACGGCTTCGCCGTCGACGTGGTCCCGGTTGACCGCTGGGGCCGCGTCACCGAGGAAGCCCTCGCCGCGGTCCTCAGGCCGGAAACCGCGCTGGTGAGCATCATGTACGCCAACAACGAGGTGGGCACGGTGCAGCCCATCGCCCGGCTCGCCGCGCTGGCCCGGGCGCGGGGCATCCCCTTCCATACCGACGCCGTGCAGGCCGCAGGCTGGCTGCCGCTCGACACCGCCGCGCTGGGCGTGGATGCCCTGAGCCTGTCCGGCCACAAGCTGGGGGCGCCGAAAGGCAACGGGGCGCTGTTCGTCCGCGGCCGGACCCGGCTGGAACCGGTGATCCACGGCGGCGGGCAGGAGCGCGGCCGCCGCTCGGGCACCGAAAACGTGGCAGGCGCCGTGGCCCTCGCGACGGCGCTCACCCTCGCGCGGGCGTCGCAGCAGGAGCTCGCTGCCCGGGTGGCCGCCCTGCGCGATGACTTCATCCGGACCGTGCTGGACACCGTGCCCGGCGCGGTCCTCACCGGTCACCCCACCGGACGGCTGCCGTCGGTGGCGTCCTTCTGCTTCCCGGGAACCAGCGGGGAGTCCCTGCTGCTGGAACTCGAACGCCAGGGCGTCCTGTGCTCCAGCGGTTCCGCCTGCGCCGCGGGATCAGACGAGCCGTCCCCAGTGCTGCTCGCCCTGGGGATCGAGCCCGCGGTGGCGCAGACGGCCGTGCGGTTCAGTTTCGATTCCGCAATCCCGGGGGCCGAGCTGCAGTACGCGGCCGCCGCGGTCCGCACCGCCGTCGGCAGCGTCCGGGCCCTCGGCAGCACCGCCGCCACCACCGGTTGAGCTATCAGGTTGGGGGCTTACCGGGCACTCATACGCACCAAACCTTATAGATCAACTCGGGGTTAGGGGGTTGGGGGTTAGCGGTGCCGGGCCCGCCGGAAGATCCAGTGCCGCAGCATCGTGAACCGCACGGCCGTGGCCACGAAGCCGGACAGCGTGGTGGTCCACAGCTCCTGCGCCACGGTGGCTTCCGGTTTGATCCAGTGCAGGACGCCCAGGCTGCCGCCGGTGATCAGCAGCGCCACGAGGATCACGATCAGCCCGTTGAGGTGGTCGCGTTTCATCCGCCGGCGCTCGGTGATCTTGAAGGTCAGGCGGCGGTTCAGCGCGGTGTTCATCAGCGACGTCAGGATCAGCGCCGCTGCGTTGGCCGGCTGGGCGCCGATCCACGGCCGGAGCAGCGCATACAGGGCCAGGGACGTGATGGTGCAGACGATCCCGACGCCGGTGAACCGGATCAGCTGCCGGACCAGGGGGTAGCGCAGGATGCCGCGGTGGCGGCGGCGTGCCGGAGTGCGGACGACGGCGGCGGGTGGGGCCTGCTGTTCGAGCTGGGAATCCATCCGCTCAGTACAGTTCGCCGACCGGGATCTCCACGGCCAGCCGGTTGGAGGGACCGGCGAGGGGGCATGCCCACGCCTCGTTATAGGCGCAGGAGGGGTTGTAAGCAAAGTTGAAGTCCACCACGAACTCGGCGTCCGGGCCGGACCCGTTCACTCCGTGAAAGGAACCCTTGATGGTGTCCAGCAAGTAGCGGCCGGCGCCGTAGCTGCCGCCGGGCTGTCCGGCGGTGGCATCACGGAACGGCACGAAGATGCCGCCGCCGTAGCCGTTGAGCTTCCAGACGGCCAGCTGGCCCAGTTCCGGAAGATCGAAAGTACCGAGCCGGACAAAGCGGACCAGGCCGTCCGTCCCCGTCTCCACGTTCATTTCCCGTCCGGCGCCCTCGCTCGTGACCGGGATGTGGAAGCGGTAGATGGGATCGTAGTCCGCGGTCTTCAGCCCGGCGAAGCTGGACTTGGCCGCAGCGGTCAGCGGGGACGCGGGGTGGGTTCCGAACATCCGGTCCCGCTCGTGGCGCCAGTACGAATGGGCGTCGGCGGGATCCTCCGCGGCGAGTTTGCGCACCATGGCGTAGAGCGCAAAGGTCCGGAGCCTCCAGTCAGCGATGTCGACGGCGGAGATGTCCGCCACGCTGTCCTCGGCACCAATGTGCGTTCCCTCAAAATGCTGTTCCGCCATGTTCCCAGCGTATCCCCCTTTCCCCGCGGCGCTTCCCTGTGGCCCCGCGCCGCGGCAAAGCCCGGGCGGGACATAGACTTTCGCGCATGCACGATACCGCCGCTCCCGGGCCCGCCAGCCGCGCCGCCGCCGCCCTGTCCGAGCTGGTGCAGTTCCGCACCGTCTCGAGCCGGACCGCCAGCGAAGTGGACGCCGGCGCCTTCGAAGCCTTCATCGCCGCCCTGCCCAGGCTCTATCCCGGCGTCCACGCCGCGCTGGAGCTGGAACGGGTCAACGGCCACGCACTGCTATACCGCTGGCCCGGGACCGGCCCCGGCGCCGCGTCCCGTCCCTCGGTACTGATGGCACACTACGACGTCGTCCCGGCGGGGGATCCGGACGCCTGGACCCGGCCGCCGTTCTCGGGCCACAACGACGGCGAGTTCCTGTGGGGCCGGGGAACCCTGGACGACAAGGGCCAGCTGGTGGCGATCCTGGAGGCCGCCGAGGCCCTGCTCGGCACCGGATTCGCCCCGGTTCATGACCTGTACTTCTCCTTCGGCAACACCGAGGAAACGGCCGGAGCCAGCGCCGCGGCCGCCGCGGACCTCCTGGCCGGCCGCGGCATCCGGCCCTGGCTCGTCCTGGATGAAGGCGGGGCCGTGGCCGGGGGCGCCTTCCCCGGCGTGCGCCGGCCGGCCGCCGTCGTCGGGGTGGCGGAAAAGGGGATCCTGGACGTGGAGCTGCTCACGCGCGACCCCGGCGGGCACGCCTCCGCACCTCCCCGGATGGGCGCGACGGCGCGCCTCGCCCGGGCCATCGTCCGGATAGATCGCCGTCCCTTCCCGCAGACGCTTCCCGCGGTCACTGCCGAGATGCTGCGGCGGCTCGGCCCGCACACTCCGGCGCCGGTGCGGGCTGTCTTCGCCAACGTAACCCGGCTTAGGGTGCCGCTGACGTGGCTCCTGGGCCGGCTGGGCAACGAGACCAACGCGATGACCCGCACCACGGTGGCCATCACCATGCTGGAGGGGAGTGCCGGCGCCAACGTCCTGGCGGCCACCGCCCGGGCCAACGCCAACATCCGGGTGGCCGTGGGGGAGACGGTTGCGGGGACCGTGGAACGGCTGCGGAAGGTCATCCGGGACCCGAAGGTGGAGCTGCGTGTGGTGGAAGCCAATGAGCCGTCGCCGGTCTCGCCGTCCGCCGGCGCGCAATGGGACCTGCTGGAGCGAGCCATCGCGGCGACCTTCCCGGAGGCGGTCATCACGCCGTACATCATGATGGGCGGAACGGACGCGCGCCGCTTCACCGGGATCTGCGGTGCCGTCTACCGGTTCGCACCGTTCTTTATGGATGTGGAGGCGCGTGCCTCCATCCACGCCGTGGACGAGAAGATTTCGCTGGAGACCCTGGGCCGTGGCGTCCGCTTCTACGAAACACTGATCCGGGAACTCTGAGCCACCGCCGCACCGGACTACGCTGGCAGCATGACTGGGACGGCTATCTCCCTCGGGATCCGGATTGCCGCGGCGCTGGCGGTCAGCGCTGCCGCGCTGTCGGGGTGCAGCGGCGACGCCCAGGGTCCGCCGGTCTGGAC
>JBKKDK010000399.1:0-2996 GCA_046708245.1 Arthrobacter sp.
GTGCTGGCGGAATGCCGCCTGGCCCAGGATGGGGCAGCGGGCCCGGAAACGGTCCTGGACCGTGTGGTCGGGGAAGGCATCAGGCTCCTCAGCCAGGCCGGGCGCAGCACGGCGGACCTGGCCGGCATTGGCATCGGCCTGCCCGGCCCGGTGGAACATGCCACCGGGATGCCGGTGAAACCGCCGATCATGCCCGGCTGGGACGGGTTCGACGTCGTCCGGTACGTCCAGCGCTCGCTGCCGGTCCCGGTGCTCGTGGACAACGACGTCAACATCATGGCCCTGGGTGAGCGGACCGCGCACTGGCCCGGGGACGACAACTTCGTCTTCATCAAGGTCGCCACCGGAATCGGCGCCGGCATCATCAGCAGCGGCCAGCTCCAGCGCGGGGCCAACGGCACGGCCGGCGACCTCGGCCACGTCCGGGTGCCGCGCGGCGACGACGTGCTCTGCCGCTGCGGCAACTACGGCTGCCTCGAGGCGCTCGCGTCCGGCCCCGCCGTCGCGCACAGCCTCACCCGCCAGGGCCTGCCGGCGGACAACGGCGCCGACGTGCTGCGGCTTGTGGCCGGGGGAAACCTGCAGGCGATCCAGGCCATGCGCCAGGCCGGCCGGGACCTCGGCGACGTGCTGGCCACGGTGGTCAACCTGCTCAACCCGTCCACGATCGTCCTCGGCGGAAGCCTGGGGCAGACCGGCGAACACCTCATGGCCGGGGTCCGGGAGGTGGTCTACCGGCGGTCGCTGCCGCTGGCCACAACGCAGCTGCGGATCGGCCAGTCGATGGCGGGGGACCGGGCCGCGATCCTGGGGGCCAGCCAGATGGTCACCCAGTACGTGCTCTCGCCCGCCGTGATCGAGGCGACCCTGCAGGCCACCGGCTGAGCAGGGCACTTCGTGCGCGGTGTCATAATCGCCGGGCAGCGCGGCGGCCCGTGATAGCAATGGAATTGATGAATCCACTTTCCTGCCGGCCGGCCGAGCCGCGGCACACCGTATGAGCCCCGGCTTCCTGGCCAAAGTGCCGCGCACGTGGCTCCTGCTGGCCGCGATCGGACTCATCGCCCTGAACATGCGCGGCCCGTTTGTGGCCGTCGCGCCGATCGTTGGCGAGATGCAGCGGGAGCTGGGGTTCACGCCGGTCGAGCTGGGGTTCCTCACAGGCATCCCGGTTCTCTGCTTCGCACTCGCCTCTCCGCTGGCCTCGCTGGCCGGCCGCAAACTCGGCGCCGAAGTCGCCATCACCCTCACCCTGTTCGGCGTGCTGCTCGGCGTGATGGTGCGTTCGGCGGGCGACGGCGCCGTCGTTATGCTCGGCACCGTGATTCTGGGCATCGCCATCACCGTCGGCAACATCGCCGTGCCGCTGATCATCCGGCGCGACTTCGCCCCGGCCCGGCAGGGCTCGGCCATGGGGATCTACACCGCGGCCCTGAACATCGGCTCCTTTACCACCTCCATGGTGACGGCGCCGCTCGCCGAACTGCTGGGCTGGCGGCTGGCCCTCGCCGCGTCCGGACTCTTTGCCGTCGCCGCGGTAACGGCCTCGGTGCTGGCCTTCGGGCGCCGGGCCTTTTGCCCCGAGGCCGTACGCGGCCCCGACCCGGCCGGCACCCGCGCCAAGCCGGCGTCGCGCTGGATCACGGTGGGCCTGACCGCAGGGTTCGCGGGACAGGCCTTCTCCTACTACGGCGTGACCGCCTGGCTGCCCAGCCTCCTCGCCGACGAGCTCGGCATGACGCCGGCGGCCGCCGGTGCGGGGTCGTCCCTGTTCCAGATCCTGGCCATTGCCGGCAGCCTGGGCGTCCCGTTCGCGGCCCGCTTTGCCAGTACGACGGCGGTCGGGCTGTCGCTGGGGCTGTTGTGGATCACCGTGCCCGTGGGCCTGCTGCTGGCCCCGGAGCTGTGGTGGCTGTGGTCCTCGTTGGGCGGCATCGCCCAGGGCGGCGGCATCACCCTGATCTTCATCGCCATCATCCGGCTGGCGCGGGACCAGGCCTCGGCGGGCCGGATGTCCGCCGTCGTCCAGGGCGTCGGTTACTGTTTCGGCGCCGCCGCCCCGACGCTGCTGGGCTACGTGAACGGCGTTTCGGGCTCCTGGACCGGCCCGCTCCTGATGGTCCTCGGCTCGGTGGGCGTCTTCATCCTTGGCACCGCATCGTCCCTGCGCCACGTGCCCCGGGCGCGCTGACCCGCCCCCGCCGAGACAGCAGATAGCGCCCATGTTCGCGAGGAACATGGGCGTTATCTGCAACTTCGGCGCGGCGGTGGGACCCGCGGGCTGCGGGCTACGCCGGAACCAGCGTGTGGTCCCCGGTGGTGAGGTCGCCGCCGTCGCGCGCTTCATGCAGGAAACGGTCGTAGGCCGGGAGCGTCAGGAAGGCCGGGAATGACGTGCTGAGCGTGACTTCCTCGAAGATGTCCCGCGCGTCGGCAAAGCGGTCCCCTTCGAAGCGTTCCAGCCTGGCGAATTCCTCGTCCAGCATGTCCTCCACCCACTCGCGGGTGATGACGTCGCCGGTGTCCGTGATGGCCCGGGCAAAGATCCACTGCCAAAGCTGCGAGCGGGAGATCTCCGCCGTGGCGGCATCCTCCATCAGGTTGTGGATGGCCACCGCGCCGTTGCCGCGCAGCCAGGCCTCGATGTAGCGGATGCCCACCTCGATGTTGTTCCGGATGCCCTGCTCGGTGATGGTGCCGGTGGTGGAGGCGATATCGAGCAATGCGCGGTCGTCGGGTGTGACGTCCTCGCGGAGGCGGTCCAGCTGGTTCGGGTACCCGCCGAGGACGCCGTCGAACACCTCGCGGCACACCGGAACGAGGTCCGGGTGCGCCACCCAGGAGCCGTCGAAGCCGTCAGCGGCCTCGCGGGTCTTGTCGGCACGGACCTTCTCGAAGGCAATGGCGTTGGCTTCCTGGTCCTTGCGGTTGGGGACGGCCGCGGCCATCCCGCCGATCGCCATGGCGCCGCGCTTGTGGCAGGCACGGACCAGTTG
>JBKKDK010000400.1:0-2541 GCA_046708245.1 Arthrobacter sp.
GATGTGCTTGTTGGTGAGCTCAACGCGAAACATCGCGTTAGGCAGCGCCTCAGTCACAACGCCCTCGATCTCAATGACCCCGTCCTTCTTGGCCATACCCTCCGCTAACTGTTGTTGCCGCAGCCCTCCGGATTGCACCGGAAATGACCGCGGACGTTTTTGATTGATTGGCTGATGCCTCCAGGTCCCGAAAAGGGCACAACAGGGCAGACAACCAACAGACAACACTACGCCATTGCGGGCCGAATGTTAAATCCAGCCATGCTAGCGCACAACGTCCCCGTATGCACGAAAGTCGCCGGCCGGCGTGCTGACAGCCTCCGCACTCGCCACGCCGTCCAGGATGGCCAGGCGGACGACGTCGGCTGCCGCGCTCTGCAGGGTGACCAGACTCAGCTGCCGGGCGGGTTCGCTGCTGCGGTCCAGCGCAATGGCGCCGGTGGCCAGGCAAAAGACGGTGTCGCCGTCCGCCAGGGTGTGGCTGGGGTTCAGCGCACGGGCAAGCCCCGCATGCGCCGCCGACGCGGTCCGCTTGCATTCGGCCTTGTCCAGGACCGCGTTCGTCGCGACGACGACAAGGGTGGTGTTGAGCGGCGGGGGCGAGCTGCCGGGTTCCGCCCCCAGGCTCGAGCCAAAGGGCAGTCCGAGCGCGTTGACCACTGCCAGGGCTCCTACAACAACACCGTTGTCCAGGGTGATGGAGGCGGTACCCACTCCGCCCTTGTATGTTCCGCGTCCGATGAGGGCGCCGGTGCCGGCTCCTGCGTTGCCTCTTTCGACGTCGTGGCCGTCCCGGCGGGCCGCGGCGTCCGCTGTGGCCGCGTAACCCATGTCCGCGTCCGGCCGGGCCCTGAAGTCCCCGCCGCGGCCCAGATCGAAGATCGCTGCGGCGGGGACGATGGGGACCACGCCGCCCGTGACCGGGAAGCCCCGGCCGTCCTCCTCGCACCAGCGCTGGGCCCCGTGGGCGGCCACCAGCCCGTAGGCGCTTCCGCCGGTCAGCACCACGGCGTCGACGCGGGACGTCAACGTGGTCGGGTCCAGGGCGTCGGTCTCGTGGGTTCCGGGGCCGCCGCCGCGGACATCAACCGAGCCGACGGTGCCGGCCGGCGGCAGCACCACAGTCACTCCGGCCAGCCAGCCGCCCCCGGTTCTGCCGGCATGCCCCACCCGCACGCCCGGAACATCGGTAATCGCAGTCATGGCTCCATTGTGCGCCCCGCGCCCCCAGCCCCGCCTGCAGCAGCGGCTGGCGGAGGTTTCTCAAATCGCTGGGCCAAACCCCGGGACTGAAAACAAACGTTATGCAATACTGCAAGCAACACAGCGTTAACGGGCAAGGAAGCCTTGAACAACAAAGCTCTATTGGGGTCTTGTGCGCGAGTCTGCCCACCAACCATGTGGTGAAGTGAAGCAGTTGCCTCCGCCCAAACGCCTGCCCTCCGGCGGGCCGGACCCGTTAGAGAACTGAATGACTCGTCAACTGACTGACCGGCCGCCGGCCGCGCGCTCCGAGGCCACTCCGGCCAGGGCGCCCCGGGCCCGGTGGTCCAGCAGGACCCGCCGGGACTTCCTGGTTTTCCTGGCCCTGGCGTTGCCCAACCTGGCCCTGATTGCGGTGTTCACGTACCTGCCGCTCATCAACAACATCTACTACTCCACCCTGGACTGGACCCTCGGCTCGGCCTCGGCCACCGTGGTGGGATTCGACAACTACGTCACGTTCTTCGCGAGTCCGGACGCGGCCAAAGTCCTCGGGACTACTGCCCTTTTCACCGTCGTCACGGTGGGCGGGTCCATGCTGCTGGGACTGCTGGTGGCCCTGGCGCTCAACTCCAAGGTCCGCGGCACCACCTTTGCCCGCTCCGCGGTCTTCGCCCCGTACGTCCTCAGCGGGGTCGGCGTCGGGCTGGTCTGGCTGTTCATCTTCGATCCCGGATACGGGGTGCTGTCCTGGCTGCTGCGCGGCATCGGCCAGCAGAGCCCGCAGTGGATCAACGATCCGCAGCTCTCGCTGGTCATGGTGATCATTGTCTACATCTGGAAAAACCTCGGGTACTGCGCGGTCGTGTACCTGGCCGGGCTGCAATCGCTCCCGCAGGACGTCATGGAGGCCGCGTCCCTGGACGGGGCCAACGGGTTCCGCCGCTTTGTCAGCATGTCGGTGCCGCTGCTGTCCCCCACCACGTTCTTCCTGCTCATCACCACGATGCTCAGTTCGCTGCAGGCCTTTGACCTGATCCGGATCATGACGCCGCTGGGGAACGGCACCAGCACCCTGATCTATGAGGCCTACCTGCAGGCGTTCGGCGCGTTCAACCGGGCCGGATATTCGGCCGCCATTTCCGTGGTGCTGTTCGCAATCCTGCTCATCATCACGGTGCTGCAATTGCGGTTCGTCGAACGGAAGGTGCACTACTCGTGAGCACGCTCTCACCGGTCAGCCCGGACCCCGCCGCGAACGCCGGTCCCGACGCTCCCGGCGGCCCCGACGTCCCGGTCCCCCGCCACCGCCCGTTGTCCCGCGCCAACCTGGTCCAG
>JBKKDK010000401.1:0-4433 GCA_046708245.1 Arthrobacter sp.
TCCTTGACCGGCGTCGGGCCCAATTCGGTTGCCATGATTGAACTACTGTCCCGCGCTAGCGGACTCGATGGACTTCTGCATGTCGGCCAGGGCGGCCTCTACGGTCTTTTCGCCCTTGACCGCCGAGTACGCGTTTTCCTGGATGGCCTTGGTGACGGCCGGGTAGAACGGGGTGACGGGGCGCGGCACGGCGTTCTCGATCGAGGTCTTCAGCACCGGGAGGTACGGCAGCTTCGCGACGAGGGTCTGGTCATCGTAAAGTGCGCCGAGGACCGGAGCGAGCGAGCCCTGCGTTGCGTAGAACTTCTGGGTTTCTTCAGAGGTGAGGAACGTGAGGAAGTCCTTGGCCGTGGCCTTGTTCTTGGAGTAAACGCTCATGCCGGCGCTGTGTCCGCCGAGCGTCGATGCTCCGGGGCCATCCTTGCCCGGAAGGGCAGCCATACCCAGGACGTCCTTGACCTTCGAGGAACCTTCAGTCACGGCCAGGTTGTACACGTACGGCCAGTTTCGGTGGAACAGCAGCTTGCCGTCCTGGAAGGCCTGCCGGCCCTGCTCCTCCTGGAAGGTGATGCCTTCCTTCGGGATGTTGCCGTCAGCGTAGGCCTTGGCCAGGTTCTCGAGGCCGGCCTTGGCCTCGGGGGTGGTCAGGCTCGGCTTGCCGTCCTTGTCCAGCACGGACCCGCCGGCGGAGTTGATGGCCTCGGAGGCGTTGACCGTGAGGCCTTCGTACTTGGCGTACTGGCCCGCGAAGCAGCCGATGTTGTTCGCCTTGGCGATCGAGCACATCTGCATCATCTCGTCCCAGGTCTTGGGCGCCGTGGGGACGAGGTCCTTGCGGTAGTACAGGATGCCGCCGTCGGAGTTCTGCGGCGCGGCGTACAGGGTGCCCTTGTAGGAGGCACTGTCAACGGTCGGCTTCAGCATCTTCGACGTGTCGAGCGCCATCTTGTCCTTGAGCGGCTGGAGCCAGCCCTTGGCCGCGAACTCGGCGGTCCACACAACGTCGACGCTGACGACGTCGTAGTTTGCGTTCTTGGCCTGGAAGTTCTGGACGAGGTCGTCGTGCTGCTGGTCGGCCTGGTCGGTCTGCTCCTTGAACGTGACCTTCTCGTTCGGGTGCGCGGCGTTCCACTTTTCGATCAGCGGGCGGACGACGTTGCTGTTGTCCTTGCCCTGGACGTAGGTGATGGGGCCGCGCGCGTCAAGGCCCTGTTCGGCGTCGCCGCCGCCGGCCGTCGTGCCGCCCCCGCCCCCGCCGCCACAGGCCGAAAGGGTTAGGGCCAAAACGCCTGCTGTGGCTACGGGAAGTAGGAACTTAGGGGTTTTCATACTGGAGGTCTCCTCGCTGAGTACCGGTAACGGCGGTGCAGTTCATGTGGTGACCATCACACTAATCAACGGACGGTGAGGAATGCAAGCGTTTACATCACTCTTTACCAAAAGGAGATGCCTCTCACACCGGCCCCAGCGGTCCCGCGGCGCCGCGTTGCTACCGAGACGTAACATTGCAGACTCTTCACCCCGGCCTCAGCGGACGCGTTCCACCCGGCCAAACCGCGACCGCGCCCCGGAGGCAATGTGGATGAGCACCGGCGTGCGCTTGCCGATAACGGCGTCGAGCGCTTCCACCAGTGCCGAGACTTCGGCGGCGAGCAGATGCGGGGCCACGCCCTGGCGGGGTTGCACCCTGATCTTCAAGGCCGGTTCGCCACGGATCCCGTAGGTGGCGACCGTGACGCCGGCGAGGTCCGGACGGTCCGCCAGCGCTGCCCGCAGGGCCTGCTCGGCCACCCCGCCGCCGATCCGGACGCTTCCGGGCACCTCGCCGGGATCCTCCGCGGCCACCAGCAGGTCCGCCCGGCCTTTGCCCTGCTGGGCGGCCCAGGCCACCATGGCTCCGACCACCACAAGCAAAAGCAGCACCAGCACAATCCACAGCCAGCCCTCCTGGCGGCCGGGGAACCGGGTGCGTTCAAAGAGATCACGCCAGTTGCTCCACGCCCCGGCCGACCAACCCTGCCACCAGGTGCCGGCGGCAGGAACGGTGGCCAGCAGGATCAGCAGGGTGCCGACGGCGAGGAAGGTGAGGCCCAGGATGCCGAGCAGAACCCGGTTGAGGAGCCTGGGGGTGCTGTTCATGCGCCGATCACTCCCGCGGAGGCCACGTTGACCCGGACTTCAGGCATCGGGGACGGCCCCATCTCCTCGAGTTCGGCCAGGACCGCTGCCTGCAGCCGGTCCGGGCTCAGCGGGATCCCGGAGGTCGGGCGGACATTGACGAACACGCGGCTCTGCGACACGACCACCATCACCTGCTCCTGGGTCACGTTGGCGGCCAGCCGTGCGCGGCGGGCCAGTGCCGAGGCAATCACTTCGTCGTCCACCACGACGGCGGCGCGCCGGTCCTGCAGCAGATGGCGGGCCCGGCGCCCGGGCAAGACGGCATTGAGGAAGAAGAACAGGCCCACCATCACCAGGACGGCGCCGAGGGCCCCGAGCAGGAGCGGCGGGACCCCGCGGGGGAGCGCCGCGATCTGCTCCGCGGCGGTTTCCGGGTCCACGAGCCAGGGCGGCTGCCCGACGGCGCGGACTGCGGTTTCCAGCAGGGCGTAGCCGCACAGGACTATCACCAGAACGGCTGCGATGACGGCTGCGGCCGCCCGGGAGGACTGGGTTTCGCGCTTCAGGATCCGCTCCATGCCCGCGGCCCCGGTCCCCGGCGCGGTGCCGGCCCCGTTCGGGCCTGCAGTGGGGACGGGTTGACGGCGTTCCGTGGCGTGGCTCACCGCACCCGCCCTCCTTCACTGACGCTGACCCCGCTGATCCGGATGTCCACCCGGCTCACCTGGGCGCCGCTCAGCTCGGTCACGCGGCGCAGGATGGCGGCCTTGGCGGCCACGGTGCGGTCCCAGATGGAGCCGCCAAACGCCGCCACCCGGCCCGGGTCCCGGAGGACTGCCGGCAGCGAGGGGACGGTGATGGGGGTGACGAGTGACAACGCCAGCAGGCCGTCGTCGTCGGACCAGTCGGCCCGCACTTCCTGCGGCGCGACGCCGAGGGCCTCTGCGGCGGCTGCACGGGCGACGCTGCTCAGGGCCTGCGTGCTGATCCGGTTGTGGCCGGCCAGCGCCCTGGCGTGGGCCGGTTCTCCGGCGGTGCTGCTCATGAGGAGGAGCGCCGGCCCGTGAGGGCATCGAGCACGCTGCGCAGGTCCAGTTTCCCTTCCGCCGCACGTCCCAGCAGGGCCCCGATGCCCATGAACAGCAGGGCGCCGAGGAAACCCCAGACGCCGAACTGGAAGGACATGAACGCCACAAAGGCGCCCACTGCGATCCCTACAACCGTCAGATTCACTGGATTGCCTCCCTTGGCGGACGGGATTCGCCGGGTGCGGGCGGTTTCGCCGGACCGGGAACGAATACGTCATGGATCTCGATGTTGACCTCGATGACCTGCAGCCCCACCAGCTCGTCGACGGCGGCGTA
Organism: Arthrobacter sp.; assembly: GCA_046708245.1. Classification (GTDB taxonomy): domain Bacteria; phylum Actinomycetota; class Actinomycetes; order Actinomycetales; family Micrococcaceae; genus Arthrobacter. Next base: position 3,486 of record JBKKDK010000401.1, read on the forward strand.
CACGGCGGCCCGGATCTGGTCCGCCAGGGCATGGAGCGGTGTCCCGTAGAGCGCCACGAGGTCGATGTCCACGGCCACTTGGGTTTCGCCTACCTCGGCGCGGACACCGGCGGCATGGTCCGAGCTGCCGACAGCATCGCGGATGGCCCCGAAGGCGCGGGCCGGGACGGAGCCGAGGGAGTACACGCCCGGGACGGAGCGGGCGGCGATACCGGCCACCTTCGCGACGGCGGCTTCGGAAATGACGGTGCGGCCGCCGGACGGTGCGGCCGCCGGCATCCCGGGAACGGAGCCCGCTATGGGCTGGGAATTCGGGTATTCCATGAGGCACTCCCCCTTCTCTTTGAACCCACCCTAGTCCCTGCCTGCGCCAAGGTCTCTGCATCCGCCGGGCAGCTGGGTGTCACGGCGCGGTTCCGTCAGCAGTGGTCCTCGAGCCAGGAATGGATAGGTGCGAGTGTCTTGTCGAATTCGCCGGTGTTGAACGTCGAGAAGTCCCGGCCGGCGTCGTCGGCGATCGTCTTGAGCTTGTCGAACGGTTCCTTCAGCTCGGCGGGCACCTGGCCCTGGATCCCCGCCAGGGCCTCCCTGGCTTGCGCCACATCAGCCGCGTCCCTGCCGGTCGCGGCGGCCATCGGCACGGCCAGGGCGGAGAGCACCGTGTCGCGGACGGCTCCGCAGGCCGCCGGGGCGCTGCTAGACGGCGGCGGGACGGACGGTGGCGCGGCCGGCGTCGGGCTCGAACACGAGGCGAGGACCAGGGTGAGGAGTGCGGCCCCGGCAAGCACGGCACGACGGCGGTTTCGCGGCTCGATCCGTCCCATGCCTGCCCCTTCACGCACCCTCGGTGACATCCAGCAGGCCTAGGCTACCGCCGCGGGAACGCCGCTGAACAGGGCTTCCCCAGCCATCGAGTGCTCCGTTACCGCCCTTTTGAGCACCCAAAAG
>JBKKDK010000402.1:0-8269 GCA_046708245.1 Arthrobacter sp.
TGGCCCGACCGGAGCCGCGGTGTTTCTGGGCGTGCCAAGCAGGGCACCTGAGCGGCCCGTGGGGCTGGCCCAACGCACCGGCCAACCGGCGGCAGATTGCAGATATGAGCGGCTGAACGCCTCAAAAGACCCGCCAGCACCACGTCCCCGGGTCAGGTGCTGGGCTCGGATTCGACCAGCATCAGGATCGTGTCCGGGCGTACGCCGTCGAATTTCATGGCGTCGGCCGCTGCCTCGGACTCCATCATGCGCTGGAACGTGTCCATATCCGGGACTTCGACGATCAGGCCGACGCGGTTGGTTTTCCCCGGGTCGATAAAGGTGCGAACAGTCGTGCCCATAGGTCCGAAGAGTTCCTGGCGTCGCGGTGAGCTGAGCCAGTGGTCAACGTCGTCGACCTCATGGAAGATCAATAGAGTTGCCATCGTTGCCTCTGCTTTCGAAAGCGGTATCAGGAGCCGGATTGGAAGGCAATCGCATGAGGAACTCCTAATCCAAGCAGAAATTACCACGGCTGCCTTATCTTCGATAGGCAGCGAGAAAAAGCGGCCTGAATCACTCCGGCGGCCTTAGTACGTTCTGCCAGCGGGCTACCCTGCGGCAAGTCAGCGTGACCCCGAAGAGCCAATGTGTCAGGAAACGCCAACTTGTTGCGAGTATCGGTACTCATCTGAGGTCAGTCTGGGATACGCCCTACCCGGACAGTTAGAAGGTCCCGTCAGAACCGAGACTCCCGGGAGCGTCTCAGCGCGTCCCGCACTGTACACAAGGACTCAAGCACCGCCCGATTCGCTCCGCAAAAGCAGCCACGGCACGCGTATGGCAATCGATTTGATCCGGGTGCTCCCGAGCCAGCGAACCTGGATGGAACAAGCTCGACCCGGCAAATGCCTCAGGAAGGCGAGACGTTCGCCGTCGCGGGCGTCTCCCTCGGCTACGTCCGAGACGAAGACCTATTAGAGCGGGCCCCGGCTCGCCAGAAGCCGCTTGAGGGCCACGGGGTCCCGGCGGGACTCCTGGACAGTGACGACGTCGAACCGGGAGATCACCACCACCAAGCACGCGATGGCGTGCCAATCGCGCTAGGGAGAGTCTTTGGGCCCGGCCATCCACTTGGCGGCGAGGTCACCCAGCGCGCGGATGTTCTAGGTCCCTACCAGCAGGTTCGACGCCCGCTTGGGCGCGATGGCGGCGGCCAAGGCCGTCTGCAGACGGTTCAGGTCTTCGGTTACTGCTGCCGGCGGCCGCTCTGTCATGCCTCCATCTCCATGCAAACAGAAAGGCAGAGGTATGCAAGCAGGCGCACCGGCCCTGTATTCGCGCGCTTGGACACGTCCACACTTGAAAACCCCATCGTAAGCAGGCTTAGGATGGGGTTATGGCCGTATCAATCGGCTGCCGACCAGAGGAGGAAACACCATGGGACTAGGCGACAAGATTAAGAACGCTGCCCAAAAAGTTGGCGGTAAGGGCAAGGAAACTGCCGGGAACGCCACGGGCGATAAAAGCCTGAAAGCTGAAGGCCACGCCGACCAGACTAAAAGCGATGTGAAGCAGGCCGGCGAGAAGGTCAAGGACGCCTTCAAAAAGGACTGATTTGAACCCAGCAGGAGGGCGCAGCTCTGACACAGTGGTGCGCCCTTCGTTGTGCCCGGTGATGATCAGTGACCGGCCGGAGGAAGCGGGCGACCGTTCCGCTCCCGGGTCTTGGGAAGGAGACCTGATCATGGGGACGCAGAACCGGTCCGCGATCGCCACGTTGGTCGAGAGGAGCACCCGATACCTGCTCTTGGTGCCCCTGCCCGGGAACAACCGTGCCGAGGAACTGCGCGACGGCCTCATCCAGGCGCTCTGTTCATTGCCGGCCATCTGCGGAAATCGCTGACCTGGGACCATGGAAGCGAGATGGCTAAGCGTGCAGAATTCACCGCAGTCACCGGCGTTCCGGTTTACTTCTGTGATCCTCACTCACCGTGGCAACGGGGCACGAACGAGAACACGAATGGGTTGCTGCGCCATTACTTTCCCAAATACTCTGACCTGTCGATTTACACTCCCCAGCACCTGGCGGCTCGCCACCGGACTCAACAACCGACCCCGGAGAATCCTCAACGACGCCACTCCCGTGGGGCGCTTTGCTAAGCTCCTAATCACTCATACCTAACCGCCGAGTGTTGCGACGAACGGCCGAAATCCTGTCCTCCGATGAGATCCAGCCCCTCAAGGATTCAACTATGAACCCAATACGACACATCATTGACGCAGTCGACCGTTATTGGGCCGGGGACGTGCAGATCCTCGGCGCATGGCAGGACAGACCTGCCGCAGCATGCGTGGTGTACCGCCGAACCATCGACCCCATGATGACCCTTGGGTGCAGGCTCGAGTTTCAGGCGGAAGCGGCGGACGGCACCGTCGAGGGCTTCGCCCGCGACGTGGCGGTCAACCTCGCCGAGCCGATCGGCACTCTGATAACCAAAAGTCGTCAGGATCAGTACGGCATCGTTTGGGTGGCCATCCCCGGGGACCGCCCCACGCCAAAACCGCCCGTCGAGGTCGTTCGAGTTCTCGCCGGTAGGTAAGCGCGTCCTTCACCGTCAGCCGACTATCCAACGCCGGCCGATCTCATCTGAGAGCAACGGTGGACACGCACAGCCCTTTTGACCTGAAGCTGTCACCACCACCCTCACCAACCGACCCAGGAGAATCTCAATGAAGACACTCCCGCGGAGCGCTTTGCTAGGCTCCTAATCACCCATTCCTATCCGCCGAGTGTTGCGACGATCGTTAGAATCCACCCGGTCTGATCCAGGTCCACCCTCAGCAAATACGTGTGTGCCCAATCGGCGACTGAACGCCCGAAGGAGAAGATTCTGTAGCGGAACTGGCCGCGTCGGCGGGAAGCTTACATCCGTGCGAATTTGGCCTTCACCATCAGGTAAAGCCCGTAACAGATCAAACCGGCTCCGACGGCCGTGAGCATGTACACCCCGTACGGCTGCTCGCGCAGTGCCTTCAGCCCGCCATCCAGGCCAGTGGACTCCTGGGGGCGGGCGTTGGCCGTGGCGATGATGAACAGCAATCCCACCAGAAACAGCGCGACGCCCTCGGCCACGTAGCCGACGACGCCCAGCCCGGTCACGACGGAACGGGCAGTGCCCGAGGACGGCAGCCGCAGATCCTTCTTGAACGATCCTTTGACTCCGAGGACCACAAATACAAGGCCGGCGATGGCGATCGCGGCCCCGACGGCGATCAGCAGGACCGCACCCCCGGGCGCTTTCATGATTGAGACGGTGAAATCGCTGGTGGTCTTACCGCTGTTCTTGCTGTTGCCGCTTGCGGAGGCAGCGAACGTCAGCGCGATGACTGCGAACACCACCGCCTTGCCGGCTGCGGAAAGCTTCCTTCCTACCTTCTTCTTGGCCTCCAGCTGACCGTAATCGAACACGGCGTTACTGACTTGCCAGAGAGCCAGCGCCACACACGCGGCAAATCCGGCCCACAGCAGCAGCAGCCCCTGCGGCTGGGCGGCGAGTTGGGCGACTGCACCGGCCTGATCCGCCGGTCCCGCCTTTCCCGCCGTGCCTGATGCCAACTGGATAGCGACGAACCCGACCAGAAGGTGCAACAGGCCGCTGACGGCAAAACCTGCCCTGGCGGCAATCACAAGAGCCCTCGAGTTCGATGCATCCTCGACCGCGTTCGCGGCGTCCTTCAGCTCTCTCTTCATTTCTGATCCCTAGCGAAAACGCAAAGGCAGATACGGTGGTGCGTAATACGCCTATTTTGTCACGGGATTACCCTCCGCAGACAGGCCTGGTCGGAGCCAGCGAAGACAGCCTGGCCCGGAGTCGAGCCGGTTCAGGCAGGGAGCGCGCACAGTAGGCCGGCCAGGGCAGGGCTGGGGACGCGCCGATGCCGACGAACCGGACCGGATTGCCCGGACCTCGACGCTGCTGCTGGACGGTGCGTTGAGCATCAGCAGCGAGAACAGGATGACGGGGCCGCTGGGGCCGCGCGGGATGCCGCACGGCTCCTCGTCCGGGTCAGCTCCATCTGCACCACAGTGCTTCTACCGGGATTTCATACCGGATCCGCTGTGACGGCCTGAATCCGGTCCACCGCGAAGCTGATTAGAGGGCGGATTGCTGTTGAACGGTGAGGGCGAGGCGATAGGAATCGGTGCCGGTTTCGATGATGGCGCCGTTGAAGGTCAGACGGTCCACGATCGCCGCGCAGAGGCGCGGGTAGGTGGGGGTTTTGGTCCAGCCGGAGAATGACTCGTTGGAAGCGATCGCAATGGAGTTTTTCTCCTCGTGTTCGGTGAGGACCTGGAAGAGGAGCTCGGCGCCGCGGCGGTCCAGTTCCATGTAGCCAAGTTCGTCGATACAAAGCAGATCGACCCGCCCGAAGCGGGCGATGGTTTTGGCGAGGACTTTCCCGTCGGCGGCTTCGACGAGCTCGTTCACGAGCCGGGTCGCGAGGATGTATTTGACCCGGTAGCCTTTCTCGGCCGCGGCGGTGCCGAGCCCGATGAGCAGGATGCGTTTCGTCCGGTGTCCGGAGTCCGAGCCCGTCCAGCCGGCGGGCGAACATCCGCACCAACGCGGCGTAGGACAGCGGTTCACAGGCCCTGACCCCGCGCCCGCCCACCAGAAACACAAAGGGGCTCACGGACCCGGACGGGCGTTCCCGCAGGACATCTCTGTTGACAGCATCTAGGGTTCGGGGCTCCAGCACATCAACCACGCGCTCTTGGCGGGACTTTCCTCGCACCCGCCAGGATGATCATCGCGCTTTCGGACCGTCACCCGCAGGCGGCCATACGAAATGTCTTCAAGGTGCAGGCCCAGAACTTCGCCAGGACGCAAACCGCCGTCAAACATCAGCAGCACCATGGCCAGATCCCGCAGGCAGGTCATGCTCTTTAACAGCTCCGCGACATCGGGTTCGGCCAGCGGCCGCGGTAGCCGCAGCCGCAATTTGACCCTTATCTGCCTCCGGACCGGCTGCTGCCTGCTCGCACCGCCCGTGAACGGGCGGTGACGCTCAGCCACCCTGGCCAACGCCGGGTCAGGATGGCGGCGCATCGGATTCTCTGCATCCAACATTTCGGCGACAATTGCCCACTCATAAAAGCTCGACACAGCTTCCAACACGCGCGCAGCGGTCGCCGCGGACGCGGGCGAAGCGCGGGCCCTGTGACAACGGCTCGCGCGTCGGGTCCTCAGGAGGCTTTCAGCCTGAGGGATTCTCGACAGGGGTGCCGTCCGGGTCTTCCGTTATGTTGGGTTCTTCCGGCGGTTTCGTAGCCGGGTTCTCGGTTCGGGGATCTTCGGGCTCGCCGAGGGGCTGTTGTCCAGTTCCGGGATCGCTCATGATGTTCCTCCAGTGATTCTTAGGCGGGTCCATTGTCATGATGCCACCACAAAATGCATGTGCACAGTGCCGACGATGACGGCCCCCTAACGGGACAGGCCACTCGGCAGGGTAATTGGTTCCGGTGGTGCCGCTGAAGGTCGCCACGGCCCGTGGCGGCCAAAGCCGGGCGGAACGATCAGGACCTGAACCGGCAAACCGTCTCAGCGGCCTCTACCCCGGGACGTAAAGGGGGAGACGGCGGAATTCCTGGCTGCAAGTCTCTTGGTATTCGGCTGGTCATGGTTTTAGTGGGGCGGTGACGAGCCAGGGAGGAAAGGCGGACCGGAAAGCCGGGAGGATGGTGGGGTCTGAGGTGACCCTCCAATCGATGGTTTGCTTGGCCGGTTCCCTTTCCTCCTTTGAGCATTCGAACCACATGATGAGTTTCAGCTGTGGAAAACGCGTCGGCAGGCCTGGATCGAAGACCTGACTCCACCAGGAACGTTTGATCTCCAGGGGTGTGGCGCCGTCGTTCCTGGCGCTGTTGTAGAAGAAGGCGCCCGTCTCGGAAATGGCGAACGGCTTGGCGTGGCTAACTGCATACGATTCGTAGAAGTCGGGGAGGGCAGTCTCATCGACGAGGGCGCTCTTGTACGTGCCGGTGATTTCGCTTCGAGTTTGCCGGCTTCGGGGACTTCGTTCTCGCCCCATGAATACACATCACCGAAGTGGTGACCGTGAGTCCCACCCAGTCGACGGCGTCATCCCCGGGCCAGTAAGGGGCGTAGGGGTCATCGTCCGTTGCTAGCGTGCCGTCGTGGTTGGTGTCCAAGTCCCTAAAGGTTGTTGTTCCGGCCGTCGGGAAATCACGGTTCAGTTGGGCGAACAGCCGCTGCGGCTTGTGAGGTAGGAGCCCGCCAGGAGCAAGCCCAACGAAGCCTTCTCGACTACTGGACTCCGATCGTCCCCGCCCAGAAACCAGCCCAAGCGAGTTTGCCTCCTCTCGCATCCGGTCAGCGCCCCGGGAAGTATGAAAGATATAAAGACATATAAAACAGCAGGCTCTTTAGCTCGTCGTTCGGACGCGCCTGAAGGCCGGCAAAACGTCCGATTCGGTTGCAAGAGTGCGCGCCGATAGTTCGGGCGCGGCGGTGATGCAGGACATGCATGGGCCCTGTTAAACACGGAATATTGAGCCTGATAAGCAACTCATCGATGGTTTGGTAGCCAAGCGCAATGAGGTCGCACATGGTGAGAATTCCATGATCGATCTTGAGTACTGGGCTGAAGTCTCTGAAAAGACCAGAAACCTCCTAGACTGTGTCCGCTCCGATATAGAGAACGCGGCCGCCCTGGGGAGCTATAGGCGTTCCGCCCAGTGAGCTGACAAGGCCTTAAGCCACAAGGCCCCGCACGCGTCGGCGTACGGGGCCTTTCAAACATTTTGAAGACTCATCACAAAGGAATTGTGAGATTTCGATCTAACTGGACTATTCGGCGAAGTTGGACCCACTGTTTGCGATAAGTTTTCGATGAGGCTGTAAGCCGCTGTTCCAATTTAGCTGGCCTTTTTCTTGCAGACGGTTGACCAAAGCCCGTGGTGGTTGAGTCCCGGGTTACGCTGCAGATTCAAGTATAAAGCGAGTCACGCCAGGTATCCGGTCAGCCGCCCGCAATTGACTAGCTTGCCCGCGACATAGTTGACGATGTCTGCGCGCCCGGTCGCTGTTCGCCACATAAACTCCAGGCGAATGCTCAAGCCGTCGCGCTCAACGTAAAGATCTGTTCCTCGGGTCGTACCGTTCGCAGTCAAGGGCCTCTCGACCGTGAAGTTTTCAATCATGCCAGCGTCCAATAGGGCTTCACCGAACGCCCTATTCGGCCATGAGTCCTTCGTCCGCGCGATGTCGACGAGGTTGGTCATTGCGGCTTTGGTGCTGCTGCCTTCCTCCCCGTCTCCCGGTCCATGGTCCGACCCTCCAAATCGACGTTCGCTCCCAGTCAAAAGCTGGGCGGCCTGCGCTCGTCTTTAGCCTAGCCAGACATAATTCGCCCCCGGAAACCCGGAAAGTAAATGAGTACCCTTACTGCCCGGCCCAGGCGGGCCGCTGTAGCTTCACCTGGGTGGTATGGCCCGGTCGCCTGGTGGGCATATGGTGCATCCGCCGGCCCGTCGTCGGACCTTAACGGTTTGTTGCTGAGAGTGGCCTGCACGGCAGATCCACCAGCGTTTAGCTGCTCCGCCGGCTAGGACCTCGTCGGGTCGGCAGCCGTTTGCTGATCCCAGTCCAATGCAAGACGTGGTTCTTTGGTGGCGAGGTCGAAGTTCGCCAAGTCACCCTTTGAGTCACAGCGGGAAGGCCCGGACATCATCGGGGACTGCTTGAAGAACAGCGTGTGTGCGAGACGGATGCCCTCATGCCGCTGTTAGGCTCCGAGAAAAACGATGAGGGGACAACATGACTGAGCGCAGCGAAGCTGACTGGAACGAACTGACACGGGAGGGACGGAGGATCCTTAAGCAGCCCGTGACCAGGCCCTGACCAACTACGGGGACTTCAACAGGGAGCTCGCCGAGGAGACCGGCCTGCCGGCGTTCAACCTCGGCTCCGAGGGCGGCCGCGCCGAGATCAGCGGGCTGCTGGTCCGGATTTCAAAGCTGGACTGGAAGGACCACCGCGATTACATGCTCACATCCCTGGTCAAGCAAATAAGCGGGCCAGGCCAGGCCGGGCCTAGGCGGCGGGAGGCTCCAGTCGCTGTCTCAGACGGCTACTCTCTCTGAGAGGATCTAGCACCTACAGCGTCCAGGTTCTTTTGCCCTTCTCGCGTTCGTCGACAACAAACTGAACATTTCCCAAGTCCTTAAACGGGCTGGACTTCGCCAAATCAGTAATTTTCTCGA
>JBKKDK010000403.1:0-6379 GCA_046708245.1 Arthrobacter sp.
CGCCGGGTCACCTTGGGGACGGGGCAGCCGAAGTTCAGGTCGATGTGGTCCGCGCGGTCCTCCTCGACGAGCATCCGGACGGCCTGGCCGACTGTCACCGGGTCCACGCCGTAGAGCTGGACGGAGCGGACTTTTTCGTCGTCGTCGTGCGAGATGATGCGCAGCGATTCCGGCGTGCGCTCCACGAGGGCGCGCGAGGTGACCATCTCCGCGACGTACAGGCCGCCGCCATATTCACGGCAGAGCCTGCGGAACGCGGAGTTGGTGATGCCGGCCATCGGGGCAAGGATCACGGGGGTGTCCACCGTGATCGGGCCCAGCTTCAGGGGCGGCAGTTCCAGCTTGGGGGCGGGAGGGGTTGCTACAACAGTCACCAGATCATTGTCTCAAAGCCGGGCAAATCGGCGGGATCCGCGCCGGCTATGTGGATAAGCCGCCGTCAGCCCCGGGTTGCGGCCGGGCGCCCGCGCCGCGTTTCCGGCGCCGCCTCCGCGCCGGCGTCAGGGTCCCGTCCGGCGTCGGCGTCCGGCCGTGCGGTGCCTACAGCGTCCGCGCCGGCACCGGCGGGGACGACGACGGCGGGCACGCGGCTGCCGGCCACTGTCCCCTTGCCGGCGCCGCGGACACCGGTGGCCTTGACCACCAGCACCGCGATCAGGGTGGTGACCGGAATCGCCAGCACCAGGCCCACCGAGCCGACGAGGGTGCGGATCACTTCCTCGGAGAGCTCGGCGCTGGTGAGGGCCTCGCCGAGGGGGCGTTCGTAGAGCATCACGAGGATAAGGACCGGGAGCGCTGCGCCGGCGTAGGCAAAGGCAATGGTGTAGACGGTGGACGCGATGTGGTCCCGGCCGATCCGCATCGCGGAAGTGAACAGCTGCCGGGCGGACGTTTCCGGCGCGAGTTCCCACAGCTCCCACACGGCGGAGGACTGTGTGATGGTGACGTCGTTGAGGACGCCAAGGCCGGAGATGATGAGGCCGCACAAAATGATGCCGGAGATCGAAATGTTGTCCGAGATGTTAGTCAATGTGGCGGCGTCGTGGCTGCCCACTCCGGCGAGGTTTGCGGCATCGGTGGCCCAGGCCGCGAGCAGTGCGGTAATGGCGAGCCCGAACATGGTCCCCAGCAGCGCCGTCGAGGTCCGGGCGGAGAAGCCGTGGGCGAAGTAGAGCACTCCAATCATGATCACGGTCGATCCCACAAGTGCCAGCAGCAGCGGCGGTTTGCCCTCCACGAGTCCGGGGAGCATAAAGGCCACCAGCACGGCGTAGGCCCCGACCAGGCCGACCAGCGCCCGCAGGCCCCGCCAGCGGGCCACGGCAATCACCACGACGGCGTAAAGCACCGCCAGGAAGATGATGGGCATGGTCCGGACGAAGTCGACAAAAACATAGGCCGGTGTGCCCTGGGCCTCGGCGGAGCCCTGGGCCTTGGACAGGTTCAGGTAGCGGATGTTGTCGCCCACCTTGACGCCGTGGGATTTGGCGACGTCGGGGTTGATGACCACCTTGACGGGGCTGCCGCCCTTGTCCGGCTCGGTGAACGCGAAGGTGCATTCCGAGCCCGGCTGCGGCGCCTGACCGGCGTCCCCGCCAGGCTGGGCGCCCTCCGAGCAGCTGCCCGTGACCACGCGCTGGATCTTGCCGGTGTCGAACGTGACGCCGGGAGCGGCCGCGTAGGGACTGGCCAGTTTGATGCCCTCTTTGCTGCCCGATGGCCACAGCATCGCCATCGCCGCGAGCGTCAGCAGGGTCAGCGGGATCAGGACCGCGGCCAGGATCCAGTTCGCCTTTTTCCGGGCCGCGAGCGCCTGTGGCGTCAGCTCCGCGTGTTGCGTCGCACCTTGTGTGTGTCCGGCGCCCATCAGCAGTTCAACCTCATGGGGGAAACTTTACGGCCTCCGCGGGGTGCGGCCGGGACGGCGTCCCCGTCAGGCGGACGGCCACCGGTCAGGCCGGCGGGATGTTCTGGTTGACGTGGAAGAGGTTTTGCGGATCGTATTTGGCTTTGATTTCCCGCAGCCTGCCGAAGTTCGGCCCGTAGTTCTCCGCGACCCGCGGCAGGTCATCACCGTCCATGAAGTTGATGTAGCCGCCGGGAGCCGAATAGGGGCGCAGCGCCTCGGCATATTCGCGGACCCAGGCGATCTTCTGGTCACCGTCTGCCGGGTCTTCCCAGAAGGCCGCAATCACCGGGGCGAATTTCACGTTCCGGTTGGCGAACGCGGTTTCCGTCGGGCCCACCCGCTGCACCGCTCCGTCGATCGGGTAAATGTGCACGGCGGTCTGCACGGTGGGAATCGTGGCTCCGTAGCGGATGTGCTGTTTGATGGCCTCGTCGGTGAGCTCCGGCAGGAAGTCTGCCTTCCAGTAGCCGCGGATTCCCTTGGGCTGCAGGGCGTCAAAGGCCTGGTTCAGGGCCGGGTAGGGCATCGGCCCCACCATGGAGCCGGCCACCGGTGCGACGTCGAGGAACGGCTGCCAGCGGGCCGCGCCCTCGGCCGGGTCCCCGGTCCACATCCCCACCACCACGCATACCGGCCTGCCGTGCCACTCTTCGGGCAGGAACGGCACCGGAGGCCCCAGGGCAAAGGCCAGGAAGGCCCCCAGTTCTTCGGGCGCCGACGCCAGGTGGTCCCGGTAGAACCTCGCCACCGTTTCGGCATGCTCCAGGGGGTAGACGACGACGCCGGCGTGGACCATGTCCACCGGATGCAGCCGGTATTCCAGCGACGTCACGACGCCGAAGTTGCCGCCGCCGCCGCGCAGCGCCCAGAAGAGGTCGGCGTTCCCGCGTTCACTGGCCGTCAGGAATTTCCCCTCCGCCGTGACGACGTCGGCCGAGATGAGGTTGTCGCAGCTGAGCCCGTACTTGCGGCTCAGGTAGCCGATGCCGCCGCCGAGGGTCAGCCCGGCGACCCCGGTGCTGCCCACGATGCCGCCGGTGGTCGCGAGTCCGAAGGCGTGCGTGGCGTGATTGAAGTCGGCCCAGGTGGCGCCGGCTTCGGAGCGGGCCGTCGCGTTTGCCGGATCCACGCGGACGCCCCTGGTGTTGACGAAGTCGATCACCAGGGCGTCATCCCAGGTTCCGAAGCCGGGGGCGCTGTGCCCTCCGCCCCGGATGGCGAGGTCCATGGAGTTGTCCCGGGCGAAGTTGACGCAGGCGATGACATCCGCCACCTGGGACACCCGGACCACGGCGGCCGGTTTCTTGTCGATCATGCCGTTGTGGACGGCGCGTGCGGCATCGTAGTCCGCGTCCCCGGCCGTGATGACCTGCCCGCGGACGGCCTCGCGCAGGCTGTCGAAGTTGATTCCGTTCATTTTGGGTACCGTCTCAATTTCTGTGTCGGGAAAATGTGGAATGAGACCCGATCCGGACGGTGACCTGTGCTCCCAGCCGGCACGGAGTCCGGAGATTTACCAGCACAGGCCTACTCTTGCGGCCCTGCCCCGTCAATAGGGTCCCGGCCGCGGGCCGGCAGACACGGGTCCCATCTGCAGGCGGTTCCGCTCCGAATAGGGTTGGTAGTGACGGATGACGACGTGGAGGACACAGCGTGGCGATATGCAAGATTGACGACCGCGAAGCCGGACCCGGCTCCGGGCATGCTCCAAAGGCCGTCCTGAGCATTGCCGGGGCCGCCGGGGAAACCCGGGGTGTGGCCCTGGTCCTGCACGGCGGCCGGGCGGACAGCTACGAACCGGTCAGCGCCCGGCACCTCAGCCCGGCCCGGATGCTGCCCTTCGCCAGGACCCTCCGCACCCAGGGCGGCCCGCACGGCCTGGCTGTGTGGACGCTCCGGAACCGCTACCGCGGCTGGAACGGGGCGGACATGTCCCCCGTGCAGGACGCGCGCTGGGCGCTCGGGCACATCAGCCGGGACCATCCGGGTGTGCCGGTCTACCTGCTGGGCCACTCGATGGGCGGTCGGACCGCGCTGACCGTCGCCGATGATCCGCAGGTGGCCGCCGTCGTGGCGCTGTCGCCCTGGCTCGACCCCCGCACACCGGTGGCACCGGTGGCCGGCCGCCGGGTGCTGATTGTCCACGGCAGCGAGGACCACTGGACGAGTCCGGCCAACTCGCTGGCCTACGCCCGCCGCGCCGAGGGCATCGCGGAATCGGTGGACTACGTCTCGCTCAAGGGTGCCGGGCACTTCATGCTGACGCGGGTGGGCCTGTGGAACTCGCTCGCCAACGGCTTCATCCTGGATGTCTTCGGCACCAGCGCAGAGGCCGGGCTGCACGGCAGTACCCGGGCGCTGCGCAGCCTGCTGCCCGCTGCCGGTTCGGGCCTGCCGGTGGTGCTGTGATGCCAGCGTTCGCGCTCGGCGCCTTCCTCGCCAGCCTCCCGTGGGCGGCGGCCGGGCTGGTGCTGCTGCTGGCCGCGACATTCGCCGTGGCCGTCCGGCAGAGCCGGCACTCCGTGATCGACACCGTCTGGGGGCTCGGGTTCGTGGTGGTGGCCGCCATCTCCTGGCTGCTCTCCGCAGGCCACGGCGACGCCGGACGGCGCCTGCTGCTGCTGGCCCTGGTGGCCGTGTGGGGGCTCCGGCTGGCCGTCCACATCGGGCACCGCGCCCGCGGCGGGCACGAGGATCCGCGGTACGTGGACATGCTTTCCGCCGCGCCCGGCTCCCGCAACGTCTATGCGCTGCGCCGCGTCTACCTCCCCCAGGCCGTGGTGCTGTTTTTCGTTTCGCTCACGGTCCAGGTCGGCATGTTCAGCACCGGGAGCCTCGGCTGGCTGGCCGTGGCGGGCGTCCTGTGCTGGATTCTGGGCTTTGTCTTCGAGACGGCCGGCGACTGGCAGCTGGCCCGGTTCAAGGCGGACCCCGCCAGGCGCGGCACCGTGCTCAACACCGGGCTGTGGCGCTACACCCGCCACCCCAACTACTTCGGTGACGCGGCGGTCTGGGCCGGCCTCTTCCTGGTCGCCGCCGATTCGTGGCCCGGCGTGCTGACCATCCTGTCCCCTGCCCTGATGATCTGGACCCTTGCCGGCAAGACCGGCAAGCCGCTGACGGAGAAGGCGATGTCCGCCCGGCCCGGCTACAAGGAGTACATCGAGTCCACGTCCGGGTTCCTGCCCTTGCCGCCCCGCCGGCCCCGCGGCGCGCAGCCGGCCGCCGGCGATAAGCCGGGCTCCCGCCCGGGTCCTGACTGAACTCCAACGAGAACAAGATCACGCTTCGCACTCAATGGAGAGGTACTCCTCTGTGGCAAACACAGTCCTGACCAAAACCGGAACCGAAGAACGCGGTCTGGCCCGAATAGCCCAACGGATGGCGGCGTGGACCGAAAAATGGTTCCCGGACGCCTACATCTTCGCCCTCGCCGGCGTTGTCATCATCGCCGTGGCCGCCCTGGCCATCGGCGCGTCCCCCCAGTCGATCGCCGACTCCTTCGGCAACGGCTTCTGGGACCTGACGGCCTTCACGCTGCAGATGGCCATGGTGGTGTTGACCGGCTACGTTGTGGCGACCTCCCCGCCCGTGGCGAAGCTCATCAACCGGCTCGCGCTGATGCCGTCCACGGCCCGCACGGCCGTGAGCTTCGTGGCGCTGATGTCGATGTCCGTCTCCTTCCTCAACTGGGGCCTCAGCCTGATCTTCGGCGGCCTGCTGGCGCGTGCCATCGCCCGCCGCAAGGACCTCAGCGTGGATTACCGCGCGCTGGGAGCTGCCGCGTTTATGGGCCTCGGCGCCGTCTGGGCGCTCGGGCTGTCCTCCTCCGCCGCGCAGTTGCAGGCCACCGCCGCCTCGCTGCCGCCGGCACTGCTGAAGATCACCGGCATCCTGGATTTCGGCACCACCATCTTCACCTGGCAGTCGCTGCTGACCCTGGTCATCCTGATGGCGCTGACCACCGTGATCGCCCACTTCTCGGCGCCCCAGGGCGGCGCGATCCGCACGGCCGAGGATCTCGGCGTCGACCTCGACGACGAACCGAGCGAACCGGCGCCGCGCTCCCGCCCGGGCGAATGGCTTGAGTACAGCATGATCCTGCCGATCCTCGCCGGCATCCTGACGCTCGGGTGGCTTGTGTCGCAGTTCCTGACCAAGCCGTTCCTGACGGTGGTGAGCAGCCTCAACGGCTACCTGCTGGTCTTCCTGATCCTCGGCCTGGTCCTGCATGGCACGCCGCGGAACTTCCTGCAGGCGGTCACCAAGGCCGTCCCGGCCACCGCCGGCATCCTGGTCCAGTTCCCGCTCTACGCCGCGATGGCGGCCATCCTGACCAAGGGCACCGGCCACGGCGGGATGACCATCTCCGCGCACCTGGCCGAGTTCTTCTCGGACATCGGCGGCAACGGCGCGTTCGCCGTCGTCATTGCGCTGTACACCGCCCTGCTGGGCCTCCTGGTGCCGTCC
>JBKKDK010000404.1:0-3420 GCA_046708245.1 Arthrobacter sp.
GGCCTAGGACATGACCGACGAATTCTCCGTAGAAAGCGTCTACGCCGAACTGCTGGGCCGCGCCCCGGAAAACAAGATGGAGCCCCGGCTGGCTCCGCTGTACCGGGCGATGGACATCCTGGGCGAACCGAACAAAGCGTTCCCAATCATCCACATCACCGGCACCAACGGCAAGACCTCCACGGCCCGGATGATCGAGGCCGGGCTGCGCGCCCACGGCCTGAGCACCGGACGGTACACCAGCCCGCACCTGTCCAAGGTCACCGAACGGATCAGCATCGACGGCGCCCCGGTCCCGGACGAGACCTTCGTCCGGATCTGGGACGAAATCCGCCCCTACCTGGCCATTGTGGACAGCGAGCTTGAGGCCGAGGGCCAGCCCCGGCTGACGTACTTCGAGTGCCTGACCATCCTCGGCTTCGCGGTCTTCGCCGACCAGCCCGTCAACGTGGCCGTGATCGAGGTGGGCCTGGGCGGCATCACCGACGCCACCAACGTCGGCGACGGCCAGGTCTTTGTGGTCACGCCGATCTCGCTGGACCACACGGAGCTGCTTGGCGACACCACCGAGGACATCGCCTACGAGAAGGCCGGCATCATCAAGCCCGGCGGCTTCCTGGTCAGCGCAGCGCAGCCGGTGGACGCGGCCCAGGTCCTGCTGGAGAAGGCGAAGGAAGTCAACGTCCCGTTCAGGTTTGAAGGCGTCGAATTCGGCGTCGAGTCCCGGACCGTCGCCGTCGGCGGCCAGGTGGTGAACATCCAGGGCATCGCCGGACGCTACGAGGAACTGCTGGTTCCCCTGCACGGCGCGCACCAGGCGGAAAACGCCGCCGTCGCGATTGCCGCCCTCGAGGCCTTCTTCGGCGGTGAAAAGCCCCTCGACGCCGAGATCCTGCAGGAAGCGTTCGCCACGGTCACGTCCCCCGGACGGCTCGAGGTGGTCCGCACCGCACCGACCATCATCGTGGACGCGGCCCACAACCCGGCAGGGATCCGGGTCTCGGCCGAGGCCATCCACGAGGCGTTCAGCTTCACGAAGCTCGTGGTGGTGGTCGGCATCCTGGCGGACAAGGACGCCGAGGAAATCCTCCGGCAGCTCAAGGAATCCCTGGGCGAGCTCGCCACCGACTACTGCTTCACCCAGTCCAACTTCCCGCGGGCCGTCCCGGCCGGGGACCTCGCGGAAATTGCGCTGGACCTGGGCTTCGGCGAGGACCACATCCACATCTCCGACAAGCTCGACGACGCGCTGGAATGGGCGGTGGAACGCGCCGAAGCCGACGACGACCTCGCCGGCGGCGTGCTGGTCACCGGCTCCATCACGCTCGTGGCGGACGCCCGGATCCTGCTCGGAAAGGCGGACGCGTAAACGATGGCACGACTCACCAAAGCCCAGCGCGAATGGCGTCCGGGCATGCCCAAGAAACGCCGTTCCACCAAGGTCATGTTCGCCTCCACGGTCCTGCTGCTGGAAGCCTTCGTGGTGCTCTTCGGCACGCTGGCGGTCTTTGGCCTGCGGCGCAACGATTTCCCGCCGGCCCTGATCTTCGCGGTGGGGATCGGGCTCTGCCTCGTGTTCGTCTTTACCTGCGCGGTCCTGTCCAAGCCCTGGGGAGTGGGGCTGGGCTGGATCCTGCAACTGGTGCTGATCCTGGCCGGAATCGTGGAGCCCACGATGTACGTGGTGGGCCTCCTCTTCGCGGTTGCCTGGTGGTACGGCATCCGGACCGGCATCCGGATCGACCGTGAGGCCGCCCAGCGGGAGCGCGAGCAGGCGGCCTGGGACAAAGCGCACCCTGAAGGCGAAAGCAACTAGACTTGTTTCCGAACCCCACCCCAACACATTGGAGCAGTTGTGAGCATTGAGCGCACCCTCGTCCTGATCAAGCCCGACGGCGTCGCCCGCCAGCTGAGCGGCAGCATCATTGCCCGGATCGAAGCCAAGGGCTACACCCTGGCCGAGCTCAAGAAGTTCGACGCGAGCCGTGAACTGCTCGAACAGCACTACGAGGAGCACGTGGGCAAGCCGTTCTACGAGCCGCTGGTCGAATTCATGCTCAGCGGACCCGTCGTCGCCGCGATCTTCGAGGGCCACCGCGTCATCGAAGGCTTCCGCTCGCTCGCCGGCACCACGGACCCGACGACGGCGGCGCCCGGCACCATCCGCGGCGACCTTGGCCGCGACTGGGGCCTGAAGGTCCAGCAGAACCTGGTCCACGGCTCCGACTCCGTGGAGTCCGCGGAGCGCGAGATCAAGATCTGGTTCCAGGACTGACCCCGCAGCACCGAAGTAACAGATAAGGCCAATGTTCGTCGCGAACATTGGCCTTATCTGTTGCCTCGGCGGGGTTGGCGCGTCAGTACCCGGAGGTTCCGACGAACACCTGGATGAAGGCGAAGAAGATCGACGCGATCACGGCGACGTAGAGCAGCGCCGTGACGATCCAGCCGGAGTCGCCGAGGACCCGGGCCGGGCCGGCAGGCAGCGGGATCACACCATGGGACACGTTGCGGACGGTGACCCAGACGAACAGCGGGATCATCGCGGCCCAGACGATCATGCAGAACGGGCACAGGATGTGGATCGAGTACAGGGCCTGGGACCAGAGCCACACCACGAAGATGAAGCCCAGGGTCACGCCGGCCTGCAGCCCGAGCCAGTACCAGCGGGCAAATTTGGCGCCGGCCAGCATCCCCATGGCGGTGGTGATGATGACGGCAAACGCCACGATGCCGATGAACATGTTGGGGAAGCCGAACACCGAGCTTTGCGGCGTCTGCATGACCTGGCCGCAGGAGATCCACGGATTCACGTCGCAGACGGTGACGTGGCCGGGATCCTTGAGGACCTCGAGCTTCTCCAGCACCAGGATTCCGGAGGCGAGCCAGCCGACGGCGCCGGTGATCAGGAGGAGCCAGGCGAACGGCCGGTCGCGGGTCATCGGCGGCAGCGGCCGCTGCGCAACAGCCGGGCCGGAGCCGTGCTGCTGAGAGGTCGCGCCGCCGGTGGCACTGGAGATGCTGGGCATGGAATGTTGTTCCTTCGCGTCGTGGGCTTCTGGCCCGATTGTATCGCCGGTGGCTGGGGGAAGCCCGGGAATTGCCCGGCCCGGCCCGGCCAGGCCAACCCCGCGTGGCGCCCGGAGCCCCGCTTACGCCTGAATTGACGGCTCCTGTGAGACAATGATCGTGGCTGGAACCCGATCCACATCCGGGTCCCGGTCCGGCGACTTTGTTCCCAAGACCGCCAATGATGAGCAGGGAGCTACGGATCCACTGATCCCGGCTGTCCCGCAATGCCATTGGACGGCACCTGGTTGTGGCGTGTAGATCAACGGGTTTCAGAACAATCTCGCCGGCCCTCCAGGGCTGCCGCACCCCACTGCCGGTGCGAACCTGAGGGTATCCAATTGACTTCTG
>JBKKDK010000405.1:0-6311 GCA_046708245.1 Arthrobacter sp.
CCGCGAGCACGCTTCCCTGGAAGACGCTCAGAAGCAGGCCGCTGCACTCTCCGCCAAGCCGGTCAAGCTCGTCGTCAAGGCTGGCGAGACCGGACGCCTGTTCGGCACCGTCAAGCAGGGCGACGTCGCCGACGCTGTTGAGGCCGCTGGCCTTGGCCGCATCGACAAGCGCAAGGTTGAACTGCCGGCACACATCAAGTCGGTCGGTTCCTACCAGGCCAACGTCCGCCTTCACGCTGACGTTGCCGCTGTGATCGAACTCGACGTAGTCGCAGGCAAGTAGCCTTCACCGGCTGCGCAGTCCTGAACTGCTGGAAGGCCCCCGCCTTCGGATTCCTTTTCGGAACCGGACGCGGGGGTCTTCCGTCTTAAGCCGGTCAGCCGTGATGCAGGACCGAGGTCACGTGCCGGTACCCGAGCCGGACCAGTTCGGCAAGGACACCTTCGTCGACGTCATCGAGTTTGTTGACGTACAGGCAGCCCGCGCCGGTCTTGTGCTTGCCCAGCCTGCCCAGCAGTTCGACCGCCTCCGGGCCGTACGTCAGCCCGTACAGCGAGAGACTTGCCTTCCGGGGCGAGAACCCGACTGCCGCGGCGTCCCCCTCGCGACCGCTGTCGTATTTGTAGTGGTACCGGCCGAATCCAACGATGGTCGGACCCCACATCTGCGCCGGCTCGCCGGTGACGCCGGACATCAAGTCCAGCAGGCGGTACCCGTCGGCGCGGCGGACCGGGTGCTCGACAGCGGCCAGGAAGTCCTGCACGGACGCGTCGGTTGCCTGGGTCTTGTTTTCCACCATAGGGGCAGTCTGTCAGAGTGCCGGCGCCGTGTCAGCCGCGGCGGCCGTCGTTGCCCTGGTCGCCCGCCTCCCACGCTTGCGCTATCAGGTCTGGTTGCCGTTCTGCCCGTTTAGGGCCCAAAAGTGATACAGCAACGGGGGGCGGGAATAAACGGTGCAGCCGCCCGCTTCTACAGGTAGATGCAAACGCATGTAGTATGGCCCGACCGGCCCAACCCTTTCAAGGAGCACCTGTGGAAACCCGCCGCATCACCGTCCTCTCCGCCGGACTTGGCGTCCCCTCGTCGAGCCGTCTGCTCGCGGACCAGCTGGCAGCCGCGGCCGAACGCCAGCTCGCGGCGGCGGGCTACGCCGTTACCGTCGAGATTCTGGAACTCCGGGACCTCGCGGTGGATGTCGCCAACAACTTCGTGACCGGCTACGCGGCCCCGCGCCTGGCCGACGTGATCGCCGGAGTCGAGGCATCCGACGGGATTATTGCGGTCAGTCCCGTCTTCAGCGCGTCCTACAGCGGGCTGTTCAAGTCATTCATCGATGTCCTCGATCCGAAGTCGCTGGAGGGCAAGGCCGTCTTGCTGGGCGCCACCGCCGGCACGGACCGCCACCAGATGGTCCTGGACTTCGCGATGCGGCCGCTGTTCACCTACCTGCGCACCCGGATTGCGCCCACTGCCGTGTTCGCAGGCCCACAGGACTGGGGTCACAGCGACGACGGCGGTTCGCCTCTCTCGGCGCGCATCGACCGGGCGGCGGGCGAGTTCGCCGGACTGCTGCAGGGCGGGCGGCCGCCGCAGAAGCAGGCCGCGTTGGAGTCGCTGCCCTTCGAGCAGCTGCTCGCCGGCATCTCGGGCGGACACTAGCCCGGGGAGTCCGCGGCGCCGTCGAACGATTACGGCGGCCCGCTCGTTGTCCGGGCATGAAATGTCCTGTGGATTCCATTGACCTGATCATGACCGAACGAAGCGGCGTGGAGATCGACTACTGCCCGCAGTGCCGCGGAGTGTGGCTGGACCGCGGCGAGCTCGACAAAATCATCGATCGTGCGGCCGGCTCGCTGGGCCCGGCGACTCTGGCCGTCCCGCCGCCTGCTCCGCCCGGGCGTATTCCGCCGCCGCTCTATGATCTGGATCCGCGCCGCGATGCCCGCCGCCCGGATGACCGCCGCCCGGATGAGCGCTACGACGACCGCCGGGACAGGCCGCGCTATGAGCAGCCGAGGTACGACGACCGCCGCCGCCCCAAAAAGAAGGAAGGCTGGCTCGGCGAGCTGTTCGACTTCTAGCTCGCAGCCGTCCACGGCGCCGGTGCGCCGGAAATCAGTCGTCCAAGAGGGCGATGAACTCGCGGGCCTGCTTCATGGAGATGTCCGAGTGGCGCGTCAGTGCGGTTGCC
This sequence comes from Arthrobacter sp., assembly GCA_046708245.1. Lineage (GTDB taxonomy): Bacteria > Actinomycetota > Actinomycetes > Actinomycetales > Micrococcaceae > Arthrobacter. The sequence continues at coordinate 2,193 of JBKKDK010000405.1, forward strand.
GCCGCCTCTGTGTCGCCGCTTCTGGCGAGGGTGCGGATCCTGCCGTAGATCTCATCGTTGAGCATGTTGCTGCTGACCTCCCGTGTGACGTCGCCCTTGCTGGCGATCGCACGGTAGCGGTACGGGAAACGCTGTGGGGTGTCGTCGTCCTCATCCACGGGGGCTTGCTCGGGACCTGCCGGCCGGAACGGCTGGGGGTGCGCCGCAAGGGCCCCGACGGCGTCGCGTGAAGCCCTCAGGCCCTCACCGGTGCTCTCGAAGTACAGCTTGATGGCTGCCATCGCCTGGCCCTGCGCGATCAGCGCATACAGGCGCCGGTGTTGCTCCTGGCTGAGCTTGGCCGAAGCGGTGCGGGCCAGCTCAACGGGATCCCGGCTGGGCGGCGGCGCGGAGCCGGGCCGGGTTTTGGCCTCGCGGCGGCCCAGCGCCCGGGCCACCAGCAGCACGCCGGCTGCGACGAGTGCCAGGATCAGGATGGGGATGATCAGGGATTCCATGGACTACAGCCGATCTACATAATTCTTTGCGGTCAAAAGATCTGAATGGGTTGCCTGACGGAGCAGCTTGATGGCCTGGAGTTTCTTGCCGTTCCGGGCCAGCGACTGCAACTGGAGGGCGAGCTGGGGGTTCAGCTGCCCGCCCGGCAATACCGGGCCCTGGTAGCCGGGCTGGGCCGCGGCCCGTGCCGCACCGCTCTGGCGGCGCAGGGCCGCCCGGGCGTGGTCCTCCTGCTGCGACTGCTGCTGTTCGTTCTGGCTGGGACGGGTGAGGGCGTCAACCCGTGCCCTTGCGGCCGTGGCGGCCTGCACCTGCGCCGCGTAGTGCGCCTGGGAGCGGATAGCCAACTCGTGCTGATAGCGCTCCGCGTCCGACATGCCAAAATCACGTGGCTTGAGGGCCGTGACGAACGCCCAGAGGACTGCCGCCAGGATAAGGGCAGGCAGTATAACCAGCAACACTTCTCCCATGCTTAGAGCTTATGCCAGATTGCACTTATCCACAGCATATTCTGCGCCACGCATACAGCCCGGCGCGGAAGCCGTCAATTTCCCGCGGGTCCGTGAGGCCCATCACGAAATGTGAATATTTAGGCCGGAATGTGCCAGCCCCTTTTGTGATGTATCCCCAGCCACAAGGTGCAAGCTGTGGATGAATCTTGCCGAAAATAGTTTTGTGTCCACAAGGTAAACCCATTGTTTCCGCAGGTCAGGACCGTATTGCCGGGAGAACAATTTTTCTATCCACAGCTGTTCCCACAGGCTGTGCACAAGCAGGGGCCGGTAGTGCACAGCTTATCCACAGGGGCTGCGGATGGCCGGGTTGGTGACGGTCCGATGGGGCGATAACGTTGCTGGATATCGAGCCTTGGATGCGGAATCCGCTGTTCACCCAAGGATGCCCAAGCGCATTTTCCGGGCCGGGCCCCTGCGCATGTCCGGTGCTGTGGAAAACGGCATTCCGGACGGCAGGCAAGACTGTCGGAGCCGGCTGATAGGACTAAGCCGGTAGGTACAGGGCGGGTTTTACGTCATGGGCACCAAGCCCATGGCTCACGCGCCGCCGGTGAGGAATATCCGCCGCGGCACACAATGGAGGACGGCAGTTTTGTCAGTTACGCATCTGGACTCAGTCGAGGGCACTCGCGGATCCGAAGGCAGCCGCAAGCCGCCGCAGGACATTCCGGCGGAGCAGTCGGTGCTGGGCGGCATGATGCTGTCCAAGGACGCCATTGCCGACGTCGTCGAGATCCTGCGTGGCCAGGACTTCTACCGCCCCGCGCACGAGACGGTCTACGAGGCCATCATCGACCTCTACGGCCGCGGCGAACCCGCTGACGCCGTCACCGTCTCGGACGAACTGACCAAACGTGGCGAAATCAACCGGATAGGCGGCCCGGCCTACCTCCATGAGCTGATCCAGACGGTCCCGACTGCCGCCAACGCCGGGTACTACGCCGAGATCGTTGCCGAGCGCGCGGTGCTGCGCCGGCTGGTCAACGCCGGCACGAAGATCGTCCAGCTCGGGTATGGCCAGGACGGCGAGGTCGAGGACCTGGTCAACCAGGCCCAGGCCGAGGTCTACGCCGTCGCCGAGCGCCGTACCGCCGAGGATTATGTGGTCCTCAAGGACGTCATGGAATCCACGGTGGATGAGATCGAGGCCTCGGGCCACCGCGGCGAGGGCATGACGGGTGTGCCCACCGGCTTCTACGAGCTCGACGAACTGACGCACGGCCTGCACCCGGGCCAGATGATTGTCATCGCCGCCCGCCCGGCCGTCGGTAAGTCCACCTTTGCCCTGGACTTCGCCCGCTCGGCCGCCATCAAGAACAACCTCGCCACCGTTATGTTCTCCCTGGAAATGGGCCGGAACGAAATCGCCATGCGCCTGCTGTCCGCCGAGGCGACAATCGGCCTCCAGGACCTCCGCAAGGGAACGATCAAGGACGAGCAGTGGTCCAAGATCGCCACCACCATGGGCCGGATGAACGATGCCCCGCTGTTCATCGACGACAGCCCCAACATGTCGCTGATGGAAATCCGCGCCAAATGCCGCCGCCTCAAGCAGCAGCACGACCTCAAACTCGTGATCCTGGACTACCTGCAGCTCATGAGCTCGGGCAAGAAAGTGGAATCGCGCCAGCAGGAAGTCTCCGAGTTCTCCCGTGCGCTGAAGCTGCTCGCCAAGGAACTTCAGGTCCCGGTGATCGCACTCTCGCAGCTGAACCGAGGGTCCGAGCAGCGCCAGGACAAGCGGCCGATGGTCTCGGACCTCCGCGAATCCGGCTCGATCGAGCAGGACGCTGACATGGTCATCCTGCTGCACCGCGAAGACGTCTATGACAAGGAGTCCCCGCGCGCCGGCGAGGCGGACATCCTCATCGCCAAGCACCGCAACGGCCCCACCAAGGACATTGTGGTGGCCTTCCAGGGCCACTACTCGCGCTTTGCCAACATGGCGGCTGACGCGGCGGGCGGTGGAGGCTTCTAGAAGGCCGCCCCGGACGGGCCGGCCCCAGCCGGGCCTGCTCCTGCCTGGTCCGCCCCGGCCGCCCGGAGCAGATGGTTGGGCAGCCGGTTCCCGGGCGCGCGCCCCCGGATCTCCAGCAGTTCGCGGGCGTGGGCGTGCAGCCTCTTGTCCTCCCCGGACACCGGCGCCCAATGCGGGATCGGGACGGACGTGCCGGTCTCGTCGCGGGCCACCATGACCGTCAGGCAGTAGGTCGTGAGGTTCAGTTCGCGCCCCTTGGGATCCCCCGAGCGGACATGGACGGCGATGTGCATGCCTTTGGTCCCGGTGTAGACCAGCCGGGCCTCCACTTCCACCACGTGCCCGATCAGCAGTGGGCGGTAGAACCGGACACCCCCGGAGAACACGGCCACGGTGTCCCGCCCGCAGTAGCGCGATGCGCAGACGTAGGCAGCCTCATCGATCCACTTCATCACAATCCCGCCGTGGACCTTGCCGCCCCAGTTCACGTCGGTGGGGGCGGCCATGAACCGCAGGACGACGCGTTCGGCTGTGCCGGCGTCGGTGTACTCCTGGCCGCCCATGGCCTGGACGATGTCCTCGCGGACCTTGATCCGGGCGAGTGCGTGGTCGCGCTGTTCGATCTCATCCGGCGTCACCGGTTCAAACTGCGGCACCGGAATCGGTTTCCCGTCCGCGCCGACGGCCACGAAGATCACCATGCACTGGCTGCGCATGGTGGCGGGGCCGCCTTTCGGATCGCCCGAGGACACGACAGTGCGGATGTGCATGGAAGAGCGGCCCGTGTAGACGATGGTGGCTTGGACCTCCACCATGTCGCCGCTGTTGACCGGGTCCGCGAAGTGGATGTTCCCCACGTAGGCCGTGACGCAATATGACTTTGCCCAGCCGACGGCGGCGGCGTAGGCCGCCTTGTCCACCCATTCCAGCACCGTTCCGGCGTCGACGGAGCCGCTGTGGCCGACGTCGGTGGGGGCCGCCAGGAAGCGCAGGGTCACGGAATTCGCGGCAGTCTCACTCATGCTGGAAGTTTACTGACCCGGCACCGGACGGCCCCGGGCCGGACGACACAAACGCCGGCCGTGCCGCCACATGCGGCCGGGACGACGGCGGGCGGCCACCCGGAGG
>JBKKDK010000406.1:0-4884 GCA_046708245.1 Arthrobacter sp.
TTTTTTGTATACCCCTCGGCCCGGGTCTGGTACATACGGGGCCCTCGGGCGTTGCAGGCATTACTCTATTTCAGCTTCTGCCGGATACCGCGTCGCAGCCGGGCCAGGAAAGACGCCGCCCGCGTTCGCCAGGAAGGCACTGATGCAGACGTCCCTGCGGCGGCTGGCGGTTCTGGAGCCGGGCGCTCCTTGAGCTGCCGAAGCCGGTTGTCGACGTACTCAAGATCAGGGGATCGATGGAAGCCCAGCGATTCCAGCTTCGTCCAATCCCCGAAACAAAACACCGTTGCCACAATCAGGGCCTGAAGGAAGTCCTTGTCCGGCGGGATATGGCCCTTGCCCCAGTCGCCCAGATACAGCATCACCCGCGCGTCGCCTGCAAACCGGCGAACAAAGGCCCTGAGGTGCCGCCCGACGTGGGACGTGTCGCCGGCATTCTGCACGTACGCAACGGTGTTCGGAAACCCCCGCCTGTACTCCCGGATGAGGTTTGAGGCAATCGGAAATTCGGCCAGGGCATTCGGTTCGGAGCCGGGCTTTGCGCCCAGGCCGTACTCCAGGTACTGCTTCACGGGGGTTTTGCCGTAGAGGCGGATGTTTGTCTGGGGGTTAATTGCGACGGCCAGGGAGCCGGGAAATTGGCGTGAGTAGTACATTGCCGCGAAACCCCCGCCGGATGCTCCGAAGAAAATGGCGTGCTGGCTGCCGTGGACGGCGAGCAGCTTGGCGATGACGGCGGTAAGCACGCCCTGAACGTCCATCTTGCGGTTGCCCGCGAACCAGGACAGGTTCAGCCGGTCATCAAGATACAGGGTGGGATCCTGGATCCAGACCCGGTTCGCCGGGGCGCCTTTGGTTACCGTCTGGCCGCTGAAGAACGGCAGCGTCTCGATGGCGTCGGTGACCGCGGGGTGGAAGACGAAAATGGTGGAGGCAGCGCCCGGGGCCGGGCTGTTGAGAATATCGACGGGAACGCCGTTCACTTCGAAAGTGAGGCACCCCGCCGGAAGTTCGTCCGCGTCCATGAACGCCGCTTCGTCCGCATACGGGGTTATTGAATATTTCGACTCATCGAGCCACCGCAGCCTTTTTGCCAAGTGCTGCTCCTTCCAACGCAAATCCAACCCAACGAGCCTACACCGCCTCCGGGGTCCGGGTTCCCGGAACCCCAGAGACGGTGCTATGTCACGCCGCTTTGCCGCTGCCGGTAATGACGGCGCAGATTTCGGTCAGGACGTCGGCAGAATCCATCTGGCCGGCGACGAACTCCTGGGCGGCGAGAGTCGCTGCTTCCCAGGTCGTCGAGTCTGAATTGGCCTTAAGGATTCGATCTGCCATGTCGGCGACGTCGCTGTGCAGCCACGTGGTCGGATATATCTGGTCCGCGCCGGCCCACGCGAGGCTGACCGGCAATGCGCCTGACGCGGCGCCGTCGGGCAGGGTCAGGTGGAAGGACTCAAAGTCGCTGACGGACAGGACAACCCCGATTTTCCGGTACCAATCAGCCATGTCGTCACCCTGCTCATCAAAGGTCACGGCTCCTGCCAGTAGCGGATCAGATTCGATCCTTGCGTACTGTTCCTCGTAGTAAGCCATCTCCTCGGGCCGGTTGGCCATCCAGGCGAAGTCCTCAGGCCGTTTGCCCTTGATGAACAGGCGGTAGCGGCTGTCCTGCAGCCGGAGCTGCTTCAGGAGCTCCAAGGCCTTGTCCAGGCGCTTGCGTGCGGGAACGATGCCGACAAACCCAAGATTAAACCTGGCCCCGTCCACCTTGTCGCGACGGAGTGCTGCGGTATCCACCGCATTGGGAATGACCCGGCTTTGGCCGGCGGGCACTCCGTGGTCGCGAACCGCGATGTCCAGAATATGTTTGCCGACGAAAATCACTTCGTCGACGTCGGGATAGGACACTTCCCGGACGTAGGGCCGGGAGATCTCCTGGAGGTGCAGCCGTGTCACAAGGCGCTGGTGGGCGCCCTTGTTTTTCGAATACCAGACCGCGTTGCCGAGCGTCCACTCGCAGAAGATGACATCTGCAGCGGAAAGCAGCTGCTGGCTTTGCAGTTCGTCGTGCTTGTTGTGGTCGAGCCACTTGTCGATCGTGACGGTATGACCCAGCGTCTCCAGCTTGGAAATAATTCCTGACGCAAACTTGAGGTCGTGTCCGGCGATGAGGACGTTCTGTGGTTCGACCCGGCGCGCAGGGGGCTGCACGGCCGTTGCGGTCAGTTCCCGCCGAAGGCGAAGATCCCCGCCCGCCGATGCCAGGCCAAGTGCCTGCAGCCGGGGGCTGCCGGCGTGCGCGGTGCCATATTGCGCAAGCCCCAGTCCCGCACTCTCAAGGTCTTCACCTGAGATGGAAATGGTGCTCCAGGCGCCGAAGCTGTCGGCGGTGAGCATGTCCTCGAACATTGTCCGGTCGCTGAACCCGTCGCCGGGGCTCCCGATGAAGGAGGCACCCGCAGCTGCTGCCCGGCGTGCCGCGTCGTCAAAGCCGCTGACCACTGCCACAGCCAGGTTTCCCGCGCCGGCTGAGACGGAGCTTTCGCCCGTTGTGCAGTAGACGGCGACGGGAAGCACAGTCTGGGCGTTAAGCATCGTGAGGATGTCCGGCGTCAGTTCGGGAACGTACACGGCGTAGGAGGGGGTTTCCGGTGCCTGCACTACCAAGCCTGCGGTGCGCAAGACGTAGGCGAGCCGGTGGGCGGCGGTGTGTCCCCGGTGCACATGCCGGTAAGCCAACCAGGCGTCACGTATGCGGGCCGGCTCGTGGCTCATCCATTCCTGGACGAGAAGATCTGCTTCTGCAGATTCGGCCACGACGGGTACCAGCCCGTTCATGACGTGGTCAACGCCCGCACCCTGGCCGCTGATGACGGCCGATCCCGATGCGGCGACTTCCATGACCCGCCGCGAAAACATGGTGGGCGAGCTTTCCACTGAATTGACGTTGATGTGCACGGGGTGGGCCTTGTAGGCCTCTACCATCTCGGTGTAGCTGAGTCCCCCCTTGACAAACCGGCTGAGGTGCTCGGGGAAGCGGTACGGGCTCTCCGGAGACAGATGCTGCCGGTCATAAATGGACAGCCCTTGCTTCTTGGCCACTTCCAGCAGGGCCGTGAGTTCATCAGACCGGCTCTTGTAGCGGTCGCCGTAGTAGGAGCCTGCGTAGGCCACTGTGTGGTCGTAGGGCCGGGTGGTCGGAATGATGTTGTGCAGGCGCGGCTGCGCGTAGAACGGAAGTGAGGCGACCGTTTTCTGCCCGGCGCCTGCAGCCTCCTTGTAACGGCGAATGCAGTCCGCATCAGTGGTGAAAACATGGCCAAAGTAGCTGGACGTTTTCCGGAACCGGTTGAAGTGCACCGGATCTTCCTTGTTCCAGAAGATCGTGGGCACGCCGTGGGCCTTGCAGTGGGCCAGGATCGCACTGAGCGTCGAGAAGCGCTCCTCGTCGTAGTACCCGACCTTCTGGTGCCACAGGCCGTCGATGCCCTCCCAGGCTGATTCGACGAAGAGTGCGTCCAGCGGCTGGGCGGCAATCTGCTCCTGCCAGGATTCCGGTCGCAGCTCGACCAGCGATGCCTCGCCCCGCAAACCTTCGAGGGTGAATTCATCGGAGATTATTCCTACGGTCAGCTCTTTCAGCCGGTGTCCCGACGCCGAAACTGCTGCCGTGCGGGCACGTCCATGCGCCTGGATGGCCTTCTTGCCTGTGGCCTTCCAGGTGCGTTCGTTGATGGTCCACAAACGGGCCCGTCGCCCCATCGCTTCGCGAAGTTCGGGGTCCCGGACCAAAACGGCTATGGCGCCGGCAAGTGAAGCCGGATTCTCCGCTTCACAAATCATGGCCCGTTCCTGGTCCGGCCCTGCCAGATCCCGCAAGGGCGCCAGGTCCGTGAGGATCAGGGCCTTCGCGCTGGCCATGGCCTCCAGGGGTTTAAGCGGCGGGACCATCTCGGTCACCGGGAGGCGCTGCCGCGGGCACGGCATGATGTCGAAAAGGCTCACATATTCCGGCACGTCACCGGCCGGCACACGGCCGGTAAAGGTGACATTGTCACGGATTCCGAGCTCGGCTGCGTGCTGCTTGAGCGCGGGCAGCTGCGCGCCGTCGCCGACGACCACGAGCTTGATGTCCATGCCTTCGTCCAGGACCAGTTTTGTCGCCATCAGCAGGTCGTCTATGCCTTCGTAGGCGACGAGGCTTCCGGCATAGCCGACGACGACAGTCCCCTCATCCAGTCCCAGCTTTTTGCGCAGCGGTTCGGAAGGCGGCATAGGCGTGAAGGCGTCCGTGTCGACCGAGTTGGGCATCAGACTGATCACGGCGGGATCGACTCCGCGCCGCACCAGTTCATCCGCGACCTGGCTGGTGATGGCCAGGACGGAGTCCGCCTCCCGGGCGACCAGCGTTTCCAGGCGAACAGCCAGCTTGTACCGGTCAGTCTCCTGCCAGGCAGGGTTAACCGAGAGCTGGGTGATTTCCCAGATTCCGCGCACTTCGTAGACAAACGGTATGCCGAGCCGGCGCGCCGCCATAAGGGCCGGAAGGGCCGTGACGTAATTTGAGGCAGCGTGGATGAGCGACACGCGGTTGCGCTGTGCCTCCCGGACGTAGACGTCCACGGATTCCGCCAGGTAGAAGTCCAGCCGGTCCGCCGTCCATGTCGGGCCGGGGTTGAAGATGTGGACCACTCCGCTGATCTCGCGCTCGAACCGTGTCCGTTCGCCGATCTCGACGTCGACCCGGGCATCCCAGGGGTACCCGGGCCGGGCGACGACCAGTACATCCTCGCCTGTCTCCGTGATCCCGCCAACCACACAACCGGTTCTGTTCGAGTAGCAGTTTCTGTTGAAGTGTCCAGTGCAGTGGGCGCAATACAT
>JBKKDK010000407.1:0-2857 GCA_046708245.1 Arthrobacter sp.
GGCGTCATTACCTGGGGTTTGATGATCTGGTGCATCGTCGCTTACCGGCGGCGCAAGGGCACCGTAGGTTTCCCCCGCCAGAACAGCTTCAACCTGCCGCTTGAAGTGTTCTACCTGACCATTCCGCTGTTCATGGTGCTGGTGTTCTTCTACTTCACCGACCGCGACCAGCAGGCGATCGACAACCGCGACCAGCCGGCCGACGTCGTAGTGGACGTCCGCGGCAAGCAGTGGGCCTGGGACTTCAACTACAAGAAGGGCGACGTCGTGACCGGCGACGTCCACGAGGCGGGCGTCCAGGCGCACCTCACCGGCGAAGCCGTGGACAAGGAAAAGCTGCCCACGCTGTACCTCCCGGTAAACAAGTCGGTTGACCTCGAGCTGAACTCGCGCGACGTCATCCACTCCTTCTGGGTTCCTGCCTTCCTGCAGAAGCGGGACATGATCCCCGGCAAGACCAACTACATCAGGTTCACCCCCACCAAGGAGGGGACCTACGACGGCAAGTGCGCCGAACTCTGTGGCGAATACCACTCCGAAATGCTGTTCCGCGTGAAGGTTGTCTCCGAATCGGAGTTCCAGTCGCATCTGGACCAGCTGCGCCAGGACGGCAACTCCGGCCTGCTCGGCGAAGAGTACGACCGCAACCCGGCCCCGACCGAGACCAAGTAAGGGAAGCGACGTGGCAACCACCTACAGTCAGCCCACCGGGACCCTTGAGGCTCCGGTAGTACCCAAGTCCAAGGGGCGCATTGTCGTCAACTGGATTACCTCCACGGACCACAAGACCATCGGGTACATGTACCTGATCGCATCGTTCGTGTTCTTCTGCTTCGGCGGCGTCATGGCCCTGCTCATCCGCGCCGAGCTCTTCGAGCCGGGCATGCAGATCCTGCAGACCAAAGAGCAGTACAACCAGCTCTTCACCATGCACGGCACCGTCATGCTGCTGATGTTTGCAACGCCGCTGTTTGCCGGCTTCACCAACGTCATCATGCCGCTCCAGCTCGGCGCTCCCGACGTCGCCTTCCCGCGGCTCAACGCGCTGGCGTTCTGGTTCTTCCTGTTCGGCTCCACCATCGCGGTGTCCGGCTTCATCACCCCGCAGGGTGCCGCGTCGTTCGGCTGGTTCGCGTACGCGCCGCTGTCCAATACGACCTTCAGCCCCGGCGTGGGCGGTGACCTCTGGGTCTTCGGCCTGGCGCTCTCCGGCTTCGGCACCATCCTCGGCGCCGTCAACTTCATCACCACCATCATCTGCATGCGTGCCCCGGGTATGACCATGTGGCGCATGCCGATCTTCACCTGGAACGCGCTGGTCACGTCCATCCTGGTCCTGATGGCGTTCCCGCCGCTGGCCGCCGCCCTGTTCGCGCTCGGCGCGGACCGCCGGTTTGGTGCGCACATCTTCGATCCGGAAAACGGCGGTGCCGTGCTCTGGCAGCACCTGTTCTGGTTCTTCGGCCACCCCGAGGTCTACATCATCGCGCTGCCGTTCTTCGGCATCGTGTCCGAGATCTTCCCGGTCTTCAGCCGCAAGCCGATCTTCGGCTACAAGGGCCTGGTCTACGCGACGATCTCCATCGCCGCGCTGTCCGTGACGGTGTGGGCCCACCACATGTACGTCACCGGCTCGGTCCTGCTGCCGTTCTTCTCCTTCATGACGATGCTGATTGCCGTTCCGACCGGCGTGAAGTTCTTCAACTGGATCGGCACCATGTGGCGGGGTTCCATCACGTTCGAAACCCCCATGCTGTGGAGCATCGGCTTCCTGGCGACGTTCCTCTTCGGCGGCCTGACCGGCATCATCCTGGCCTCCCCGCCGCTGGACTTCCACGTCTCGGACTCCTACTTCGTGGTGGCGCACTTCCACTACGTGGTGTTCGGCACCGTCGTGTTCGCCATGTTCGCCGGGTTCTACTTCTGGTGGCCCAAGTGGACCGGCAAGATGCTCAACGAGCGCCTCGGCAAGATCCACTTCTGGATGCTGTTCCTCGGTTTCCACGGCACGTTCCTCATCCAGCACTGGCTGGGCGTTGAAGGCATGCCGCGCCGCTACGCGGACTACATGCCGCAGGACAACTTCACCTGGATGAACCAGTTCTCCACCTACGCCTCCTTCCTGCTGGGCGCCTCGCTGATCCCGTTCTTCTGGAACGTCTACTTCACGTGGCGCAGCAACGAACGGGTCGAGGTGGATGACCCGTGGGGCTTCGGCGCCTCCCTGGAGTGGGCAACGTCCTGCCCGCCGCCGCGGCACAACTTCACCTCGCTGCCGCGGATCCGCTCGGAGCGTCCTGCCCTGGACCTGCACCATCCCGAACTCTCGCAGTCTTACACCGTCGAGTCACCTGCCCCGGCGGCAGCAGCGCTCGGTAACGCCGACCAGAAGGACACCGCCCAGTGAAGATCGAATCAAGGATTTTTGGCCTCGGAGTCTTCTTCTTCGTCCCGGTGGCCGTAGTCTACGGTTTCCTGACGGACTGGTCGGAATGGGTGGGCATCCTCGGGGTGCTGCTCGTGGGCGGCCTCGCCGGCATGATCGGCGCGTACCTCGGGTTCACCGGCAAGCGCGTCGGGATGCGTCCCGAGGACCGCAACGATGCCGAGATCCACGAGGGCGCCGGCGAGCAGGGGCACTTCAGCCCCTGGAGCTGGTGGCCGCTCGTCCTGGGCCTGTCCTGCGCCACCGGGTTCCTCGGCATGGCCATCGGCTTCTGGATCGTCTTCATCGCGGCAGGCATGGCCCTTGTGGCACTCGTGGGCTGGGTCTACGAGTACAGCCGCGGAGATCACGCACACTAAACTCTCAGGACACAGCCTGAACGACGGCGGGCCCCACCTTTCTGGTGGGGCC
>JBKKDK010000408.1:0-2760 GCA_046708245.1 Arthrobacter sp.
GCCCTGGCCCGGTCCCGGGGGCGGTTCACCCGGAACTTCGTGGTCCAGGGCTCCGCTGCGGACTGGGCGGCCTGCTGGTTGGCGGAATTACGACGCCGGCTGCGGGCCATGCGCGCGGACGGCGTCCCTGCCGGGGAACTGGTGTTCTTCCTGCACGACGAAGTCATGGTCCACTGCCCGCAGGACGCCGTGGCCGACTGCATTGTGGCCATCGAGGAGGCGGCGAATGCCGCCAAGGAGCTGCTCTTCGGCCCGATCCCGGTGGAATTTCCGGTCAGCGTGGCCGTCGTGGATTCATACGACAAGGCCAAATGAGGGCCCGGGCCACCGGCCGTAACGTACCCGCCGGTAGCGTTGTGCCGGGTCCACCCGCACGGCTACGCTCGAAAAGGTTGGCATATTTTCAGCACTTCAGCCGGCAGATGCAACGAGGCATTAATTTGGGGAGGCAGCAGAATGGCTGGCATTTTTGAGATCGCCGAAGCGGGAGAGAAGGCATACTTCTTCAAGCTGACAGCACCCGATGGGACGGTTGTCGCCGTCTCACCATTGTTCAACACCATCAAGGGCGCCGCCGCAGGCATCACCGCCGTGCGCGAAAACGCCGCCACCGGCCTGGTGGTGGACAAATCCCGGTCCCGGCGGAAGCCGTCGGGCGCCAACGCAGCGGTCCGGCCCGCCGCCCCGCTGACCAGCACCCGGCTGGCCCCGGGCTAAGAACCCGGCAAAATAACTGCCAAGCCCCGGGCTCTTTCCGGCTCAGACGTCGATCCCGTAGAGCCGCGTCCGGTCCCACGGGACCGCCCATCCCAGCTGCTCGAACAACTGGTTGAGGATCATCCCGGTAAACCCCCAGACCACCACCCCGTTGACGGTGAAAGCCGGGCTCTGGAACGTCTGGCCGGCGCGGCTGACCGTCGCCATCACCCGGTTGTCCGGGTCCAGCAGGTCGCGGACAGGGACCCGGAAAACCTGGGACGACTCGCCGTAGTCCACCACCCGGACGGGTGATTGGGCGGCCCACCAGCCCAGGACCGGTGTCACCAGGAAGTTACCCCGGGGCAGCGCCAGTTCCGGCATAGCGCCGAGCACCTCGACGCCGGTCGGGTCCAGCCCGGTTTCCTCCTCGGCTTCCCGCAAAGCGGCGGCCACCGCCGATTCCCCGGCGTCGATGCCGCCGCCGGGAAACGCGACCTGGCCCGGGTGGTCATCCAGGGTCTGGGCGCGCTGCAGCAAGAGGACATCCAGGTCCGCCGGGGCCAGCAGCTTCACGGACGACGCGGGGACGACGTCGAGGGCCCCGAAGAGCATCAGCACCGCGGCCCTGCGGACTCGTTCACCGGGTTCGATAACGAGCTGGCGCCACCGGGGATCCGGTGACGGTGCTGTGCCCGCTTCAACCGCGGCCACCAGCTCGATGAGGTCCTGGCGTGCGGTCACCGCGGCTTCCTTTGTGATTCCATCCGGATTTCCGCGGCCCGGTGCGTCTCGGCCAGCAGCTTCGCGAGCAGCTCTTCCTGGCCCGGGGCGAGCTCGTACTTAAGCAGCTTCTTCGCCTTGTCCGGGTCGGTCTCCCCCATCCCGTAGCTGGGGCACCAGTTGGCCACCGCGCACGCGCCGCAGGCCGGTTTCCGGGAATGGCATACCCTGCGGCCGTGGAAGACCACGCGGTGCGAGAGCATGGTCCAGTCCCTGGGCTCGAACAGTTCGGCGACGTCGGACTCGATCCGCACGGGATCATCCGACTCGGTCCAGCCAAACCGCCGGGCCAGCCGGCCGAAGTGGGTGTCCACCGTGATGCCGGGGATGCCGAAAGCGTTCCCCAGGACGACGTTCGCCGTCTTACGCCCGACGCCGGGCAGCGTCACCAGATCCTCGAGGCGTCCCGGCACGTCGCCGTCGTACTCGTCCACCAGCCGGTTGCAGAGGGCCAGGAGGTTTCTGGCTTTCGCGCGGAAGAAGCCGGTGGGCTTGATGATGGCCTCGAGCTCCGCCGGATCCACCTCCGCCATGCTCCGCGCGTCCGGGTACCGGGCAAACAGCAACTGGGTGATCTGGTTGACCAGTACGTCCGTGGTCTGGGCCGAGAGGACCGTGGCCACCACGAGTTCAAACGGGTTGCGGAAATCCAGTTCGGCGTGGGCATACGGGTACTGCTCAGCCAGCGCACGGTTGATCCGGCGCGCGCGTCGCTTGCGTCCCAGGAACGTTTCGGCCACCGGCGCCCGGCTAACCGCGCTCGATGTTGCTGAGGTCGCGCAGTACGCCCACCCGGCCGTCGGTGTGCTGGACCAGGAATTCGCGGCCGCGGTCTTCGAGGGCGAGGACCCAGCCGCCGGGTTCAATGACGAACGCGGGCGCACCCGTATGCTCATCGACCGCAGTGCGGGGCTGGGCGACGGCGAACCAGAAGGCCTCGTGGACGGGCTGGGCCTGGTGCTGTTCGGGCCGGTTCGCCGGGTCGACGGTGGCGCCGATCGGCTCCTGCTGGCGCACCTGCGGGTTGACCGTGGTGGGGGCGCTGTGGCTTGCGGCCACGGGAACCTCGGCGGCCCGGGTGTCCTCAGCCGATGCGGCGGCCCGGGCCCGCACGTCCGGGACCTGCTCGCCCGCCGGGGATTTCGCGGCGGGAGGCACGACGGCGGCGGCCTGGGTCTGCTCAGCGGCGGACGGTGCCTTCGGGGCGGATGCGGAGGGCACGACGCCCGCGGCCTGTGTTTCCGGGGAACTGACTTCCGGCGTGGGCGCGGCGGCTTGGGC
>JBKKDK010000409.1:0-3084 GCA_046708245.1 Arthrobacter sp.
GTCATCGGCCACGCGGCGCAGGGCGTCGAGCTGCCTGGTCATGCCCTGGTGCGATTCTTCCCGGCTTTGCGCCAGTTCGGCGGCCTTGGCGAGTTCCTGCTGGAGGTTCTCGACCTGTGCGGCGACGAGTTCGAGCTTGGAGGCGTTGTCGAAGCCGAGGACATAGTCCTGCCGCCCGGTGAAGCGGTCATCCTTTTCCACCGTGTGGCGGTTGCGCTTGACCACCCCGCCCAGGCTCAGGCCCTTGTCCAGCCGGGCAAGCTGGTCCGGGTCCTCCACGCAGGGGTACGCGAAGTCGAGGGCGATCCGTTCGCGGATCCACCCGCCGGCCCCCCGGGCGGGCCCGGCGGTGAGGATGTCCAGCTTGCCAAGCAGGTCGCCGTCCGCCGCGTCCTCGACCGCCAGCGCGCCGCCGGCGAGCGGCTTGGACACGTCCACGGCGCGGAGGGCGCCGCGGACGGAGTGGTCGTTGAGGTACCGGGTGACGGCGGCGAAATGCTCGCCCGGGACCAGGAGGGTGGTGGCGAGGCTCCGGAGCGCCCGCTCGGCGGCCGGACGCCAGCGTTCCTGGCCCTCCGCGAGGTCGATCAGCTCGCCGCCGAAGGGCATCTGCTCCTCGGGCACGCCGGTGGCGGCCGCAATCGCGGTCCGGTTTTCAATGCTCGACGGCGGCAGCAGCGACTTGCGCGTCTTCAGCGAGACGAGTTCCTGCTGGGCCGCGGCGAGTTCCCGCTTCCTGGTGGCGTGGCCGTCGAAAGCCTCGAAGCGCAGCTCCTTGAGGGCTTCTGAATCGTCCTGGAGCTCGGCCGAGCGTGCGGCGGCGTGTTCGTGGGCCTGCTCCCAGCCGGCCGCGGTCCACTGCAGCTCCAGTCCGGCGTCGGAGAGCGCCTTGCGGGCCGATTCCTCCACCTGCTGGCGGAGCTTGAGACCCACCCGGGCGTTCTCCAGCGACTGCTCGATCGCGGAGATCGCGTTGCCGCCCTGGTTGTTGTAGTCCGCCTCGAGCTGGCGCAGTCCCTTGGCCAGGCCGTCGCGGACCCCGCGTTCGGCGCCGAGTTCCTTGGCCTTCGCCTGGGCGAGGTCCTTGAACCGGGCGAGCGTTTTCTCGTGCACGGTGACGGCGAGCTGCTGCTTGTACGCCTCAAACTCCCCGCCCGAAAGGTCCCGGAGCCGGTTCGCGTCCAGCAGGGACTGGGCGTATTCCTTGTTGAGGCCGGGGACGGGGGCCAGCTGGTCACGCTGCTGCCGGACATCCTCGAGGCGCTGCCGGATGGACATCAGGTTGCTGAATTCCTCGACGACGTCGTCCGCGGCGGACAAGGTTGCCGGGGCGTCCAGGACCTGGTCCCGGAAGAAGGTGTTGACGCTGCCGCCGAGGCCCTTGCCGGCCTGGATGACGCGCAGCAGCGGGAGCGCCTGGTCCGAGTTGATGCCGAGCAGGCGGCGGAAGCGTTCCGCAAAGGCCTTGTGGACGTCAAAGACCTGGGCGTCCGGGAAGATCGCGTCGAGGGCCGACTTGGTGAACCGCCTCTCCGCGATGCCTTCGATGGCGGTGAGGTCGAGCGGCCTGTTGTCGATCAGGTAATACCGGCCGACGCTGGACTCCGTGCCGTTCTTGGGCAGGTCGAACAGCGCCGAAACCGTCACCCGGGTGCCGGCGGCGTTGTCGAAGGTCAGCGCGACGGCGGACCAGGTGGCACCGGGCCGCTGGAAGGCACTCGCCGAGCCTTCGCCGACGGCCTTGTCCCCGACCTTGCCGCGCATGTACGTGAACGTGGTGCGCTTGTCCTCCACAGCACCGCCGGCGCGCTGGGCCGCGGCCTCGTTGGAGCGCGGCCGGGCGTCGAAGACCCGCAGCATCGCGTCGAACAGCGTGGACTTGCCGACGCCGGAATTGCCCGTGAGCAGGGTGCCGTTGCGGTCCACGTGCATCGTGTGGGCGCCGTGGAAGGTGCCCCAGTTGACCACCTGGACGAGGGCGAGGCGCATCTGGCCCGGGTTCGTCAGCTCGCCCATGGGGAGCATGGTTGCGATGCTCACTTGGCTTCTCCGTCGCTGGTTGTGGTCGCCTCTGACTCCGCAGCCGCTGCTGCGTCGTTGTCATCGTCACCGTTGCCGGCGTCGCCGTCGCCGTCCTCCTCTGCGCTCCCGGCCGCGTCGGCGTCGAGCTCCAGTAGCGGCTCTGTTCCTGACTGGTCCGTGGCGGCGGCTACCAGGGACTCTATCTGGGCCGGGATGTCGCCGATGTTTTCGAAGGGGAGGGCCAGCGGGAGGGCGTTGGAGATGGTGTAGACCTCGTCCAGGCCGGTGGTGATGAGGAGCTGACGGGCCAGGAGTTTCGTGGTGGCGCGGTTGACGACGTCGGAATCGCGCAAGGCATCCTGCTGGCCGGCGGGCTGATAGTGGGCGACGAGTTCGGCGATTTCTTCGCGCGTGATCGTGGGGTCCGTTTGGGCTGTGACGTGGCGGTCCAGGAGCAGGCGCAGGCGCAGCAGCACGATGGTTTCGACGCGGCTCAAGGCACGCTGCTGGCGCAGGATGCTGGAGCGGGGGCTGCCGCCGATCGCCTCGGGGTCGACCGGGCGCAGAACTGCCACTTTGCGGTCGTGGTCCAGCTGCAGGGTGAGGAAGAGCTCTGACAGGCGGCTGCGCAGGATCAGCTGGTTGTCCAGCAGCGTGGTCCAAAGCTTTTCGTCACGGCCGCCGTCGACGTACGGGCCCTTGAGGAGCTTCACGAGCGCCTGGCGGACCTTCATCGGGAGTACACCGGTATCGCCCGGGAAGAGCGCAGCGCCGTCGACGAAGGTATCCCGCGGGGTGACGGTGAAGGGGTCCGAATAGACGTGGGCCGGCGCATCATGCGCTTCGTGGGAAAGTTCGGTCATCTTCAGTCCTTCTTGAGCGTGACGACCGGCAGGTACGCGGTGCGCGTGGTGCCGTCGATCTGTTCGAAGTCGATGGTGTCCCAGGCCGCGCGGTCAAAGCCGGCGCCCGCGTGCAGGGCGGGCGAAAGCAGGGCACGGAGGGAGTTGATGTGGCGTGCCCCGGCGGGTAGCTGCTCCCAGGCTTCGGCCAGGGAGGCGG
>JBKKDK010000410.1:0-9721 GCA_046708245.1 Arthrobacter sp.
ACACCCAAAAAATAACACCCGGGTTAAACACCCGCCAAAAACCCCCGGGCGCCCCGTCACCCCCCGGCCCGACGGGCTATTTACTCTGGACCTATTCCGGGACCACCAGCGCCGGTGTGTCCTGCCGGATGGTTTCGCCGCGGAAGAAGCCCGGCCGGAGCCGCGACATCAGGACCATGAACACCCCGCCGAGGGCCAGGACACCGATGCCCAGGACAAAGACCAGTCCCACGCCGAAGATTTCGGACCCGCTGCCAAACTCGGGCGCCCAGCTGTCGACTGCGGTCTGCAGGAACACCACGAACAGCCCGGCTCCGCCCAGCAAAGGGCAAAGCAGTCGCAGGAGGAAATGGCGGGCGCTGCTGAAGGCACTCCCGCGGAAATACCAGACGCACGCGAACGCTGTCAGCCCGTAGTAGAAACAGATCATCAAGCCGAGCGCCAGAATGGTGTCGTTGAGGACGTTTTCGCTGATCACATGCATCACGGCGTAGAAGCCTGCCGAGACCGCACCGGCGGCCACGGTGGCGAACCCCGGCGTCGAAAAACGCTTGCTGATGCGGCTGAACGGCCGCGGCAGCGCGCCGTAGTGGGCCATGGCCAGGAGGCTGCGCGAGGGTGACGTGAACGTGGACTGCAGCGACGCCGCCGAACTCGAGAGCACCGCGAGCGACATCAGGATCGCAAACGGACCCATGATCGGGGAGGCCAGCGCCGTGAAGACATTCGCCTGGTTGTCGGGATTGGTCAGGCCGATCCCGGCGTCTCCGATGCCGGCGAACATCATGGTCGCGATGGTCACCAGGAGGTAAATGCCGAGGACCACGACTGCGGTGAGGGTTCCTGCGATGCCTGCGGTCTTTTTGCCGTTGGAGGTTTCCTCATTGACCGTCAGGCAAACGTCCCAGCCCCAGTACACGAAGATGGACAGGGAGATTCCGGCGGCGATCTGGCCGAAGGTCTCGATCTTGGTCACGTCGAACCACTCCCAGCTAAACGGGATGGCCGTTTCGGACGTGGACCAGTTGGCGAAGGCCATGACCACAAAGAGCCCCAGGACCAGGAGCTGGAAGCCGACCAGCCCGTACTGGACCAGCTTGGTGGTGTGCAGGCCGCGGTAACTGATCCAGACCGCCAGGGCGACGAACACGAAGCAAGTCAGGACGTTCAGCGGTTTGTTGGCTGCAAGGTCTGCCAGTTCCGGGGAACCGGTCAGCTGCGCCAGGAACAGGTAGAAGAAATCCACCGCAACGCCGGCCAGATTCGAGAGCACAATGATGTTGGCGGCCAGCAGTCCCCAGCCGCCCATCCAGCCCACCCACGGGCCGAAGGCCTTCGTGACCCAGGTGAACGTGGTGCCGCTGTCCGGGGAGTCGGCGTTGAGTTCCCGGTAGGCGAGGGACACCAGAATCATCGGGAGGAAGCCGATGAGGAAGATCACCGGCAGTTGCAGCCCGGCTTCGCTGACGGTCGGGCCGAGGGCGCTCGTGAGCGTGTAGGCGGGGGCGATGGTCGAGATCCCCAGGACCACGACGGCGAGCAGGCCCAGCTGTCCGCCCTTGAGTCCCTTGCCGGATATGTCGTGCGAGGTGCCAGTGCTTGTGCCACGGGCGGATTTGCCGTCCTGGCTGGTTGTTTGGCTCATGTCCGGCCCTTTCTAGCTGGCGGCAGGTTGCTGTTGGCTGATGCAGTGGATGCCGCCGCCTCGGGCGAACAGTTCGCGGGCATCGATGCCCACGACACGGCGGCCGGGGTAGGCATCGGCGAGGATGCGGAGCGCCTTCTCGTCGTGCGGATCCGAGAACGTGCAGGCGATGACGCCTCCGTTGACGACGAGGTGATTGATATAGCTGTAGTCCACGAACCCCTCCGCATCCGAGAGCTTCCGGGGCGCGGGGACTTCGATGATGTTCCACTCCCGGCCGGCGGCGTCCCGCGTGGTGGACAGGAACTCGATAATGTCCCGGCTGACTTCGTAGTCCGGATGCTCCGGGTTCTGTTGTGAGTGGACCAGGAGTGTGCCGGGGGACGGGATGGCGGCCACGATGTCGACGTGCCCGCGGGTGCCGAACTTTTCCGAGTCCCTTGTCAGGCCGCGGGGGAGCCAGATGGTGTGGGTGATGCCCAAGGTCCGTGCCAGTTCGGCTTCCACGTCGGCCTTGCCCAGCCCGGGGTTGCGTCCCGGATCCAGCTGGACCGATTCCGTGATCAGGGCTGTGCCTTCTCCATCGACCTGGATGCCGCCGCCCTCATTGACGAGCGTGGAGGGGATGTGGATCGCCTGCGAGCGGCCGGCCACCTCCGCGGCGATGAGGGAGTCCTTGTCCCACGCTGCCCACTCCTGGGCTCCCCAGCCGTTGAAGATCCAGTCCACGGCGCCGAGGGTTCCGTTGCCGTCCAGCACGAAGCTGGGGCCAATGTCGCGCATCCAGGCGTCGTTGAGTTCGGCGGTGAGCACCTCGACGCCGGGGCGCAGGTAACGCCCGGCGGTGTCGACGTCGCCGGGGTTGACGAGGACCGTGACAGGTTCGAAGTCCACGACGGCGTTGGCGACGGCGGCCCACGTGGACCGGGCGGCATGGGCTTCTTCGGCGGACCCGCCCAGCGTGTAGCCGCCGGTGGGGAAGGCCATCCAGATCCGCTCCTGCGGCGCGGTCTCGGCGGGCATGCGCCAGGCGCTCATCCGGTCACCTCGAGGTACACGGGTGTCTCGCCGCCGAGCGGGGCTTCCTGGCGGACCGGAGCGCAGAGCCGGGCGTACGTGTCCGGCCGGCGGGTGGCCAGGAACGGGAAGAGCGCCAGCCAGTCGCGGCGCTGGTCGAGGTCCAGGTCGGCGACGAGAACGGCGGACTCGTCGCGCGGAGCCTGGACGAGGATCCGGCCATACGGATCGGAGATGAACGACGAACCGTAGAAGTTCAGTGTCCCCTCATGGCCCCAGCGGTTGGGCGCGATCATAAAGAGGCCGTTGGCGATTCCGTTGCCGACGATCACCTGCTGCCACAGGGGCTGGGTGTCGAAGTCGGGGTGGTCGGGCTCTGAGCCGATGGCGGTGGGGTAGACCAGCAGTTCGGCCCCGCCGAGGGAATAGAGACGGGCGACTTCCGGGAACCATTCGTCCCAGCAGGTGGGCATGCCCAGCCGCGCGCCGCCGAGTTCCGCCGGGTCATGGACCTCGTAGGCGTCGGCGGAGGCCGGGCCCGGACGGAAGAACTTGTCCTCGTAGTAGCCTGCCGTGACCGGGATGTGCAGCTTATGCGTGCGGGCGATCAGTTCGCCTGCAGGGGACACCAGGATTGCAGTGTTCAGCCCCAGGCCGTCATCTGTGCCATCGGGGTGGCCAGTGCGCTGGTAAAGCGAGGCGTGGATGCTGATCCCGTGCCGGCGGGCAGCCTCAGCAGCGAAACGGAACGTGGGCCCGGTCAGCAGGTCCTCCGCGAGGTCCGAGGGTCTGGCCCGCATGGCTCCGGGCCTGGACGTGTCGTTTTCGGGGAGCGTGTCGGCAGGATAGCGGGAGAGCGTCAGTTCCGGGAGGAAGACAACGCTGGCTCCCAGCCGGGCTGCACGGTCGATACCCTCGTCCAGTTCTGCACGAAGGGCGGCCATGTTTGGGTGCCAGCGGTGCTGGACTACGCCGACCCGAAGGGCCGGGCGGCCGGACGGCGTGGTCCGGGCGGGGGACGGTGGTGCGTCCAGGCAGGTGATTTCGATCATTTCGTTACTCCAGTGAGATGGGCGTCACTAAATGAATGACGTTCATTTAGTATCAGGGTGCGACCGCCGGAGGGCAAGGGTCAGGTGGATAAAGTTCGTTGTGTTGCGGTGGCGGACCGCGGCTGGGCGGCTTGGCCGCCGGGACGTTAGGCCCTAGACCCGGCAAACCGTCCGGCGGAACGTGGGCCTATGACTGAAGCGAATCCGGAAAAGACGCCGGAGATCAAGTCCGCCCAACTCCAGGAGCAGCCCACCGCCGTCGTACGTGAAACCGTTCCCATGAGTGCCCTGCGCGAGTTCTTCGGCCGGGCCTATGGCGCCGTGATGGCCGCCGTCCAGGAGCAGCACGTCCAGCTGGCCGGGCCCCCGTTCGCCCTGTACAGGGGGAAGCCCACCGACGTCGTCGACGTCGAGGCCGGGTTCCCGCTGGCCGCGCCGTACCCGACGACGGACGGCACCGGCGTGACCGCCGGGTCGCTTCCCGCCGGCCCGGCGTTTGAGGCGATGCACATTGGGCCGTACGAGACCCTGCAGGAGACCTACCAGGCGCTCCTGGTGCGGATGGAGTCCGAGGCCGTGACGCCCGCGGCGGAGATGTGGGAGTACTACCTCAGCGATCCGGGCGCCGAGCCGGACCCGGCCAAATGGAAGACGCTCGTCGTCTGGCCCGTGGCCTGAGGGTTCCCAAGGCCGGACGGGCTATTCGGCGTCAATTTGTTCGAGCAGTTCCTTGGCGGCCTTGGCGATGTCGTCGTGGTTATGCTGCGCCGCGCGGCTTTCGAGGGAGATCACCGCGCACCGGTGGATCTTCTTGAAATCCCCGAAGGGGAAGGTGACGCTGCCCTTTGTTCCCTCGGATGCATCGCGGTCCAGGCCCAGATGCCAGAGTGCGAACTCCGCGAATCCGTGTTTGTCGATGAACGTGTTTTCCTGCCCGGTGGACGGCGCGTGCTCGCTCCAGTCGTCCCGTTCGTCCCGCTGGACATGTCCTCCCTTGATGAGCTCTTTGGCATGTGCCAGGGCCTTCTTGTTCAATTTCGTAGCCATTGAAATACCCTCCTCAAGCGTTGCCGGACCGCCGCCGCCGTCGTCCGCCCGGAGGTTCGCAAACGGCTGCCGCGACGCAAAGTGTCGCGTTAACCACACTATTCTTCAACTCCCTGCATAATGACCTAAACTGCTTCACTGAGGTGCCTGAAATGGCGCTGTGCAGCAACGAAAGTGAACCCCCGATATGGCTACCGATTACGACGCACCACGCAAGACAGAAGAAGAATCTCCCGCTGAATCGCTGGAGGCCCTCCAGGCGTCCCGAGGCGGCGGAGCCCAGACCGCGGTCATCGACGTCGACGAGAACGACACTGCCGAAGGCATCGACCTTCCCGGTGCAGACCTCTCCGGCGAAGAGCTGACCGTCATTGTTGTTCCCGAGCAGTCGGACGAATTCACCTGCTCCTCCTGCTTCCTGGTCCGCCACCGCTCCCAGGTGGCCAAGGAAAAGAACGGTATGAAGTACTGCCGCGATTGCGAAGGCTAGGGGACTTCCCAGCGCGCGGCACCGCTTCACAGATTCACCAGGATTTTTTCGGCAGGGCGTCGGGTCCCCAAGGGGACCGGCGCTTCGCTGTTTCCTGGACGGCGATTTCCTGGGAGGCGACCGGTGCCAGGTCACGTTCCCGTGACCCGGAGAGAGGCAATGCTACGGTTCGACGCCGAAATTGGCCCAGCCCTCGCCTGCCCTCCGCAACGCTCCTAATCTGGAAGCATCTCATCGCTTCAGGGGGTGGCCGGATTGAAAAGGATCCAGGGGTGGCTCGCGGCTGTATTGCTGGCTTTCGGCCTGGTCGTCGTCGCACCCGGGCCGGCATCGGCGGAACCGTACTGCGGCCTGGTGTGGGGATCGCTTGCCAAGTCCGATCCGGCCATGAGCCAGGCCAGGGTGACGAACGTCCGCACCGGCCAGCACTACTGCTTCGACCGGCTGGTGATCGACCTCACCGGCTCCGTGGCCGGCTACACCGCCCGCTACGTTCCGCAGGTGGTCCAGGACGGCTCAGGGTTCCCGGTGCCGTTGCGCGGCCAGGCGTTCATCCAGCTCACGGTGAACTCGCCGGCTTATGACGACAACAGCAACTCCACCTACAACCCTCCGGACAAGAACGAACTCACCAACGTCACGGGCTACCAGACGCTGAGACAGGTGGCATGGGCCGGGAGTTTTGAGGGCTACTCGAATGTGGGGATCGGGGTCCGGGCCAGGCTGCCGTTCCGGGTCTTCACTCTGGCCGGACCCGACGCCGGTTCACGGCTCGTGATTGACGTCGCCCACTTCTGGTGACGCCGGCGCTAAAGCGCGTTGAGGTCCGCACGGAGCGGGTATTCGCGGCCGTCAAGCACCAGTTGGGTGCAGCGCCGGCTGGCCGGGTTGAGCACGATCGGCGCCATGAGGTTGACCGTGGTGGATTCGGCGGAGTGGTTGAGCACTACCAGAACCTGCGGTGCGTGGCCCGCCTCGATTTCGAGCGCTTCCAGCGACGCCGCCGGAACGGGAGGAGCGTAGCCCGGGACAAAAACCGCCGCATCGGCGAGGAACAGCCGCACCGGCGTCGAACTCGATTCCAGGGCGTACAGTCCGGCGGCACCGTCGACGCTCCGCAGCGTGAAGTCGTGCACATTCTCCAGGCCTGGCATGGGGGCGATGAAGGCGACGGGGGTGTTCATCACGGCGGTGGTCACCGGAGGAAGTCCATCAGGGTGGGCTGCAGGACCCGCGCCGTGGCGGCCAAAGCCACCTGGTAGTTGGTCTCCTGAAGCTTCAGATCCATGATGACGCTGCCGAGATCTGCCTTTTCAATGCCCATTTTCTGTGCGTCCAAGGTGGCCTCCAGTTCCGAGTTGACGTTGCCGGCGCGTTCCAGCTGCACCTGCCGTGTTCCTATTTCAGCACGCCCGTTGACGATGTTCTGAAATGAAGTTTCCACCGCAGCGAGGCGGGGCGTGATATCCGTGCCGCTCCGCAGGTCGGCGGCGATTTTGCTAACGACGTCGAAAACGGAGCCCGTGCCGCTGCCGAAGATCCCCTGGCCGTCGGCGTCGACCCTTACCGTTTGCGTGGCGCTGATGCGTCGATCCACGGCGCTGCCGGGCACGCCGGTGAACAGCGGCGGGGTCGCGGCACTGAATGCCGCAGCCGCATCGGAGCTGCCCGCAAAGATGTTCCGGCCCAGGTGCTTGCTGTTCGCGATCGAGACCAGGTCCTTGTTCAGGGCCTCCAGCTCAATGGCGATGGCATCCTTTCCGGACTTGTTCAGCGAGCCGTTGCCCGCCAGCACGGTGAGGTCTTTGACCCGGTGCATCACATTGGTGGCCCGCTCGAGCGCGGAATCTGCTGCGGTAAGCCAGGTGTTGCCGTCGTCGATGTTGCGGCCATACTGGGCCGTCGCGGCGAGCAAGGAACGGGTTTCAAGTGCCTTGGCCGTAGCCGCAGGATCGTCGGAGGGCCGGGAAATCTTGTTGAGCGTGGTGGCCTTCTCCTGCAGCTCCGCCAGCCTGGACTGCTGGGTCTGCAGGGTCCGCTGGGCGGTCGTGCTCATCGTCAGGTTTGTTACGCGGTTCAGCATGTGGCTACCTTCCTACCAATCCGGTGCGGTTGATCAGGACGTCAAGGGCTTCGTCGACGGCGGTCATCACACGGGCGGCGGCCTGATAGGCGTGCTGGTTGGTGAGCAGGCTGACGTTTTCCTCGTCAAGGCTCACGGAGGCCTGGGAGGCGCGGCCCGTCAGCGCGGAGGCCTGGGCGGCATTGGTGAGCGACTCGTGCTGCTGGGCCCCGCGGGACTGCACGCCAATGTGGGTGACGATCCCTGACCAGACCTTGTCCGGCGAGTCCGGACCGGTGCCGAGCTGCGAGATCTGGTCTGCGATGCTGGTGTCCAGTGCTCCGCCCGTTGAAGCCTTGAGGGCGATGTTGTCAATGTTGGCAGGGCCGGAGATGCTCAGAGCGGCCGGTCCTGCGCCGGTGGAGAAGAAGTCGACGCCCTGGCCGCCGGCGGATGTCACGCCTGTCCGGTGGACATCGTTGACAGCCTTGGCGAGGGCCGTCGCGAAGGTGTTGTAGGACTCGGCTGCCTGGGCAATTTCACCGCCCTTGTCTGCAGGTGCCAGCACGGAAAGAGCGCCGGCCAGTTCGCCGCCGTCGAGCGCTGCGGTGCCGGCGGGGTTGGTCCACTCCACGCGGGGGGCATCCGTGGCGGCGTTAGCCATGGCCGTCGCGCCCGCCAACTTGAGCGTCCGGACGGATCCGCCGGTGACGAGGGCGTTGCCGCCAACCAGGACATCCACGGTGCCATCGGGCTGCTCGCGGACGGTGCCGCCGGCGAGTCCGGCGATCTGGTCCGTGAGCTTGGCCCGGGCGTCGATCAGTTCATTTGCCGAGCCGCCAGCGGCAAGGGTGGAGCGGATGGTGGTGTTGTAAGAGGCAACCTGTGCGGCGGCCGCGTTGACCGCAGTTACCGAGTCCTGGGCTTGGCCGCGGACGCTGGTCCACTGTGAGTCGAGGGCCTTGTAGGCGGAGGAAATCTTGTCCGTTACGGATTCGGCGGCGTTCAGGAGCAGTCCCCTGGGTCCAGCCTCCGTGGGCTGGTTGGCGGCCCCCTGCCATGCGGACCAGAAACCGTGCAGTGCGTTGGAAATACCGTTATCGCCGGGTTCCTGCAGGATCCCTTCGATGCCCTGCAGGGCCGAGGAGCGGACGCTGGCGTAGCCGGCCTGGGCGCTGGTCGAGCGGACGCCGGCGTCGAGGAAGCTGCTGCCGAGCCGTGCGATGGCGTTGACTGACACGCCCTGGCCGGGCTGCAAGAGTCCGCCGCTGAAGAGTCCACGGGCGGGTGCTGCCAGGGAAGACTGTTCCACGCGCTGCCGGGTGTAGCCCTCGGTGGCTGCGTTGGCGATGTTCTGCCCGGCAACGTTCATGCCCTGCTGGGAGGCGGTCAGCCCACGGTAGGCGGTATTCAGGGCGCCAAAGGTGCTCATGGTCGCTTCCTTAGAGTTGCTTGTCGAATATGCGGGAAGCGGCGGATTCTCCGGTTTTGCCGTGCGCGTCGTAAGTTCCGGCGGTGGGGCGGAGATCGGCCAGCGACTCCTGGGTGGAGCGGACGGCGGTGCGCAGGTACTGCTCGTTGGAGTCGCGCAGTTCCTTGATGAGGGCGGTCTGGCGGGTCAGCGCCGCGAGGTGCGCGGTGAGGATCTCGGCCCAGGCACCCTCCGGGGCCGCGGCCGCCAGTTCCGCCAGGGAGGCGTCGGTGGGCAGGCCCCAGACCTCGGCGACGACGGCGGCCTCGATAGTGCGCGCCAGGCTCGCCTGCGAGAGGTGGCCCAGAACCTGCTCGACTTCCCGCGTGCCGTGGGGAAGCCAGCGTGACTTGCCAGAGGTCAGCAACAGCTGCTCTTCCTCAAGTTTGAAGGTGAGAACGTCCAGGAGTTCACGCTCCCGCCACAGCAAGGCTGAAAGTTCGTGGATGGCCATGGTCTGGACGGCTCCCTCAAGGTCACTAACGCGGTGGTGCCGGGCATGCAGTACATAAGGAGTCAGCTGCAGCCATCAGCAGGGTTCGTAGAAACTATCGGCAGGGGAGCGGGATCCGTTAGCGGGAATAGGCGGAATACAGGCGGAACGGCACGGAAAATCGATCTAAAAAAGAATTTTGGGTTTTCGCTTACCTGTGATGTGGAAAGGGCGATAACTACTCCTGAAGGCCCACGGATGGGCCGTCGCTTACAGTCCCACTCACGGAGGAAACATCATGGGCTTCGTTATTAACAACAACCTTGCGGCAAACAACACTTACCGCAGCCTCAACGCTACTCAGAATGACCTCTCCAAGTCCTTGGAGAAGCTCTCCACCGGCCTGCGCAACAACCGCGCCGGCGAAGACGCAGCAGGCCTGTCCATCTCCGAGGGCCTGAAGTCGCAGGACACCGGTTCGGCCCAGGCTGCCCGCAACGCCCA
>JBKKDK010000411.1:0-14050 GCA_046708245.1 Arthrobacter sp.
TTCGACATCGGCATGGAAATGTCCGGGCACCCCACCGCGCTGCCTGAGATGATCGACAACATGAACCACGGCGGCCGGATCGCGATGCTGGGACTGCCCAGCCAGTCCATCGACATCAACTGGGGCAAGGTGGTCACGCACATGCTGACCATGAAGGGCATCTACGGCCGCGAAATGTTCGAAACCTGGTACGCGATGAGCGCCATGCTGTCCTCCAACCCGGGCCTGCACGCGAACATCTCCGCGGTCGTCACGGACACGCTGCCCGCCGCGGACTGGGAAAAAGGCTTCGAGATCGCCCGCGCCGGTGTCGGCGGCAAAGTGGTCCTGGACTGGACCGGCTTCTAGGCCTGTCTCTTCCGGACCGCCACGCGCCGCCGACCCCCGGCACCCCGCACACAAATCAGCCCAGGAGCACAACCCATGTATTCAGCCATCAAGGACCAGTTGCAGCACGAGCTCGACGAGATCCGCAATGCCGGCCTGTTCAAGACCGAACGGCACATCGACTCGCCCCAGGCCAACCGGATCAAGGCCGGGCAGATCGGCGAGTCCGGCGCGGACGTGCTGAACTTCTGCGCCAACAACTACCTGGGCCTGGCGGACCACCCGGAGATCATCGCCGCCGCCAAATCCGCCATGGACGAGCGCGGCTTCGGCATGGCCAGCGTGCGCTTCATCTGCGGCACCCAGGACCTGCACCTGGCCCTGGAGGAGCGCGTCTCGAAGTTCCTCGGCACCGAGGACACCATCCTGTTCTCCAGCTGCTTCGACGCCAACGGCGGCGTGTTCGAATCGCTCTTCGGCCCGGAAGACGCCGTCATCTCCGATGCCCTGAACCACGCCTCGATCATTGATGGCATCCGGCTCTGCAAGGCCCAGCGCTTCCGCTACGCCAACCAGGACATGGCCGACCTCGAAGCCAAGCTGGTCGAGGCCACCACGCAGGCAAACCCGGCCCGCCGCAAGATCATCGTCACCGACGGCGTCTTTTCCATGGACGGCTTCCTCGCCCCGCTGGAAGCCATCTGCGACCTCGCCGAAAAGTACGACGCCCTGGTCATGGTGGACGATTCCCACGCGGTGGGTTTCATGGGCGCCACCGGCGCCGGCACCCCGGAACATGCCGGCGTCTCGGACCGGGTGGACATTTATACCGGCACCTTCGGCAAGGCCCTCGGCGGCGCGTCCGGCGGCTACGTCTCCGGCCGCGGCGAAGTGGTCGCGATGCTCCGCCAGAAGGCCCGCCCGTACCTGTTCTCCAACTCGCTGGCCCCGGCAATCGTCGCCGCCACGCTCACGGCGCTGGACCTCGTCGAAAGCTCCGGGGAACTGCGCAGCAAGCTCTTCGCCAACGCCGCGCTGTTCCGCAGCCGGATGAGCGAGGAAGGCTTCGAACTGCTCCCGGGCGAACACGCGATTGTCCCGGTCATGTTCGGCGACGCGGTCATGGCGGCGAAGGTCGCGGACCAGATGCTGCACCACGGCGTCTTCGTCACCGCCTTCAGCTACCCCGTGGTGCCCAAGGGTGCGGCCCGGATCCGGGTGCAGCTCTCCGCCGCGCACAGTGCCGACGACGTCGAGGCCTGCGTGCAGGCCTTCGTGCAGAGCCGGGCCGCGGTCGCGGCCTGACCGCCGGCCGGGCCCCGGGACATGCCCAGCCCTGGCAGCGAGGACAGGACATAATGCCACTATGTCCAACGGCCACGACCAACGAAGGGCATGTCCCGGGCCGGCCCGCCGCAACAAGGGACATGTCCAGCGGTGCGGCCCAGGGAGGGACATGCCCAGCGGTGCGCAACCTGGACATGGCACGTCTGCGGCCTTCGAACGTTCCGCCGGATTCGTCCCCGGAGCCCCGGAACTGGCAATCTGCAAGGATGTAACCATGTCAGCCCATTACGATGTCGTGATTGTCGGCGGCGGTATCGCCGGCCTGTCCCTTGCCTCCGCCCTGGCCGGTAAATGCAGTGTGGCCCTCGTCGAGGCCGAGCAGACCCTGGCCTACCACACCTCCGCGCGCTCGGCCCGGCAGCTGATCCCCAGTTACGGGCCCGCCGTGGTGCAGGAGCTGACCCTCCGCACCCTGGAGCTCATCGCCGCCCAGGACGCGGCCCGGCCGGAACCGGTGCTCACGCCGCGCAGCTTCATGCTGATCGGGGACGATGCCACCGTCCGTGCCCAGGCCAGCGGCCACATGCAGCGCATCACCCCGGCCGAGGCCCTGCAGCTGTGCCCCGCGCTGCTGCCGGAGTCCTTCACCGCCGCCGGACTGGACACCGGCTCCTTCGGGTGCAACGCCCCGCTGCTGTTGGAGGACCACCGGCAACGCGCCGAGGCCGGGGGCGTGGACATCATCACCGGCGCCCGGGTCCATTCGGCCCAGCGCCTCGGCACCGGCTGGGAACTCGGCGCCGGGCAGGAGGGTTTCCAGGCCGCCGTTGTGGTCAATGCGGCCGGCGCCTGGGCGGACGAGCTCGCCGTCATCAGCGGGGTCGAGAAGCTCGGACTCCAGCCGTACCGGCGCACCGCGGCGATCGTCGACGTCGACCATCCGCTCCCGGCGGACTGCCCCATGGTGGCCGCCGCCGATGACAGCTTCTATTTCCGCCGCGACGGCGCGCAGGTGCTGATCTCGCCCGCGGAGCACGTGCCCAGCGGCCCGGAAGATGCCCGGCCGCACCCCGGCGACATCGCGGCCGTGATCGCCCGGCTCAACAGCATCACCACCCTCGGCATCCGCGGCGTCCAAAAGGCCTGGACCGGGCTGCGGACCGAGGCAGCCGACGGCGTCCCCGTCGTGGGGTTCGACGCCGAGGCCACCGGATTCTTCTGGCTCGCCGGCCAGGGCGGCTACGGTTTCCAGACCTCCTCAGGCATCGCCGAACTGGCCGCCGGACTCATCCTTGCCGGCCAGGGCGCGGTTCGGGCCGCCGTGCCGGGCGCGAGTCCGGCATCCCGGACAGCGGAGGCCCTCGCTGCAACGCGCTGGTCCATCCGGCGCTGAAGAATGTACCCATGAGCACCCTCGTCACCAACATTGCCGAACTGATGACGCAGGACGCGGAGCACCGCGTCCTGACAAACGCGGCCGTGGTGATCGAGGGCGAGCGGATCGCCTGGCTCGGCGCCGCGGCGGATGCACCGGCCGCGGACGACGCCGTCGACGCCGGCGGCCGCGCCCTGCTGCCCGGCTGGGTCGATTCGCACACCCACCTGGTTTTCGCCGGCGACCGGACTGCTGAGTTCGAGGCCCGGATGGCGGGGCAGAGCTACAGCGCCGGGGGCATCGCGGTCACCACCGGCGCCACCCGGAACACCAGCGACTTCGACCTCACCCGGCTGGCCCTGGGCCGGGTGGCCGAAGCCGTATCGCAGGGCACCACCTACCTGGAGACCAAAACCGGCTACGGCCTGGACGTGGAAAACGAGGCCCGCAGCGCCCGCATCGCCTCCACCGTGGCGGACGAGGTCACGTACCTCGGTGCGCACCTCGTGCCGGCCGGAATGGACGCCGAAGAGTACACGGACCTCGTCTGCGGGCCCATGCTGTCCGCCGTCCGCCCCTACGTGCGCTGGGCCGACGTCTTTTGCGAACGGGGCGCCTTCAGCGAGGAGCAGTCCCGCCGGGTCCTGCACGCCTGCAAGGAGGCCGGGCTGGGGCTGCGCGTCCACGGCAACCAGCTCGGCGAGGGGCCCGGCGTGCGCCTTGCCGTCGAATTCGGCGCCGCCAGCGTGGACCACGTGAACTACCTCTCCGGGACCGATGTCGACGCCCTCGCCGCAAGCTGGTCCGGCTGGCATGGCGGCACCGGCGGAGCACGGGGAACCGTGGCCACCTGCCTGCCCGCCTGCGACCTCTCCACCCGGCAGCCGCTGGCCCCCGGCCGGGAACTGCTCGACGCAGGCGTGCAGCTGGCGCTGGCCTCGAACTGCAACCCCGGCACCTCCTACACGAGCTCAATGGCGTTTTGCGTCACCACCGCGGTTTTGCAGATGCGCCTGAGCGTCCACGAGGCCGTGCGGGCCGCGACATATGGCGGCGCGCTCGCGCTCGGCCGGGAGTCCGGGAACGACGCCGACGGCGAACGCGCGGTCGGCTCGATCGCCGTCGGGCACCGCGCCGACCTGCACCTCCTCAACGCGCCCTCCGCCACGCACCTGGCCTACCGGCCCGGCATGCCGCTCACCCCCGCGGTCTGGCGGGCGGGCGTCCGCACCCGCTGACGGCCTAGAAGAACATCGGCGGGGCGTCCAGCACGGTCTCGTCCACGCGCCGGTCCACCCACTGGCTGAAGGGCTTGTCGAGCTCATACTTGCCGAGGTCGGTCCGCAGCAGTGTGCGGACCTCGGCGTTGTCCGGGTTGTTCAGGGACTCGAAGTACTCCACGGACCAGTGGAACCAGCGCATGCAGAACAGCCGCATGGTGAGCCCGTGGGTGACGAACAGGGCGTTCGGGGCGTAGCTGGGCTTGGACCAGTGCCGGTGCAGCGTCTCCATGAACGAGGAGATCCGGTCGTACACATCGGAGCCGGACTCGCCCTCGCGGAAGCGGTAGAAAAAATGGCCGTAGGCGTTCCGGAGTTCCTTCTGGTCCTCGATTTCGCCGGCGATCTGGAAGTTCGCCCAGTCCTGCTCCCGCAGCCGCGGCTCCTCGATGACCCGTTCGGTCAGCGCGCCAAGATTGAGCGCTTCGAGGGTCTGGTAGGCCCGAAGGTAAGGGGAGACGTAGACGCAGACCTGGCGGCCGTCCAGGAGGCGCCGGACCTGCTCACCCGCGGCCCGGGCCTGCTCCAGGCCCAGCTCCGTCAGCGGAATCCGGTAATCCGGCACCCGGTTGTAGATCGAGGTGTCGGCGTTGGCCGCGGACTGGCCGTGCCGGATCATGATGATTTTCCCGGGCGCACTCATAAATTCCAAGCATAGGCCCGGGCGGAGTCTCCGGAGCGACGCAGGCCCTCCACGGCCGGAAGCAGGCACCAGCCGGCAACTGCAGGCAAGATAGGAACATGTTGGTTCCCTCCCGCCGCCGGCTGCGGCTAGAAATGTGGATTGTCCTGGGCCTGTCCCTGGGGCAGTCGGCCGTGTACTCCGTTGTGCAGCTGCTGGACAAGATGACCAAGGCGCCGCTGGCGGAGGGGACCTCCACGCTCAACCGCTCGCAAAGCAGCCGCGAGTACTTCGACCTCACCTACCAGATGCTGGACATCATCTTCGCCCTCGTGCCGGTGGCGCTGGTGATCTATTTCCTCACCGAGCACCGTCCCGCCGGCGCGCACGGCGCCTCGGCCTTCGGCCGGCTGGGCTTCGATTTCGCCCGGCCCGGCAAGGACCTGCTGCACGGCCTGGGCCTCGCGGCGCTGATCGGGATTCCCTCGCTGGGCCTCTACGCCGCCGGCCGGGCGCTGGGGATCACGACGGCGATCATCCCCAGTGCGCTGGACTCCTACTGGTGGACCGTGCCGGTGCTCATCCTCTCCGCGGTCCGGCACGGGATCGTGGAGGAAGTGATTGTGGTGGGCTACCTCCTGGACCGGCTCGGCAAGCTCGGCTGGAGCGTGCCCGTGGCCATCTTCGCCAGCTCCATGCTGCGTGGCAGCTACCACCTGTACCAGGGCTTCGGGCCGTTCCTCGGCAACGCACTGATGGGCGTGGTGTTTGCGCTGGTCTATACGCGGACCCGGCGGGTGATGCCGCTGGTCATTGCGCACGCGCTGCTGGACACCGTGGCGTTTGTCGGTTTCAGCCTCTTCGGCAAGTCCATCGGCCTCGGCTGAGACCGGACCGCCCGCCCGCCGCGAAGCGGGTCCTGATTAAAGAATTCGGCCGCCATCGGTAGGTGACGTCATTGGCACCCGCTGATGGCGGCCGAAGTGTTGGGCAGCGAAGCGCCTTAGATGGTGACGGCTCCGGAAGTCGTCTCGAAGGTGACGGAGAGGATGCCCGGCGTGCCGTGCGGGGCGAGCCAGTTGACGGCCACATCCTCCAGCGGCTTCTCCACCGGTTCGCCGAGCCATTCGGTGACCCGGTCCGCCGAGCCGGCGATGGTCAGTGCCGTCATCTTCACGTTGCTCGGGTAGGCGTTGGACGGGTGGAGCTCCGGATCGCCCTCCCACTTGAGCATGTACGGAACCTGGGGATCGGCGATGAGCCCCAGGATGCCGATCTGCTTCCAGACAAGCTCGCGGCCGTCGGGGAACTTCCGGTTGCCGTTCACGGCGGCGCGGCCGAGCCGCTCCTCGAACGGAGCGAGGTCGTCCACCTCGACGCACCAGCCCATCCAGCCGCCGCCCGCTTCGGAGCGGGCGCGTACGGCCTGGCCGAACGGAGCCTTGTCCGAGGCCGGGTGGTTCAGGACCTCGACGACTTCGAGGTACTTGTGCCCGGCGAGGGGGATGATCATGTTGCGGGTCCCGAAGCGGGGGTGTACTCCGCCCTTGACGGCGTCGACGCCGAGGGCAGATGCAATACGTTCGGTGGTGGCTGCCAAGCCATCTCGTTCACAGGCGTAAGAGACGTGATCCATGCGCATGCCCTCATCTTGGCACTTTGTGATGGAGCTCTCAGCTTAGGTCACCCTTACCTCGCTGGGGAGTCACACAGCCGTCACAATCTTCGCCTCAACGGCGCCTCCTTTCGTAAACTCAAGACAGGTCATGAGTGCCAGCGACAGCCCCGGCTTGCTGGCCGGCAACCCTCCTTTTGCGGCGGGGTGCCCCGGGTGAAGACCTGGCCTGCCGGTCTGCCGCCGGCGGGCAAGCGCGAAGTGAGGTCCACACATGACGATTGCCGCCACCCGAACGGGTGTACCCGGAAGCAAAACCGCCCAAACGCCCGACGCCGGCCGGTCCGTTCCTGACGGGACCGTCCAGTACCTCCGGATCGGCGACCTTGAGCTCGAATCCGGCGCCCTGCTGCCCGGCGTCACCCTCGGCTATGAGACGTGGGGGACGCTGAATGCGGACCGTTCCAACGCCGTCCTGATCGAACATGCCCTCACCGGCGACACTCACGTCACCCGCGGTGCGAGCGAGGAGCCCGGCTGGTGGGAGCAGCTTGCCGGCCCCGGCGCCCCCGTGGATACCGGCAAGTACTTTGTTGTCTCCATCAACATCCTCGGCGGCTGCTACGGCTCCACCGGGCCGTCGACGGCGGCGCCGGACGGGGCGCCCTGGGGTTCGCGTTTCCCGCTGGTCACCCTGCGGGACACCACGGCGGCCGAAGCGCGGCTGGCCGACGCCCTGGGTATCCAAAGCTGGTACGCCGTGCTCGGCGGATCCCTCGGCGGTGCCCGCGCCCTCGAATGGGCCGTGACCTTCCCGGAGCGGGTCCGGCGCTGCGCGGTGATTTCCGTCGGGGCCAGCAGCACGGCGGAACAGATCGCCTTCGCCCAGGCCCAGACCCTCGCCATTCGGCAGGACCCGAGCTTCAACGGCGGTGACTACTACGGCGGCCCGGAACCGCACGCGGGCCTGGCCCTCGCCCGCCGCATCGCGCACATCACCTACCGCTCCGCGGCCGAACTGGACGGCCGCTTCGGCCGGAAGCCGCAGGAATCCGAAGCCCCGTTGGGAGCGGCCTCGCTGGCGGGGCGCGGACGCTATCAGGTGGAGAGCTACCTCGACCATCAGGGCAACAAGCTGGTCCGCCGCTTCGACGCGAACAGCTACATTGCGATCACCGAGGCCCTTATGAGCCACGACGTCTGCCGCGGCCGCGGGGCCCTTGGCGAGGCCCTCGCAACCGCCACCGCCGATTTCCTGGTGGCGGCCGTCGACTCGGACCGGCTGTACTTTCCGGCCCAGACCCGCGCCCTGGCGGAGGCGCTGCCCGGGGACGTGGAGGTCCACGTGATCGAGGCCCCGATCGGCCACGATGGCTTCCTGACCGAAATCGGCCAGCTCAGCAGGCAGCTCCGGGAAAACTTCTTCGGCCCGGCCCTGCCTTAAAAGGGCCATCGCTGCCGCCAAAACGGGTGTAGCCTGTGCATTTTTGCAGACGCACTCTGCACTAATGGCCGTTGAGGCTGAGGCGGGGAGAGTCCATACTCATTGAGAATGATGCCGCGTGTCTCAAATCACAGGCATCCTCTGCCCAATGGTCCATAGGGTGTCGACGGAGACATCGAAGGAGTTCCGATGAGTATGGAAAACGCGGCCGCGAGGCGCGCAGAAGAGCCCGACGTCAAATCGTCCGGTCTTAGGAAAGTTGTCACGGCCTCCATGGCCGGCACCGTGGTGGAGTGGTACGAGTTCTTCCTCTACGCCTCCGCAGCGACTTTGGTGTTCGGCAAGCTGTTCTTCCCGAACTCCGGCACGGAGCTGGACGGCATCATTGCCGCCTTCGTGACGTACGCCGTTGGCTTCGTGGCCCGCCCGATCGGTGGCATCGTCTTTGGCCACTTCGGTGACAAGTTCGGCCGCAAGCAGCTGCTCCAGCTCAGCATCATCCTGGTCGGCGTGTCCACCTTCGCGATGGGCTGCCTGCCGACCTTCCAGCAGATCGGCTACTGGGCTCCGGCCATGCTGGTCTTCCTGCGCTTCGTGCAGGGCTTCGCCGTCGGCGGCGAATGGGGCGGCGCTGTCCTCCTCGTGGCCGAGCACAGCCCCAGCAAGTCCCGCGGTTTCTGGTCCTCCTGGCCGCAGTCCGCCGTCCCGATGGGCAACCTGCTCGCCACCGGCGTGCTGTTCGCGCTGTCCTCGCTGCTTTCCCAGGCTGACTTCCTCAGCTGGGCCTGGCGCGTAGCGTTCTGGCTCTCCGCCGTGATCGTGATCGTCGGCTACTACATCCGCACCAAGGTCCAGGACGCCCCGATCTTCCTGGAGGCACGCAAGGAAGTTGTCGTTGAGAACAAGGGCTACGGCGTTGCCGAGGTCTTCCGACGCTACCCCCGCGGCGTCTTCACCGCCATGGGCCTGCGCTTCGCGGAAAACATCCTCTACTACCTCGTGGTCACCTTTTCCATCACGTACCTGAAGATCGTTGTCCAGACCGACACGTCCCGGATCCTGCTGCTCCTGCTGATCGCGCACTTCATCCACTTCTGCGCGGTGCCCATGGTCGGCAAGCTTTCCGATGCCTACGGCCGGAAGCCGGTCTACATGGCCGGCGCCCTCCTTGGCGGTACCTGGGGCTTCTTCGCCTTCCCGATGATGGACACCAAGAACGACCTCGTCATCCTCGCGGCCATCACCATCGGCCTGCTGTTCCACGCCCTCATGTACGCCGGGCAGCCGGCCATCATGGCGGAAATGTTCCCGACCCGGATGCGCTACTCCGGTGTCTCGCTGGGCTACCAGGTCACCTCGATCGTGGCCGGCTCGCTGGCTCCGATCATCGCGACCGCGCTGCTGAGCCAGTTCAAGTCCTCCGTGCCGGTGGCTTTGTACCTGCTCGGCGCCTGCATGGTGACCGTCTTCGCGGTGTTCATGCTCAAGGAAACCCGCGGCATCTCGCTGCATGATGTTGATGCCGCTGATGCGCAGGGCACGGCAGACCTCCTTGCCGCAGGCAAAAAGTGACAGGCAAGAAGTAGCAGGCAAAAAGTATCAGGCAAGAAACTTGCAGCCCCTGTCCCCGCACTGCGGGGGCGGGGGCTGCTGCCGTTAATCGCCGGGTTCAGCCGGCGAGGACGTCCTGGCGTTCGCTGATCTCGGTCCGGACCGCCTCGAGCACCGCCTGCACGGGGGCCGAGCGCAATGACTCCGAGCGTGCCACCGCCCAGATGGGAAGCTGGCGCTGGAAGTCATCGGGCAGGACCGGCAGGAAATCCGGATTCCCGACCACCAGGAAGTTGGGCAGCAGCCCGATTCCGGCGCCGCGGCGCACGGCTTCGAGCTGGGCGAAGATGCTGGTGGCCTGGAAGCTGGACCGCGGCATGGGCAGCTGGGTGGAGCGGTGGCCCAGTTCCGCCACCTGCAGGGCTGATTCGACGTAGGAGACGAAGCCGTGCTGCCGGACGTCGTCGAGCGTGAGCGGCAGGCCGCGGTCCCGGGCGTACTGCGGGCTCGCGTACAGCCGCAGGAAGTAGTTGCTGAGGAAAATGGTCTGCGCGTTGCTTACGTCCAGGTTCCCGACCACCACCTCAAGGTCCACCCCGGAGCGGTTCTGGCTGACTTTGCGGGTGGCGCTGAGCATCTCGACGTTGAGCTGCGGATGCTGCTGCTGCAGCCGCACGAGCGCCGGGGCCACAAAGCCGGCGCCGAAGCCGGCCGGCGTCGAGATCCGGACCAGCCCGGAGAGCAGGTCCCCGGTCCGGGCGATCCGGCCGGACAGTGCGCCGAGGGTGCCCTCGATCGCCTCCGCCGCGGCGACCGCCTGGCTGCCCAGCTCGGTCAGCTCCCAGCCGTGCGGGCTGCGTTCCAGGGTCCGGCCGCCGAGCTGTTTGTCCAGCGCGACCATGCGGCGGGAGATGGTGGTGTGGGTGGTGCCCAGCGTCTCGGCCACCGCGTTGAACCGGCCCAGCCGGGCCACGGTCAGCAGGATCAGCAAGTCGTCCGGGCTCGGCAGCCGTTTCAGGTCCACAATGACCTTCCTCCTCGGTCAATGTGCATCCATGCACATGCCATCTGTAGTTTTTTACCTTGATTGCACTGTAGCAGGATGTGATGCTGGACACGGAACATCCGGCACCGAATCCGGACCATACAAACGCGCAGCACAAGCAGCACACGCAGCAGAGCAAAGGAGCTTATGCCATGGCAGTAATCGCTTGGATCGGACTGGGGAACATGGGCGGGTCCATGTCGGTGAACCTGGCCAAGGCCGGGCATGACGTCTGCGGCTTCGACCTCAACACCGACGCAGTGGCCGCCGCGGCGGCAGGCGGCGTGAAGCCCGCCGGTAGCATTGCCGAGGCCGTCAGCGGCGCCGACGTCGTCTTCACGATGCTCCCCAAGGGCGAGCACGCCCGCGCCGTCTACCTCGGCGAGGACGGCGTCCTGGCCCACGCAGCCACCTCCACGCTGCTGGTGGATTCCTCCACCATCGACATCGCTTCCGCCCAGGCCCTGCACGACGCCGCCGCTGCCGCCGGCTTCCGGTTCGTCGACGCCCCGGTTTCCGGCGGGATGAGCGGCGCGAAGGCCGCCACCCTGACCTTTATGATCGGCGGCGAGGCCGGCGCCGTGGCCGAGGCCACCGAATACATCCGTCCAATGGCGGCCAACATCATCCCGACCGGCGGTCCCACCACGGGCCAGGCCGCAAAGATCTGCAACAACCTCATGCTCTTCATCAACCTGGCCTCGACCGCCGAAGGCGCCGTACTGGCCGACCGGCTCGGGCTGGACAAGCAGGTGTTCTGGGACATCGCCTCCGTGTCCTCCGGCGACAGCTGGGCGCTGCGCACGTGGTACCCGGTGGCCGGCGTGGTCCCCACCGCGGCGTCCAACAACGACTTCGCGCCCACCTTCACCACCGAACTGGCCAACAAGGACATCGGACTCGCCATCAGCGCCGCACGCGACACCGGCACCCCGCTGGAGATCGGCGAGCACGTCCAGCTGCTCTTCCAGCGGCTCATCGACTCCGGCAAGGCCGGGATGGACTGCTCCGCGATCGTCAAGCTCGTTGACGGCTCCCTGGACTCCGCCAACTAGCCCTCCCAGCATTTTTCGACCCCTGCACCACATGAAAGAGACCCTCCCCATGGAACGCATCCCGCACTTCATCAACGGCGCCCTGATTTCCGACGCCGACCGCTTCGGCCCCGTCTTCAACCCCGCCACTGGCGAACAGGAAAAGGAAGTGGCCCTGGCCTCAGCCGCGCGCGTCGAGGAGGCCATCCAGGCCGCCCGCGCCGCACTGCCGGGCTGGCGTGCCACGAGCCTGGCCAAGCGCACCGGCATCTTCTTTAAGGTCCGCGAACTGCTGATGCAGCGCCGTCCCGAACTGGCGGCCCTGCTGACCAGCGAGCATGGCAAGGTCCTCTCGGACGCCGAAGGTGAAATCACCCGCGGCCTGGAAAACATCGAGTTCGCCACCGGGCTGTCCCACGCACTCAAGGGCGAACGCTCCGAGCAGGTGGCCGGCGGCGTCGACGTCCACTCCGTGCGCCAGCCGGTGGGCGTCGTCGCCTGCATCACCCCGTTCAACTTCCCCGCGATGGTGCCGCTGTGGATGATCGGCAGCGCCCTGGCCTGCGGCAACACCGTGCTGCTCAAGCCCAGCGAAAAGGACCCGTCCTCCGCCATCTTCATCGCCCAGGTCTTTGCCGAGGCCGGACTGCCGGCGGGCGTGCTCAACGTGGTGCACGGCGACAAGGAGGCCGTGGATGTCCTGCTGGAACACCCGGACGTCAAGGCCATCAGCTTTGTCGGCTCGACGCCGATCGCGCAGTCCATCTACAAGCGCGCCGCCGACCACGGCAAGCGCGTGCAGGCCCTGGGCGGTGCCAAGAACCACATGGTGGTCCTGCCGGATGCGGACCTGAACATGGCCGCGGACGCGGCGGTCTCCGCTGCCTACGGCTCGGCCGGCGAACGCTGCATGGCCGTGAGCGTCCTGGTGGCCGTCGGCAACATCGCCGACGAGCTCGTCGACGCCATCACCACCCGGATGTCCACCCTTAAGATTGGCCCCGGCACCGACCCGTCGTCGCAGATGGGCCCGCTCATCACGGCCGAGCACCGCGACAAGGTGGCCTCGTACGTCGCCGGCGCCGCCGGCGAAGGCGCCACCGTGGTGGTGGACGGCCGGGACCACGACTTCGACTCCCAGGGCTTCTTCATCGGCGTCAGCCTGATCGACCACGTCAAGCCGGGCATGAAGGTCTACGACGACGAAATCTTCGGCCCAGTCCTCTCCGTGGTCCGGGTCGAGACGTACGCCGACGCCGTCCGGCTCGTCAACGACAACGAGTTCGGCAACGGCGTGGCCATCTTCACCCGCGACGGCGGCGCGGCCCGGCAGTTCGAGTTCGACGTCGAGGCCGGCATGGTGGGCGTGAACGTGCCCATCCCGGTGCCGGTGGGCACCTTCTCCTTCGGCGGCTGGAAGAACTCGCTCTTCGGCGACACCCACATGTACGGCCCCGAGAGCATCCGCTTCTACACCCGCGGCAAGGTTGTCACGACCCGCTGGCCGGACCCGTCCACCTCGGTGATCGACCTCGGCTTCCCGCAGGTCGACTGACACCCGCCGGCCCGGCCTGCGTGGGCGCAGCTAGCCCTTCATGATCTCCGCACGCTGGGCCATGTAATCCTCCATGGCGAGCTCACCGTTGCTGTACCGCTGGTCCAGTTCGGCCAGCTTGCGGGCCCGGAACCCCTGCGGGGCCGACGGCACCGGCGGCGCCTCCGGCGCGGACTGCTGCGGTGCCGGCTGCTGCGGGGTCTGCTGCTGGTCCGGGCGCGGCGGATTGTTCAGGTACTCGGGGCTGTCCTCGTAGGGAACCGGCGGCTGGTAGCCGGGCTGCCCGGGATACTGCTGCCCGGGGTACGGCTGGTCTGCGGGCGGCTGCGGGGCGCCCAGCTGGCCGAAACCGCCGAAGTAGTCCCGCTGCGTGAAGCCGTCCCGCGGCTGGTTGCTCTGCCGGCCCGGGAACTGGCCGAACTGGCCGCCCTGCTGGTCGGGATACCCGCCCGGCATGCCCGGGTCCTGGTTCCGGTTGCGCTTTGATTTCTTGTACAGGCGCATCGCTACGGGGACCAGGAATGACAAAACGATGATCCAAAAGAACAAATTGTTCACGGTACGGCGCCTTTCAAAGGGTGTCCTTTCAGCTTAACCCCATCCCGCCGATCCGGGTTTCAGCGCCGGACGGCCGGCATCCCGAGGTACTTGCCGTAGGCTGCCACCGCGGCGTCGACCGTCTGGTCACAGTCCGCTCCGGAGCCCGGCTCTAGCCGGATATCCACTTCGCAGCCGCCCCGGACGAAGCTGTGCCGCCATACCCCGGCGAGCCGGCCGTCGCGCAGGACCAGGTGCATGGGCTGTCCCGGGCCGGGCACAAAGGGAGCCCTGCCGGCCAGGAAATGCCGCGAGGCCGAATAGCCCATGACGTATTCGTCGTAGCACTGGATGAGGTCGATGCGTCCCGGCTCAGCC
>JBKKDK010000412.1:0-7813 GCA_046708245.1 Arthrobacter sp.
GGTGTCCATGCCGGCAAGCAGCTGGCCGCGGTGCCGGTTGACGATGAACAGCGAGTAGTCGATGCCCACGGCGAGGCCCAGCATCAGGGCGAGCATCGGGGAGATGGAACTCATGTCCACGGCGCCGCTGAGCGCGAAGGTGCCGCCGACGCCCACCGCCACGCCGACGAGGGCCATCAGCAGGGGCAGGCCGGCCGCGATCAGGGTGCCGAGCATTACGATCAGGACCAGGGCGGCGATGGCGATGCCGAGGATCTCGGCGATGCCGAAGAGTTCGGACACGTCCTCGGTGATGTCCTTGCTGGCGAGGGCCGTGACATCGGCGGAGGACACCTCCCGGGCGATGTCCTGGACCTGCTGCCGGACCTTGGGATCGAGGCCGTTGATGGACGTCTTGAACTGGACCTGCGCGATCGCGGCCTTGCCGTCCTCGGAGACGAAACGCATGTCCTGTGACGCTTCCAGCTGACGCTTGGCGAGGGCGAGCGTGGTGTTGCCTGCCTCGAGTTCCTTGGTGCCGGCGTCGAGCTTTGCCTGTGCCTCGGCGAGGGCGGCCTTCTGCTGGCCCAGCCGGGCCTCGATGGCCTCCGGGGGCATGCCGGCCGCCGTCATTTGCTGCTCGGCACCGTCCAGCTGGGCTTTGCCGGCCGCCAGCTGCGCGGCGGAGCCGTCCAGCTGTGCCATGCCCGCGGCGGCCTGCTGCTCGCCGGCGGCGAGGTCCGCGGCGGCTTTGTCGAGCCGTGCCTGGGTGGCGAACGGATCAACGGCGCCCTGGACGTCCGGCAGGGTCTCCAGCTTGGCCAGCGCGGCGGATACCGCGTCCTTGCCGGCCTGGCTGAACCCGTCACCGGCTTCGAAGACAATGCTCGCGGCACCGCCCGAGGACGCGGGAAGTTCCTTTTTGAGCTTGTCCGCTATCTGCTGGGTTTCGGTACCAGGGATCTGGAAGTTGTTGGACATGGTGCCGTGGAAGGCCGCGGCGGCACCTCCGACGGCCACCATAACGGCCAGCCACAGGGAAATGACCAGCCAGCGGTGCCGGTAGGAGAACTTGCCGAGGCGGTACAGCAAAAGTGCCATGTCAGTGCCGATCTGGGGAAGGGGCGGAAGGGGAGCGGCCTGCGTCGAATCCGGAACCCAGGAGGCTCATGGAGTCGATCAGGAGTTGGCGCAAAGTGGTCAGGGATGCCGGGCCGAGGTCTGCTCCGCAGCGGGCAAACCACACGTCCATCGCGGCCTTG
Organism: Arthrobacter sp.; assembly: GCA_046708245.1. Taxonomy (GTDB): domain Bacteria; phylum Actinomycetota; class Actinomycetes; order Actinomycetales; family Micrococcaceae; genus Arthrobacter. The sequence goes on from JBKKDK010000412.1 coordinate 1,242, forward strand.
CCGCACGCTATGACGGAGCCGGCGAGGGCGCGGAGATAGAGTTCGTCAACCTCGCCCCCGCCGGCCAGGGCAAAGCGTTCCCGGGCGGCGTCGATGATCTGGACGGCGCAGTGGTCCCACGCCTCGAGCTCGGACCTGACGAGCTGGGGGTTTGCCTGGCTCAGGCTGTAGAGCTCGGCCATCGGGGCGACGGTCATCGGGTCGGCCAGTTCCATCAGCGCGGCCCGGGCCGATTCGAGGATGGGCTCGCCGGGCGGACGGAGCCTGAACTGCTGCAGGGCGGTGTCGAGGAACCCGTACGTCAGCGACCCGATGGCCGCCTCGGTGCTGCCGAAGTAGTTGAAGAATGTCCGGCGCGAGATCCCGGCGGCGTCGGCAATGTCCTCGACGGTGAAGTTTCCCAGTCCCTTGCTGCGGAGCAGGTGCACGGCGGCGTCGGTGATCGCCTGCCGGGTGGCTGCCTTGTTGAGCTCGCGGCGGGAGGGTGCGGCGCTCTGCGCGGGCGGGGCCGGAGGGGTGGCGGGGTAGGGCATGCAGTTACACTACGTGCATGTTTGCACGCTGAGCAAGTTTATTCGGGCTCCTGGTTTCCCAGTCCCGTGAGGTAGACGGACTGCCCTGTCGCGCCCGGTTCCCCTTCGGCCAGCGGGATCGCGAAAACGGCTGTGCCGTACGCACAGACTTCCGTCCAGTTCGGTCCGAGCTCCGAGGTGTCAAAGCGCATGGCAACAATGGCGTTCGCGCCGCGCTGCTCCGCCTCGGTGACCATCCGGGCCATGACCTGCTGCCTGCTCTCGTAGAGGGCGCGGGTCATTTCGGGCAGTTCCCCGCCGCCCAGCGAACGGAATCCGGCCATGACCTGGGCGCCGATGTCCCGGGACCGGACCGTCAGCCCCACCACCTCGCCGAACACGGCGTCGATCCGGTGGCCGGGGATCTTGTCGGATGTGACGATCAGCATGCCCTGAGCCTACCCATCCGCCGCACAGCGGGACCGGAAACTTTCACAGGAAGATGAAAGCTTCCCGAAAGCTCCCGCTGAGGGGCCGCGAGCAGACTTGAACTACGTCTTGGAAGACCCAAGCACACGGAGCCGTCACTGCACGGCAGATCCAGGAGACAGTACATGTCAAGCACAAAGAGAATCACCCTCGGCCTTTCCGCTGCGGCTCTGGCCCTCGGCGCCGGCCTGGGAGTCACCGGGATGGCCTCCGCGGCCACCACCCCGGCCCCCAGCCCCAGCTCGACCGCCTCGCCCGACAGCTCCACCGGCACCACCGAGGGCCAGGGCATGCGCGGCGGCCGCGGCCACGGCGGCGAGCGCGGCGGCCCCGGCGGAGTCAAGGCAGCCGACCTCGCCACCAAGCTCGGCGTGGACGAGGCCAAGGTGACTGAGGCCTTGAAGGCCTACCGCGACGCCAACAAGCCCACCACCCCGCCGGCGGAAGGCACCAGGCCGGACCGCGCCACCATGGATGCGGCCCTGGCAAAGTCCCTGGCGGCGTCGCTCGGGATCGAGGAGTCCAAGGTCACCGCGGCCCTGGAAGAACTCCGCACCGCGGCGCAGGCCGACCGCGCCGCAGCCCTGAAGACCAAGCTGGACAAGGCTGTCACAAACGGCACCCTGACCCAGGCCGAGGCTGACGCAGTCACCAAAGCCGTCGAAAAGGGCGTCATCGGCGGGGGCCGCTAGGCCCGGCCGGCACGCCGGCGTCGGTCAAGCGGAAGCGCAAGGCGCCGCTTAAACAGAGAAGTCCCCGGAATTCCCGGGGACTTCTCCTGTAAACGCTCGTTCGGGTGGTTACGCCTTCGCGCCGGCCAGTTCCCGCCCGTCGCGTCCGGCAGCGGGAGCCGCAGCGGCCGAGGGGTCGATCGCGGCGGTGTCGTCGTCGCTGAACGGGTCACCACTGCGCGGCGCGTTGTAGAGCGACTCGTCCAGGATGCCCTGGCGCTTCGCCACGATGGTCGGGACCAGCGCCTGCCCGGCCACGTTGACGGCCGTGCGGCCCATGTCCAGGATCGGGTCGATGGCCAGCAGGAGTCCGACGCCGGCGAGCGGCAGGCCCACCGTGGAGAGGGTCAGGGTCAGCATGACGACGGCGCCCGTGGTGCCGGCGGTGGCGGCGGAGCCCAGCACGGAGACGAGGGCGATCAGCAGGTACTGGGTGAAGTCGAGCTGGACGCCGAAGAACTGGGCCACGAAGATCGCCGAGATCGCCGGGTAGATCGCGGCGCAGCCGTCCATCTTGGTGGTGGCGCCGAGCGGCACGGCGAAGGAGGCGTAGGCGCGGGGGACACCCAGGCTGCGCTCGGTGACACGCTGGGTCAGCGGCAGGGTGCCGACCGAGGAGCGCGAGACGAACGCCAGCTGCACGGCCGGCCAGACGCCGGAGAAGTACTGCTTTACGGACAGGCCGTGGGTGCGGACCAGGACCGGGTAGACAACGAACAGCACCAGGGCCAAGCCAACGTAGATCGCAAAGGTGAACTTGCCGAGCGAGCCGATGGTGTCCCAGCCGTAGACGGCCACGGCGTTGCCGATGAGGCCGACGGTGCCGATCGGGGCGATCCGGATGATCCACCAGAGGACCTTCTGGATCGCGGCGCGGGCGGAGGCGTTGAGGTTCTGGAACGGCTCTGCGGCCTTGCCCACCTTGAGCGCAGCGATGCCGACGGCGATCGCTATCACCAGGATCTGCAGGACGTTGAAGCTGACGGCGGTGGCGGCGACGCCGTCGGTCACGGTGGTGCTGGCGCCCAGCCCAAGGAAGTTCTTCGGGAACAGGCCGGTCAGGAAAGCCCACCAGTCACCGGACTTGCCGGCGTACTTGGCTTCCTGGGTGATGCCGGTGCCCGCACCGGGCTGCATCAGCACGCCCAGGCCGATGCCGATCAGCACGGCGATCAGCGAGGTGATCGCGAACCAGAGCAGCGTGTTCCAGGCCAGCTTGGCGGCGTTGGAAACGGCGCGCAGGTTGGAGATGGAGCTGACGACGGCGGTGAAGATGAGGGGGACCACGGCCGTCTGCAGCAGCGAGACGTAGCTCGAGCCGATGGTCTGCAGCGTGGTGCCGAGGGCATTGGGGCTTGCCTTGGTGCTGCCGGTGTACTTGGCCAGCAGGCCGAGGCCCAGGCCGACGATCAGGGCGGCGATGATCTGGAAGCCGAACGAGCCTGCCCATCTGGGCAGCTGGAAGCCGGTCTTTCCGGCGGGTGCGGGGGTGCTTGTCTGAGTGCTCACCCGAACACGCTAGGACCGGGGCCCGTAGCACGACGAACGGATGTTGAGAAATGTTACGCAGCCCCGTTTAGTGCGGCGCGGCCGGAAGACTGGAATTCCGGCGCCAGTCAAGGTGAGTGTGAAGTTATTCCTGCCCCCGGTGTGGCGATTATCTCCGCCGGGGCGGGCGCTCTTAGCGGGGGCAGACGGCTGCGACCCCGCCGCCTGCCCGGTAGATCATGTCCTGGTACGTCACGGAGGACCGCACCGGGGTGTTGCTGGTGACGGTGTGGACCGTCGCTCCGGCGCGGGCGAGCTGGAACGACGGCGTGGTCCCGGCAACGAGGGGGACCTTGAAGGACGTCAGTCCGGCCGGGGCGTCCATGGTCCGGACGTTGCTTCCCTGCGTGATGGTCAGCCGGCCCGGCTGCTTCAGCACGGCAACGAGCTCCACCTCGTTCTTCGCCGCATCACCGTTGGGTACATACATGGCCGTGGGCCTGCCGTCGCGGCCGATGGGGGTCTTCGAATACGGGGCGTGGGTGGGGTGCGAGCGGTGGCTCCAGTACAGGGCGTCCTGGGTGATCGCCGGTTTTGCCCCCTTCTTGAACCAGGAAATGTAGTAGGCAGCCATGTCCAGCACCGCATGGCCGCGCTGTTTGGACGGTGCCACCCAGGACTCCGTGTAGTCGTTCCAGGTGATGAAGGCAATGGAGTCGGCGTTGCTGGCAATGGCCGCGGCCAGGGAATCCCGCAGGGTGGAGCTGTTGGACGACTCCCAGTAACGGCCGTCGTAGGAGCGGGAATCCTCGAACGCCACCGGCTGCATCCAGGTCTTGCCGCGGCGGTGCGCCTCGTCGCTGTCCCGGGTGAGCGTCGGGACGCCGCTGGCGGTGCGCGTACCCCATTGGGAGTAGCCGGACACCGAGTTGTTCCACTCCAGCTTTTCCGAGCCGGCCCCCCAGGAAAGGAAGATCGGAACCAGCGTCGATTTGACGCCGGAGGAGGCCAGGCGGTTCCGGAGCCCGTCCCACCACGACGGCGTCTTGCGTTCCGGATAGAACGGCGCCAGGACGATGTTTCCGTTCGTGCGGTAGATCGAGGGGTCGTCCTTGACCTTCATGACGTCGTTGTAGACGCTGTCGGAGGTGGAGCCGGCCGCGGTGTTGAAGTCGGGGCTGAGCATGATCTTGAACCCCGGGTCCACGGCCTTGACCGCGGCAAGCATGGCGGGCAGCTGCTCCCAGCGGATGTCGCTGGAGCTGTGGTACTCCCAGATGAAGCCGTCCAGGCCCGCGCCGACGGCCTGCCGGACTTCCTTCTCGAAATCCGCCTGCCGCCACGCCGTCTGGCCCGCCCGTTGGGGAGCCACCGGACGGTCGCGGAGGTCGTACGCGCCATTGGCCGAGTTGTGGGTATCCATCCAGCCCGGGTACACGTCCCGGGCCGGATCGGGGCTGTCCACGGCAAGCGGGAACGGCGGGAAGTAGTAGGCCCACGCCTTTTTCACCGAAGTGTGCCGGTCCGCCGGTGCCGGCAGGTTGAACGGCAGCGGATTGCAGGCCGCCGTCGTGGCCGTTTCCGTGAGAGCCGGCGTCGCGGCGTTCAGGGGAGCAGGGGCGCCGATCGTGACCGCCGACGCGAACACTGCCGCCGCAAGCACGGACACGGCGGTCCGCTTCCGGGCCCGGGGCCGCGCTCCCGGCGTGTCAGTGGTCGATGGTCTCTGGGGTGAGGCAAATTTCCTCATGGAGTGCTCCATTGCGGGTATTGTGCACCCGAGACCAGGGTGCTGGACACGGCGCAAGTACACCGGACATTTGCGTTGCAGCCCCCAGCCGCCGACCCCGGCGTTCAAAAGCCCGGCAAATGCGTCCCCCAGAGAATAGTCGACTATTCGGCCGAGGTCCATGTGACGCGGCACACACAAACGGCCAGTCGGGGCGACCCCGCTGTGCGAAGGATCGCCCCAACTGGCCGGATGGCAGGTGAAGGCGCAGGTCAGCCCGGGAAGGGCGGCTAGCCGAGCAATGCGCGCTTGAGGGTGTCCAGGCCCACCGAACCGATATTAAGTGCCTTGGTATGGAAGGCCTTGAGCTCGAAGCCGGGGCGGGATTCGAGTTCGGCGCGGATCTGCTCCCAGAGCCGCTGGCCCACCTTGTACGACGGCGCCTGCCCCGGCCAGCCGAGGTAGCGGGTGAACTCGAAGCTCAGCTGGCCCTCGCTGATCGGCAGGTTGGCCTTGAGGAACCCGTAGCCCTTGTCCGCGGTCCAGGTCCCGGACCCCCAGCGCTCCGGGACCTCCAGCTCCAGGTGCACGCCGATGTCGAACACCACGCGCGCCGCCCGCATGCGCTGCATGTCCAGCATCCCCATGTGGTCGCCCGGGTCCTTCAGGTATCCCAGTTCCTGCATAAGCTTCTCGGCGTAGAGGGCCCAGCCCTCGCCGTGCCCGGAGGTCCAGCAGACATTGCGGCGCCATTTGTTGAGCAGCTCGCGGCGGTAGGTGGCGGTCGCGACCTGCAGGTGGTGTCCGGGAACGCCTTCGTGGAACACCGTGGTGGTCTCGGCCCAGGTGGTGAAAGTGTCCTCGCCGGCAGGGACCGACCACCACATGCGGCCCGGACGGCTGAAGTCGTCCGACGGCCCGGTGTAATAGATGCCGCCTTCGTCGGTCGGGGCGATCCGGCACTCCAGGGTCTTCATGATCTCGGGGATATCGAAATGGACGCCGGCGAGCTCGGCCACGGCCTTGTCGGAGAGTTCCTGCATCCAGGCCTGCAGGGCGTCGGTGCCTTTGAGCTGGCGCGCGGGATCGTTGTTCAGGAGCTCTTTGGCTTCCTCGACGGAGGCGCCGGGCCGGATTTCCCCGGCCACCCGCTCCTGCTCGGCGATCAGGCGGTCAAGTTCCTGCACGCCCCAGGCGTAGGTCTCTTCGAGGTCCACTTCGGCGCCGAGGAAGGACCGTGAGGCCAGGGCGTAGCGCTCGCGGCCCACCGCATCCTTGGCCGGGGCCACCGGCAGCAGTTCGGATTCCAGGAAGCCGGCCAGCCGGGAGTAGGCAACCCGAGCGGCCGAGGTGCCGGCGCCGAGCCTGGACTGCACCTCGGCGGCGAGCGGGCCGTCGGCCGTGCGCGCGTTGGCGGCGAGGTTTGCGAAGAAGCCGTCCCCGGCGGCGTACTTGGTGGTCTGCTCAATCACGATCGAGACCTGGCGCGCGGCGGAAACCTTGCCGTCCTCCTTGGCCGAGCGCAGCGACTCGATGTAGCCGTCGATCGCGCCCGGAACGTTGTGCGCGCGGCCGGCAATATGGTCCCACTGCCGGGCCGTGTCGGTCGGCATGAGGTCGAAG
>JBKKDK010000413.1:0-5650 GCA_046708245.1 Arthrobacter sp.
ACGGCGCCGCCCGCAAAACAGTACTCGCCGGCCAGGGCTACCTGCTCGGCCGGCCCGCGCCGCGCCCGGTCGGACTCGACACCCACCTCCCGGTCCTCGACAACCTCCCGGCCCGCCCCGAAATCGACGACCTTGACCCTGACAAGGCCATCCACGGAAACCCCTAGAGCTACCCCGGCGGTCTTGACCCCATTGGCCCGGGGCGGCCATGCTGGGCTAACTGTCCAGCGGCACCGACGGGAGGGCCTGCCATGTCCCCTGCACCCCTTGCTTCGCGTTTTCGGATGTTGTTTGCGGCCGCCGCATGCAGCGTGCTCATGCTTGCCGGCACGCATGCGCAGGCGGCTGCGGCTGCCGGGCCGGGCAACGACGTTTCGTGGCCCCAGTGCGGCAAAACGCTGCCGAGGGGCCAGACGTTCGCCATCGTCGGTGTGAACAACGGCCTGGCGAACACCACCAACCCGTGCCTGGCGACGCAGCTGTCCTGGGCAGGGACGTCCAAGGGCGGAACGGGCCAGCCTTTGGTTGCGCTGTACGTGAATACTGCCAACCCGGGTACCGCGGGGTCGTGGTGGCCAAACAGCAACACGTACGGCGGCACAAAAGTGTCTAACCCGTACGGGGAGTGCACGGCAGGGTCAGTGGACGAGGCCTGCTCATACATGTACGGCTACGCCAAGGCCTACGACGACGCGAATATCCGCGGAATCAGCAACGCGGCGGCCTACACCTGGTGGCTGGACGTGGAGACCGGCAACAGCTGGTCAGCCAGTAAAGGGGCGAACCGGGCGGACCTGGAGGGCATGGCGGCGTACTTCGCGAGTATCGGAGCCCGAACCGGCCTCTACTCCACGGGTACGCAGTGGAACCAGATTGTTGGAACAGTTCCTTCGTCGAGCAACCTGTACCGCCTGCAGAGCTGGCTGGCCGGAGCGAGATCACTCGTCGGGGCGAAACGCAACTGCTCGGATGCGCCGCTGACCGCCGGCGGGAAAGTCACCGTGACCCAGTACGTCTCGGGCGGGTTTGACTACGACCACTCCTGCATCTGAAGCTGCGGCACGGAAAACGGCCGTCACCGGCCGACCGCCGGCACGCAGCTTCGGATCAGGAGCTCTCCGGGGCGGGCGGCGGAGTTGTTGGCGGTCGCGCCCGGGTGGGCGCGTCCGTCTGTTGTGCCGCCGCGCTGAGGAGCTTCATGGCCTGGTCCCGGCTGCACTTGTTCTGCAGCATGATCCGGGCGACGGCGGCGACCGTGGAGCGCCGCGGCAGCACCCTCTCCTGTCGCGCAGGGCATCGGTTCCTGGCCTCCGATTGCGGTTGCGGTCAGCGTCGTCAGGGACAGGAGAAACTCACTAAACCCCGGGCTCTCCAGCAGCATTTCCTGAAGTTGGTCGGCGGATGGTTCCGGACTGCTCTGCGACGCTGCCGACCACATCCCGAGTCACCCGGGGGACAGGGCCCACGTGGCTTGTCCTGTGACACTCCCCGCAGCGGTGGGGGATAGATAGCGTACGCTGACGGCGTCCGGTCGGTGGTTCTTCCGGGTCCTCAGGCCCCGCCGCTCATCGGAGGGAGCTGGTAGTCTCGGCGAGGGGGTGGGTGTGGAACTAGGTGAGCCGCGGCTGCGCGGCGTGGTTGCAGAGGAACTCCAGGATCTGGTGCTGGAGAGTTCGGACGTTGAGGAGTTCCTCCATGAGCTCTCCCGGTACGCGGCGGACGCCTTGTCCCGGCCTGGACGGCCGGTGCTTTGCGGGATCACCGTGACGAGACGGAAGAAGCCTGCAGCGACCGCCGCGAGCCATCCTGAGGCCTTCGAAATGGACGAGATCCAGAACCGGGCAGGGGACGGCCCGTGCCTTGCGGCAATGCGCGAGCTGACCACGATCTACGTCCCGGATCTGGCCCGTGACCGGCAGTGGCCGGCATTCTCGCAGGCCGCCGCGAGCCGGGGATACCAGTCAATTCTCGGCGTGCCGGTGGAGCTGGAAGACCAGACCCAGGCAGCCCTGAACCTTTATGCGACCGCCCCTTCGGCATTCGATGCAGAAGACATCACAGTGGCCCAGAATTTCGCCTGCCAGGCGTCCAAGGCGCTGCGGCTGGCCCTTCGAATGGGCCGCCTCCACGACGCCCGGGACGACCTCGCCGCCGCGATGGCATCCCGCACCGTCATTGACATGGCCGTCGGAGCGATCATGGCGCAGAACCGTTGCTCACCCGAGGAAGCGATTGTGTTCCTCAAGGGGGCGTCCAACAGCCGCAATATCAAGCTCCGGGAAGTGGCCGGGGCCGTGATCGCTTCGATCGCCGGGACGGCCAACGTCCGGCCACACTTCGAGGAGTAAGAGAAGTTACCGTTGCCCGGTTCCCGGGGGCCCGGGCGTCCGGATGTTCCTCCGCTTTCCGCTGGCGGAGTTCCTCTGTAACGAGCCCGAGCAGTTCGTGGGCCGCCTCGGATCCGGCGAGCTCCACACACTTGGCCGCTGCCTGAGAACTTTCCAGACTACCGGCCCCGACATGCTGCGCGTTCCAATATTGCAAAAAACCGGACCGGTTAACTCCGTTCCCGACGAGGGTCTTTAGCCCCCTTCCGTCCGGTTCGCGAGCCGAGGCAGAATGGCTGGAGGGCCGTGGCCCGCTTCGAGTACCGGAATCCATAATTGTTCAGAGTAAACGCCTGCGCGCGCCGGGAATCCTGGCCTCTGGACATCACCCGATTGGAGGAACGATGAGCAGACCGTCAATCGAGAGCCTTTGGGACAAGCTCGATCCAGGGACACAGGAATGGCTGCGGGCAAATCCCGGCAGCGTCATGCTGCCACGGAGCGTAGCGGAGGCGATCCTTCGGGCTGGTGGCCAGCCCGACAGCCTCGAGGAAGTGGACCGACACGGCCAGTTCCTGCTCTCCCCACAAGACCAGGGCTTCATCAAAGCCGCGGCCATCTCCACACCGGTGGGCCACCCTGTGCCGCCGGGCGCTCCGCCCTCCTGAACACGGCAGGAATTTAAGGAAGCCGCGACGGACGCAGCAAACTGGGGGTCCCGGCCTGCCCGGGGTCCAGCGGAACGGGGCTGATCAGCACAGCCGGCCCACGGTGCAAAAAGCCGCCTGACAGCGGCTGGCACCGCACGCCTCCGCGCCCGCGCATGGCGGCGTGCGCACCGGGAGCCAGCATCTGGTCCATCCAGGCGCACGGGTGGGCGGGCCGCCCGGCCCGCAGCCGCACGAGTTCCCCGCCCGATTCCAACGCGAAGTCCCCGCCCAGCAGCGGAGTCAGCTGGGCACCCCTGAGGACCACATTGCGCCGCGTCAGAAGAGGGTCAAACGGAGGCGTCCCCAGCTCGGTGGCCATGGCTTCGAGGGCCTCGACCGCGATCAGGGTAACGGCGGCATCCATGTGCGCGGCCTTGCCGAAGAACCGGTCGCCCACGATGCCCTTGCCGGCCACCAGTTCAACCTGCTCTGCGTCTGCCGTCGGGACGTCCGCTGCGCCGTCGCGGGCGCGGCCGAAGTACGCATGTGCCGGGGACACGAGCAGGTGCAGGATCTCGACGTCGTACCTGAAATTTGCCGTCATGCCCTAAAACTACTCCGTTGCCGAAGACCGCCCCCGTGCGGTCAGACTCCTGTGGTCCACGGCGTGCCATATGCGCGTCAGCTCGAGGATTTCGGGGTCGCTGAGCAACCGGATGGGCCGGTCCTGCAAAGCAGGACGAGCTTGGCGGCCTCCTCGATTTGGGTGACCGCATCGAGGGCATAGCGCAGTCCGGCTGCTTCCACCAGGACGCGGTCCCGGAAAACCCTTGCATTCTTACTTTATTCACCGTATAAAGTAAGAATGTTATCCGAATCACAGCCGACCGCCCCGACGGGACGGGACGCGCTGCGCAGAATCCGGACCAGCGCCATCTTCGGCACCCTCCTCGCGGCCGGACCCCTGGCGCGCACGGACTTGGCGCAGCGGACCGGATACAGCCCTTCCACAGTGACGGGCATCGTGCAGGACCTCAGCGACGCCGGATACCTCCGGGTCGTGGGGCAGCAGGAGTCGACCGGCGGCCGCCGGCGGACCCTGATCGAGCTCAACCGGTCCTCGGTGACGATCGCCGTCGTCGGGCTCCGCGGAACCCGGATCTGGTGCGCCTTGATCGACCTCGAAGGCAAGCGGGTGGACACCGCGGAGCAGGATTTCGACCCGCAGGATCCGGTCGGCAGCACCGCGGGGATCGTGATGGCGCTGCACCGCCGGGCGGACATCCCTCCCGTGCATGTTGTGGTGGCGCTGCCCGGCGTCGTCGGCTCCGACGGCTCGGTCGCCCTGGCGCCGGCCTTCGGACCGGTGGCCCACCTCCACCTCGCCGATGAGCTGGAGGCCGCCACCGGCCTGCGGACCACCGTGGAAAACGACGTGAACCTGATCGCCCTGGGGGAGCGGGTCGACGGCGCGGGCAACGGCGTCGATGACCTCGTGCTGATCCATGTCGCCGAAGGAATCGGCGCCACCATCATCGCCAACGGCGAGGTCCTGGACGGGGCGTCCCGCTCCGCCGGGGAGATCGGCTTCCTGCCGGAGGGTATGGAAGCCGGCCCGCATGGAGAGCGCGGCGACTTCGAAAGGCGCTGGACCGTCTCCGGCATCCAGGATTCCGCGGCCCGGCTTGCCCTGGTGCTGCCCGACGAGGCCGTCGTTGAGGCGCTCTGCAGCGCGGAATCCGCCACGGCCCGCCAGCTCCTTGCCGACGTCGTCCGGGCCTGGGCCTTTGCCGCGATCGTCTGCGTCTGCGTGGTGAACCCGGCCCGGGTGATCTTCTCCGGCGACGCGGTGTCCCTGGGCGAGGAAGCGCGCCAGCGGCTCCGCGACCGCGTGCAAAGCGCCGCGCCGTCGCTGACCGATGTGGTGTTCGCCGAACTCGGACACTCGGCCATCCTCCACGGCGCCATTGCGAAGGTCATGAAGTCCCCGGCCACGCTCTTTGCCGAAGCAGCCGGATGACCGGCCCTACAACTTGCTCCCAACCCTCAGCCACGAAAAATCACTAGGAGAAATCAATGACGTCACGACCGTTGCGATTCGCGCTGCTAGCCGGCGGTCTCGCGCTCACCCTTGGAATGACGGCCTGCGGGCTGGACGCACCCAAGGATTCAGGCTCCTCGCCGGGCGCCACCGGCTCCGGAACCCTCACCATTTACACGGCGCGGGACAAGGGCCTGGCAACCGACGTGGTTGCCGACTTCGAAAAGGCCAACCCGGCCTACGCCGGCAAGGTCCAGGTGCTGACCCTCGGTGCGCAGGAAGCGCTGGAACGCATCAAGGCCGAGAAGGCGAACCCCCAGGGTGACATCTGGTGGGGCGGTACGCAGCAGCAGATGCAGCAGGCCGCGGCCGAGCAGGTCCTGGCGGCCGCTCCGAAGGCCGTCGTCGACGCCGTCCCGGCGGCCCAGCGCGACCCGGAGGGCCTCTGGGTGGGCGAAATGAAGCTCGCCGAGGTCATCTTCTACAACAAGGAGATGCTCTCCGCCGACCAGGCTCCCAAAGACTGGGATGACCTCATCAGCCCGGCGATGAAGGACAAGATCGCCATCCGCGATGTCCTGGCATCCGGGACCATGCGCAGCATTTATGCAGCCATGGTTGACCGCCAATTC
>JBKKDK010000414.1:0-3941 GCA_046708245.1 Arthrobacter sp.
GCCGGGACCCCGGCACCGCCGTCCGGTGCCGGCCGCCAGTAGAAGGTGGTGCCGTCGATCGCCACCGGTTCGAGCGATCCCGGGTCCAGCTCCCGGGCGGTCCGCAGGCCGGACCGGACGTCCGCCACCGTGAGCCCGGACCAGTCGGCGCAGTCCCGTTCCGTCGCCGGGCCGCGGCTGCCGAAATAGCGGCGCACCAGCTCGGCGAGGGCCCGCGGCCGCTCCATCATCCCGGCCGGCGGCGGGGGCACACGTTCGTCGAAGAGCGCATAGGTCTGCTTCAGGGCCCCGCCGGCGCTGCGCACGGGCACGCCGCTGACCAGCACGCCGCTGGCCTCGGCGTACATGATCCGGTATGCCAGCGCGAAGCCGGCGGCGGCGCAACCTGCCGCCAGCAGTGCGGCCGCGAGCTGATCCCGCGTTTTGTGGGCCCCGCCCGCCACCGCCTGGGCCAGCACGCTGTTGCTGCGCGCACCCCCGGCGGGGTCGATCCCGGTCCGGCGGTACATGCCGGCATTGACCTGATGCAGCCGGGGCGCGGAAAGGGCCACAAGCCAGCGCACATCATTGCGGTGCACGAAGTGCCACGTGGGCCGCAGGATGTGGGTGCGCAGGACGGTGCCGTCGGACACCGCCTGTTCGATTCCGGCGGCCGTGGCGCCCGCGGTGCGCTGGGCCAGCGTCCAGCGCGCATAGGCGAACTCCTGGGACTGGACCGCCAGCAGGTTCCGCAGCGCATCCTCCGCCGTTGCGGCGAACGGCTCGCGCAGCTGCTGCCGGCGGAGCCGCAGCCGCACGACGTCGTCGGCGTCCATTCCCTCTGCCGTTTCGCCAGGCCGCTAGGAGGGCACCGGTTCCTGGGCGCCCGGAGGCCCTTCGCCCGAGCCCAGCGGCACGCCGGGGCCGAACACCGGTCCCGGGAGGGGCCGCTTCGCCGTGATTCCGTCCCCGGAGGAACGGTGCCGCAGCCGGCGGACCACCCACGGCACAAAGTACTCCCGGGCCCACACGAGGTCGCCCGAGCGGGCCTCCCGCCAGGTGCGCTGCGGCAGGGGTTTGGGGGAGCGCGGCTCCAGGGTGTGCTGGACGTTGAGCGAATCGAGCACCATGGCCGCGATGGTGTGGTGGCCCAGCGGGGAAAAGTGCAGCCGGTCCGCATCCCACATCTGCGGGTCGTTCAGCTGCCGCAACGACCACATATCCGCGATGACGGCATCGTGCCGGGCAGCGACGGTGCGGAGGTTCTCGTTGTAGATGGCCACCTTGCTGCGGATCCGGCCGAGCACGCTGGATCCGGTATCCGGGCCGTTAAACAGGACTACCGTGGCGCCGCCCAGGCTCAGGATCTGCACCACCGAATCCAGTCGTTCGGCCAGCAGATCGGGATCGCCGCCGGGCCGGATCAGATCGTTGCCGCCGGCCGAGAGGGTCACGAGGTCGGGCTTGAGGGAGAGGCAATGCGCCAGCTGCTGGTCCACGATCTGCTGCAGCAGCCGGCCGCGGACCGCGAGGTTGGCGTAGGCGAAATCGTTGTGCCCGCGGCTGAGTTCCTCGGCCACCCGGTCGGCCCAGCCGCGGTGGCCGCCGGGGCTCGCCGGCTCGGGATCGCCGATCCCTTCCGTGAAGGAGTCGCCCATGGCCACGTAGCGGGTCCAGGGATGGGTAACTACGCTCTCTGGTGAATTCTCCATGGCTTCGCCTTCGCTCACCTTCATATCCTGCACTGTTCGTGCAAAGCTACGCCACCGTGGCTTGTTACCTCAGGGTAACTGCAAGAATGGACCCATGACTCTCGCCGATGCCTTTCCCGCTCCCGTCGTCCTGTGGTCCAAGCCCGAGGAGGAACGCGCCGGCAAGCCGCTCCTGGTCCTGCTGCACGGCTATGGTGCCAACGAGCAGGACCTGCTCAGCCTGGTGGACATGCTGCCCGGGGATTTCGCGGTGGCCTCGGTGCGTGCCCCCCTCGTCACCGGCCCCGGCTTCACCTGGTTCCCGCTGACCGCCTCCATTGACTATTCACTCGACGCCGTCAAAGCGGCCTCAGAATACGTGCTCGACTGGATCGACTCCGTCAAGGCCAACCATCCCTCGGTGACGCTGCTGGGATTCTCCATGGGCATGGCCATGGCCACCACCATGCTGCGCCAGCGGCCCGCCGAGTTTGCCGCCGTCGTCGGGCTGTCCGGCTTCGCCGTCGACGCGGACTCGGACCCCAGCTTCCGGGACGCCGACCTCGACGGAAGCGTGCCGATGTTCTGGGGCCGGGACCAGCAGGACCCGGTGATCACACCGGACAAGATCGAATTCACCATGGGCTGGGTGCGCCGGCACGTGAAGCTGACCAAGGTGCTCTACACGGGCATGTGGCACGGCATCAACCAGCAGGAAGTGGGCCATGTCTCCGAGTTCCTCACGCACGAGGTCCTGACGAAGTAGCTGCCGCGCCCGGCGGTTAAGCCCCCGCCGGAGTGGTGATCCGCACCGTCTTGCCGTTCACCGTCACGGTGTCGCCGTGATGGAGCTGGCGGCCGCGGCGGTCATCGATCCCGCCGTTGACCAGGACCTGCCCGCCCTTGATCAGCTCGGCCGCCTCCACTCCGTCCTCGACCAGGTTGGCGAGCTTCAGCAGCTGGCCCAGGCGGATCATGTCGTCGCGGATGGGGATGTCTTCAATTTCCGGGATGTTCATACAAGCAATAATGCCTGACGTAAGGTGACAGAAATGACCCACCCCTCCCGCCCGCCGGTTCCCGCCGGCCTGCTGCTGGCCGTAGCGGCCGGACTGCTTATGCCGGTCCAGGGCAGGATCAACGGTGCGCTGGGCGCCGCGCTCGCGGACGGCATAGCCGCCGCGGTGGTCAGTTTCACCACCGGGCTGGTGCTGATCGTCGCCATTTCGCTCGCGCTCCCGAAGGGCCGGGCGGGTTTGGCCCGGGTCCTGCCCGCCGTCCGGGACCGTAAGTTCCCGCCGTACTACGTCCTGGCCGGCTGCATCGGCGCGTTTTTCGTCTTCACCCAGTCCTTCACCGTCGGCCTCCTCGGTGTTGCCCTCTTCACCGTGGCAGCCGTGACCGGCCAGACCCTCAGCGGTCTGCTGGTGGACCGGATGGGAATCGGGCCGGCCGGCAAGAAACCCATCACCGGCATCCGGGTGCTCGGCAGTGTCCTGACCGTCGCCGCCGTCGCCTGGGCCGTGTCCCCGCGGCTTGGCGGCGCGGGTGACCAGCTCCTGCAGTTGCTCGTTCCCGTGCTGCTGCCGGTGCTGGCGGGGTTCCTGATGAGCTTCCAGCAGGCCATGAACGGGACCGCGACAATGCATTACGGCACCCCCATTACGGCCACCCTGGTGAACTTCATCTCCGGAACGGCCCTGCTCTGGATCGCCTGGCTCGTCAAGCTGGCGGTGGCCGGCGCCGGCAACCCGCTCCCCGGACAGTGGTGGTACTACCTGGGCGGCCCGTTGGGCTGCATCTTCATCGGGGTGGGCGCGCTGCTGGTGCGCAGCCTGGGTGTGCTGGTGACGGGACTCGGCATGATCTCCGGCCAGCTGCTGGGCTCCCTCGGCCTGGACCTTGCCTTCCCGGCGCCGGGCACCGTGGTTGCGCTTCCCACGGTGCTCGGGACCGTCCTCACGCTCGCCGCCATCATCCTGGCCACCCTGCCCTGGCCCAGGGGCTCGCTGAAGGGGTCACGCTGACGCGGCAGCCCGGTAGGCTAGGAGGCGCAGCTTCCTGCACCGCAATCATTCCTGTGTTCATGTTTTGCATAGTTTTTTGCGTTTTAGTGCCCTGTCCGGCAACCAGCCGGGGTCCCAGGGCTGAGACCGCGGACCGCACCCAGCGGCCCTGTAGAAAGTGGAGTTCCCATGGCAGCAAAATCCGTCCTCGACCAGATCATTTCCCTCGCCAAGCGCAGGGGTTTCGTATTCCAGGCCGGTGAAA
>JBKKDK010000415.1:0-5606 GCA_046708245.1 Arthrobacter sp.
GGCCAAGGCGGCGGCGGCCCACGTCCCGCTCGCCGTCGTCGCCGGCGGCGGTGCCCGCAAAGGCCAGGCCGCGCCGCCGGACACCCCGGCCGGGGCCCGGGCCTGCGCCAACGCCGAGGCGGTGCTCCGGCTGATCGGGAGGCTGGTCCAGGACCGGACCCGTGCCCAGTGGAAGGTCGTGGACGCGCTGCGCTCGGTCCAGACCGGCCATCCCGGCCATCCCGGCACCCACGGCACCCACGGCACCCAGAAAATCGCGGCAGGAAAACTCGGAATCACTGAACAATCGGTGAGCCGCGCGCTCCTGCGCTCCGGCTGGCAGGAAGAATGGGCCGCGAGGCCGGCCGCGGCAATGCTGCTGTCCCTCGCCCACGACAGCACAGAAGGAGACCGGTGAACGCCCTCTGGATCACCCTGGCCCTGCTCACCGCCGGCTTCGCCGGCTGGCCCGTCACCGCCCTGGTCTTCCGGCTCGCCCGGACCATTGACGACCGCGCCGACGCCGCCGGCCTGGAGGCAAACCCGGCCGCCGGATCGCGCGCCGCAGAGCCGGCGGCGGAGGACCCTGCCGCGGACTCCACCACCGACGTCGCGGCCCCGGCCGAGCCCGACACCAGGGAGCCGGACGCCGCGGCAGCAGCTGCCGGAGACTCCACAGCCGACGTCAGCAGCGTCCGCATCCTGCGCGGCGGCGCCATTATCGGCGTCCTGGAACGGCTGGCGGTGTGCGTCGCGATCCTGGCCGGCCAGCCGGTCGCCATCGCCTACGTCGTCGCCATCAAGGGCCTGGGCCGCTTCGCCGAACTCAAGGAGACGCCGGTTGCGGCCGAGAGATTCATCATCGGAACACTGACATCCATGCTGTGGGCGGCCGGCGTCGCTGCAATGGCCAAAGTGCTTTTTCTCGGCTGACAACGGGCCCGCCGCTGCGGATAGGTCCCGCACCGGGGAGCAACGGTTGCAGGCGACCGGCCGGGACACGGATGGGTGGCGGGCCGCCCGGGGGCGATAGTGTATCCGTATGACTGTTTTTGCTGTTGAGTACGTGTACGACGCCGAATCCTCCGAAGCCCGGAACGCCAGCCGTCCCGCGCACCGCGAGTGGACCGCAGGACTGGCGCAGGAAGGCACGCTGCTGGCCAGCGGGCCCTACGGCGACGGCGCCGGCGCGCTCCTGATCGTGAAGGCGGCCGATGAGGCGGCCCTGAACGAGGTCCTCAAACAGGATCCGTTCGCCGCCGCCGGCGCCATTTCCGGCATCCGCACCACCGTCTGGGCACCCGTGACCGGCCTGCTGGCCAGCCACGCCGATTAGCCAGTCCCCGCCACAGACCACCGGTCTTTCGATACATAAGGAGTCCACGTGACCTCGGTCAGCCTGGGAATACCGCCTCTGCCGCCCCCCGTCCTTGCCCCGCGCCGCAAGACCCGCCAGATCAAGGTGGGCTCGGTCGGCGTCGGCTCGGATTCGCCGATCAGCGTGCAGTCGATGACCACCACGCCCACAACGGACATCAACGCCACGCTGCAGCAGATCGCCGAGCTCACCGCCTCCGGCTGCGATATCGTGCGCGTCGCCTGCCCGTCCACCGACTACGCCGAAGCGCTGACGATCATCGCCCGGAAGTCCCAGATCCCGGTGATCGCGGACATCCACTTCCAGCCGAAGTACGTCTTCGCCGCGATCGAGGCCGGTTGCGCCGCAGTGCGGGTCAACCCGGGCAACATCCGCAAGTTCGATGACCAGATCAAGGAGATCGCCCGGGCCGCCAAGGACCACGGCACCTCGATCCGGATCGGCGTCAACGCCGGTTCGCTGGAACCGGGCATCCTGAAGAAGTACGGCAAGGCCACGCCGGAAGCGCTCGTCGAATCCGCCGTCTGGGAAGCCTCGCTTTTCGAGGAGCACGGCTTCCACGACTTCAAGATCTCGGTCAAGCACAACGACCCCGTGATCATGGTGGCCGCCTACGAAATGCTCGCCGAACAGGGCGACTGGCCGCTGCACCTCGGCGTCACCGAAGCCGGTCCGGCGTTCCAGGGCACCATCAAATCAGCCACCGCCTTCGGTGCCCTGCTCTCGCGCGGCATCGGCGACACCATCCGGGTTTCCCTGTCCGCGCCGCCGGTCGAGGAAATCAAGGTGGGCAACCAGATCCTGCAGTCCCTCAACCTGCGCCCGCGCAAACTGGAGATCGTCTCCTGCCCCTCCTGCGGCCGCGCCCAGGTGGACGTGTACACCCTCGCCGAGCAGGTCACCGCCGGCCTCGAAGGGATGGAAATCCCGCTGCGCGTCGCCGTGATGGGCTGCGTCGTGAACGGCCCCGGCGAAGCACGCGAGGCCGATCTCGGTGTGGCCTCGGGCAACGGCAAGGGCCAGATCTTCGTGAAGGGCGAGGTCATCAAGACTGTCCCCGAGGACCAGATTGTTGAGACACTGATCGAAGAGGCCATGCGTATCGCCGAAGAGATGGGGGAGGCCGATGGCGAAGATGCTGTCAAGGGTAGCCCCGTGGTTAGCGTCTCGTAAGGACGGCGCCGGTTCTGGCGTCGCAGTCCGCGCCCTGACCGGCTCGGACACATCTCAGCTGCTGGACCTGGCACGGCAGGACGCCGTCGCCAACGTCTTTATGCTCTCGCACCTGGAAACCGCCGGCTCCGCGGCACCCACCGCCGGCGGAGCCAGCATCCTGGGCGTGTTCGACGGCGCCGCCCTCCTGGGTGCCTGCTGGGCCGGTGCCAACCTGGTGCCGGTGCAGCTGGACCCGGAATTCGCCGGGCTCGTGGCGGCAGCCGCGCACAGCACCGGCCGCCGCTACGCCTCCATCTTCGGTCCGGCCGAGGCCGTGCTGGCCCTCTATGCCGCGCTGGAGCAGCTGGGCCAGCCAGCACACGAGGTCCGGGACGCCCAGCCCCTCATGACCATCTCCGGTCCGCCCGCCGTCGCGCCCAATCCGGCGCTGGGCTTTGCCCAGCTTGCGGACTTCGACCGGATCCTGCCCGCCTGCGCGGCGATGTTCGAGGAGGAAGTGGGCTATTCGCCCTATCTCGGCGGCCGGGAATACTACAGCCGCCGGGTGCGGGGCCTGATCCGGCAGGGACATTCCCTGGTCCACCTCGGCCCGGACGGCCAGGTGGTGTTCAAGGCCGAACTGGGGGCCGTGACTCCGGGCGTAACACAGATCCAGGGGGTCTGGATGAACCCGGGGTTCCGTGGGCGGGGCCAGAGCGCAAGCTACATGGCCGCCGTCGTGGTGCTGGCCCGCACGATCGCGCCGGTCGCCAGCCTGTACGTCAACGATTTCAACGTCCGGGCCCGCGCCACCTATGAGCGGGTGGGCTTCCGGCAGGTGGGCACTTTCGCCACGGTCCTCTTCTAGGAAAGCAGCCAGGAAAGCCGGCTTTCGCCTGCCGGAAATATCCGGATGCTGACTCTTGTTTTCGTGCCGCGCATCACATAAGTTCTACCTAGCCGTGTCGCATCGGCACATGCGCCCCGAAAACACCGGGGACCGCGGTGCCTGCAGAAGCAACACGAAGAGCTCACAGCCGGGGATCTGGCGGTAATGGGGGCCGCGGGGCCACGCCATGACGGGATGACCAGCCGGAGACGGCCAGGGGCTTCCATCAGTTATGGCGTGGCTCTTCCGCGGCCGGGCTGACGGTAGATTAGTACCTAGAAGCTTTGCTCAGTCTTACTGAGTTTCCCGGCACCTCCCAGAAACGGAAACCCACCAGTGGTCCTTCGACTCTCCAAGCTGTTCCTGCGCACCCTGCGTGAAGACCCCGCCGACGCCGAGGTGGCCAGCCACCGCCTCCTGGTCCGCGCCGGCTATATCCGCCGCGCCGCGCCGGGCATCTACACCTGGCTGCCGCTCGGGCTGAGCGTGCTGCGCAAGGTGGAGACGGTCATCCGCGAGGAAATGACCGCCATCGGGGCCCAGGAAGTCCACTTCCCGGCGCTGCTGCCCAAGGAACCCTACGAGGCGACGAACCGCTGGACCGAATACGGCGAAGGCATCTTCCGGCTCAAGGACCGCAAGGGCAACGACTACCTCCTGGCCCCCACGCACGAGGAAATGTTCACCCTGCTGGTCAAGGACCTGTACTCCTCGTACAAGGACCTGCCCCTGAGCATCTACCAGATCCAGAACAAGTACCGCGACGAGGCCCGTCCCCGGGCCGGCCTGCTGCGCGGCCGCGAATTCATCATGAAGGACTCCTACTCCTTCGACGTCGACGACGCCGGCCTGGACGCCAGCTACGCCGCCCACCGCGGCGCGTACCTGAAGATCTTCGAGCGCCTGGGCCTCGAAGTCATTCCGGTGGCCGCCACAGCCGGCGCCATGGGCGGGTCCAAGAGCGAGGAATTCCTGCACCCCACCGAAATCGGCGAAGACACCTTCGTGCGCTCGGCCGGCGGCTACGCGGCCAACGTCGAGGCCGTCACCACCGTGGTCCCCGCGGACATCGACTTCAGCAACGCCCCGGCCGCCGAGATCCGGGACACCCCGGACACGCCCACCATCGAGACGCTCGTCGACGCCTCCAACGTGCTCGTTCCGCGGACAGCGGCCGACGGCGGTCCCTGGACTGCCGCTGACACGCTCAAGAACGTCGTGCTCGCCGTGACCCTGCCTACCGGCGAACGCCAGCTCGTGGTCATCGGCCTTCCCGGCGACCGCGGGGTGGACCTCAAGCGCGTCGAGGCCAACATCGGGTCCTTCCTGCCGATCGCCGGCGAGATCACCCTCGAGTCCGCCAACGAGGACGACCTCAAGAAGCAGCCGCTCATCGTCAAGGGCTACCTGGGTCCGGGCATGTCCCTGGACGCGCCGCTGCTGGGCACCGAAGGCGCCGCCAAGCTGCTCTACCTGGTCGATCCCCGCGTCGTCAGCGGCTCCGCCTGGGTCACCGGAGCCAACGAGGCCGGCAAGCACGTCTTTGGCCTCGTCGCCGGGCGCGACTTCGGCTGGGACGGCGTCATCGAGTGTACCGAGGTGCGCGCCGGCGACGAGGCTCCGGACGGGTCCGGCCCCCTGGAAACCGCCCGCGGCATCGAAATGGGCCACATCTTCCAGCTGGGCCGCAAGTACGCCGAGGCCCTCGAACTGAAGGTCCTGGACCAGAACGGCAAGCAGGTCGTGGTGACCATGGGTTCCTACGGCGTGGGCGTCACCCGTGCCGTCGCTGCCCTGGCCGAGTCCAACCATGACGACAAGGGTCTGGTCTGGCCGCGCGCCGTCGCCCCGGCAGACGTCCACGTCGTGGCCGTGGGCCGTGGCGAGGAGATCTTCGCGGCCGCCGAAAAGCTTTCGCTGGAGCTGGAAGCTGCCGGCCTGGACGTCATTTACGACGACCGGCCCAAGGTGTCCCCCGGCGTGAAGTTCGGCGACGCCGAGCTCGTCGGTGTTCCGACCATCCTTGCCGTCGGCCGCGGGCTCGTGGACGGCGTCGTGGAGATCAAGGACCGCCGGACCGGCGACGCGGAGAACATCGCGGTCGAGAAAGCCGTTGACTACGTGGTCAACGCCGTCCGCAACAGCTAAGGGCCCGCACGGGTGGTCTCGGGACTCGAGTCGATCGAACTCAGCACCCTCATCCTC
>JBKKDK010000416.1:0-36580 GCA_046708245.1 Arthrobacter sp.
TGCCGATCACGGCGCCGCCTATGATGAACCCGGTGGAGCCGAGGGCGAAGACGGCTCCCCACACTTCCACCGGGAACATCTCCAGGCCGTAGGGGTCCATCAGCGCCATGTAGACCCCGCCGATGAAGTTGTTGAACGTGGAGAACAGGATCAGCGCGAACAGTCCGGCAACGGCAAGCACCGCGGCGAGGGAGCCGCGCAGGTCGAATGCGCCGTGGGCGTCGGTGGCGGCCACGCGCACCTCCTCGGGCATGCGCAGCGTGAGCATGTGGGCGAACGCCAGCGCCGTGAGCACTATGGCGACAACGATCGTCCAGCCCATGCCCAGCAGGCCGACCGACAGCCCGGAGATCAGCGACGTGATGATGAACATCAGCCCCTGCACCATGCCCACGAGCCCGTTGGCGTTGGCCCGCCGCTCCGGCTCGATGAGGATGGTGACCGTGGTGGAGAGGGCAATGTTGCGCATGTTTTCCACCACCGCGCCGACCAGGATGACCAGAGTGAAGACCCAGAACCACGGCTGCGTCAGGTCCAGCAACCTGGATGCCGGTGTCAGCAGGAACATAACCCCGGAGAGCACGAACATCACCAGGGTGAAGCCGGCGGCGAAACGCATCACGGCCAGTTTGCGGTAGCGGTCCACGAAGGTGCCAAAGCTGATGCTTGAAAGGGCGATCAGCAGCATGTACGCGCCGCCGACCACCCCGGTGGCGATCACGTTGCGCGTCTGCAGGTACGCCCAAAAGGTGAGGGCAAACCACAGATAGCTGGTGGTGATGTTGGCGAGGGCAGTGTTCACCAGGATCCCGGCGAACGTGCGGGACCGCTGCGCCGGGCTGCGCAAGGACGTGTCGACGGCGTCGGATCCGCCGTTGAGGGCCGCAGCGGCCCCGGGTGGGGCCGGTTCCTGCTCGGTCATGCGTCCCAGTGTACTGACAACCAACAGGGGCGATAAAGGGCCGACGCACGCTCCGGGCGGCACCGCTCAGGCCGGGCTGGCCCCGTCCGCAGCAGAGGCGATCAGGTCCAGCAGCGTAAGCACGGCAGGGTTGGCCGTCTCCTCATTCCAGGCCAGCTCCAGGTCCACGCGGTTCAGTTCCTGAATGCCGTGCCGGCCGTCGATCTCGTGGAATTCCACGCCGGGAGGGGCGAAACCCATGGCCGAGGCGGGAACGAGTGTCACGCCCAGCCCGGCCTGGACGAAGGCCAGGAGCGCCGGGACCTGGCTGGCATACTGGGTGATGTTTGCGTGGGCGCCGGCGCTGGCGAACAGCCGGAGCACCAGGTCGTGGAAGTAGCGGGCTTCCTGGGTGGAATACATCAGCAGCGGCCGCCGGTCCAGCGAGCCAAGGGACAGCGGCCCACCGTGGGTCGCTGCCATGGTGCCCAGCAACGAGCTGCCCTCGGGCAGCGCCACCACCATGCGGTCCTTCATCAGTGGCCGGGACACAATTCCGGGTCTGGCAACGATGGGGCGCAACAGGCCGATGTCCACGGTTCCTTTTACGAGGCCGTCCATCTGGTCAGTTGAAACGAGCTCCCGGAGGACAAAGGACACGCCGGGTATCCCTTCCGCGGCACGCCGAAGCATCAGGGGGAGCGCACTTTGACCGGCGATGGCGGTGTAGCCCACCGTGATCACGCCTGCCTGACCGGAGGAAACCCGCCGGACATCCAGGTCCGTCTTGACGCACATGTCCAGGATCTGGCGGGCCCTCGGCAGCAGCGTGGCACCTGCAGCAGTCAGCTCCACCTTGCGGCTGGTACGGGCGAAAAGCGGTGTGCCCAGCTTCTTCTCGAGCATCTGGATCTGCCGGCTCAGCGGCGGCTGGGTCATGTTCAGCCGCTCTGCAGCGGCACCGAAGTGCAGCTCCTCAGCCACTGCCACGAACGCTTCTAACTGGGGTAGCGAAAACATTCATACCCTTACTGAATTGTTGAGTGCATAAATTGGCTTGGACGTGGATCGATGGGTCACCTTATGGTCGGTCAAGAGGGCGGGTAAATCAACCATCGCCCAGCCAAGCAAGGAGCACATCGCCGTGAACCAGGCATACGATCCCGCCGAGCACGGTGACCAGGTCCTTCAGAAGCCCCCGATGGTGACGGCAGGGCCAGCCACCCGGGACCGCGGGAAGTCCCTGCGGATCGTCGTCACCGATCCCATCATCAGCCGGTTCGAGGAGAAGTTAAGGACCGGCGGCGGCGCCCACCGCTGGGACATGGCTGCGGCGTGGAGTCCGGAACGAGAGCTCGAAGCGCTGGCGGGCGCCGACGTCGTGGTTTGCTCCTCCCTCAGCGGGGAAGAGGCGCAGGCCGCGTCCCGGGTACGGCTGGTCCACGTGACCGGCGCCGGCTACGACAAAATATCGTTTCCACACCTTGTACCGTCGGCTTTGGTGGCCAACACCTTCCACCACGCCCGGCCCATCACCGAACACGTCCTGATGGTCACCTTGATGCTCGCCCGGAATGTGGCCGCAGCGGACCGGCAGGTCCGCGAGGGGCAGTGGCGCACCATTGCCACCGCCGGCGACGTCCCCTTCCATCCCGTTTTGTCCGACCTCACGCTGGGTCTGGTGGGCCTGGGCTCGATAGGTGCCGAGGTGGCCCGGGTGGCCGGGCTGCTGGGCATGAAGGTCCGCGCGGTGCGGCGCAACCCGTCGGCCCCGCTTCCGGCGGGAGTCGACCCGGACTGGGTGGGCGGAATCGACCAGTTGCACACGCTCCTGGCCGCGTCCGACGTCGTGGTGGTGACGGTACCGCTCGATGCCGAGACCAGGGGGATGATCGGGGGCCCGGAGCTGGGCGCCATGAAACCGTCAGCGTTCCTGATCAACGTGGCCCGCGGACCCGTTGTTGACCAGGCCGCACTGTACTCGGCCCTGAAGGAGCGGCAGATCGCCGGAGCCGGCCTGGACGTCTGGTGGGGCTCGCCCGCCGACGGCGTCACTCCGCCCGCCGAACTGCCCTTCGCCTCCCTGCCGAACACCGTGCTCACGCCGCACCATTCCGGACATGCGCGCATCACTTTTGAAGGCCGCGCGGGGGACATCGCCGCGAACATCGGACGGCTTGCCCACGGCGGAGAGCTGAGGAATCTGGTGCCGCGGCCTTAAAACTGTGTGGTTGCTGCTATCCCGCGGTCAGGACAAGCTGCAGCACCAGCAGGACGCTTCCCAGCGCCGACGCGCCCAGGGCCAGGGCCTTGAGGCGCGCGGGGTTGAGGAAGCGGTTAACGAACCGGGACGCCGCATAGCCGGCAACAGCGGCCGGCACCATCCACAGCGCCAGGACCAGAATTTCTTCGGTGACCGTCCCGGTGATCCAAAGCATCAGCATTGAAATCGAGGACCCCACCATAAAGAACGCGCTCATAGTGCCGCGCAGCCGCGGACCGTGGTGGCCCTGCCAGATCAGGGCCATGGGCGGGCCGCCGATGGACGTGGCCGTGCCCATGATGCCGGAGGCCGCGCCGGCCGCGATCAGGTTCACCCGGACGGGCCTCGGAGCCCAGCCCCTTCCGGCCAGGACCAGCCCGGCCAGCACCACGGCGACCACCATCCAGGCGAGGCCCTCCCTGGAAAGTGCCGTGACCAGCCATGCACCGAGGAAACTTCCGGGAACCCTGCCCACCAGGGCCCAACCCGTGCCGCGCAAGTCCAGGCTTTGCCGCTCCCGCACGGTCACCATGACGGTGACCAGGAGGGCCAGGAGGATGAGTGTGGCCGGCAGCAGCGCCGGGTCCACGATCGCGATCACCGGTGCCGCCAGCATGCCCATACCGAAGCCGCTGGACGCCTGAAGGCAGGCGGCCAGGAAGATCACCCCGGCGATGATGGCATACTCGCCACCTGTCACTGGGCCGAGGCGATGGCGCCGGTCAGTCCCTTGATGGAATCAAGCGGGAAGTGGCACTCGGCAACATGCTGCGTGCCGTCCGGGGCGGCCAGGATCTGGGGTTCCGGAGACACCTCGGCGCAGACGTCCTGGGCCTTCCAGCACCGGGTCCGGAACCGGCAGCCCGACGGCGGATCCAGGGGGGAAGGCAGCTCGCCCTTGAGGACGATCCGGTCCCGTCTGGTCCCGCTGACGTCCAGCTTCGGGGACGCCGACATCAGGGCCGCCGTGTAGGGGTGCCGGGGGTGGTCAAAGACCTCCTCCGTGGCCCCCGTCTCAATGATCCGGCCGAGGTACATCACCGCCACCCGGTCCGCCACGTGCCGGACAACCGTCAGGTCGTGCGAGATGAAGATATAGGAGACGCCGAGCTTCTGCTGCAGCTCGTTGAGCAGGTTCAGGACCTGGGCCTGGACAGAGAGGTCCAGGGCCGAGACCGGCTCGTCGAGGATGATGACGTCCGGGTTCAGGGCCAGGGCCCGGGCGATGCCGATGCGCTGGCGCTGGCCGCCGGAGAACTCCTGCGGCGACTTGCGTGCGTCCGACGGGCGCAGCCCCACCATATGCAGCAGCTCCCGGACCCTGGCCTCGCGTTCCCGGGACGTGGGGTACAAACTCCGGTGGGTGGCCCACGGCTCGGCAATAATGTCGCCTGCGTTCATCCGGGCGTTCAACGAGGCAAAGGGGTCCTGGAACACCATCTGCACCCGCCGTCGCCAGCTCAGCAACTCCTTGCCGCGGAGCCCGAAAGGATTGGTGCCCTCAAACCGGACCGTCCCTTCATCCGGTGTTTCCAGCATCATCAGGGTCCGCGCCAGGGTGGACTTGCCGCAGCCGGACTCACCCACCAGCCCAAGGGTCTCCCCGCGGCCCACCGTCAGGCTGATGCCGTCCAGGGCCTTGAGCCGGGTGTTGCCGCTGGCGCTCTTGGCCACATGGAACGTTTTGGTCAGGCCGTCGATTTTCAGAAGCGGCTCAGACATTGTTGATCTCCTCGCTGAAGTGGCAGGCGGCGGTGCGGGCCGGCCGCGGGTCGGTGCCGGAAGGCGTCTGGCCTGAAGGGCCGGCGCTGGTGCCGGTGCCGGTGCCGGGAACCGGGCGGAGCGCAGGGCGCTCGGCCCGGCAGATGTCCTGCACCAGCGGGCACCGGGACTGGTAGACGCAGCCGGCGGGGATGTCGTGGAGCTCGGGCGGGCTGCCAGCAATGGACTTCAGCTGGGCGCCGCGTTCAAGGTGGACGGGCACTGATTCCAGCAGTCCCTTGGTGTAGGGATGGCGCGGATCGGCGAAGACCTCGGAGACGGGCCCGCTCTCCACCACGTTGCCGGCATACATCACCGCTACCGTGTCAGCTTCCTCCGCTACCACTGCAAGGTCATGGGTGATGAGGATGACGGCCATCTGGCCCTCTTCGCGGAGCTTCCGCAGGAGCTGCATGATCTGGGCCTGGACGGTGACGTCCAGGGCCGTGGTGGGTTCGTCGGCGATCAGCAGGCGCGGGTTCAGCGCCACAGCCATGGCGATGAGGATGCGCTGGCGCATGCCCCCGGAAAACTGGTGCGGGTAGGAATTCACCCGTGATTCGGGCTCCGGTATTCCCACCCGCTTCATCAGGTCAATCGCCTCTACCCGGGCCTGCTTGGCGCTCAGGCCGTGGTGGATGCGGAACGCCTCGCCCAGCTGGGTGCCCACCGTGTAGACCGGGTTCAGCGCGGTCAGGGCATCCTGGAAGACGATGCCCAGCTCGGGTCCGGCAAACTTGAGCCTTTCCTTGGGGCTGAGCGCGGCGAGGTCCGTGCCGTTGAGGATGATGGTTCCGTCGGCGAGGTCGCAGACGGGATCCATGATTCCCGCCAGCGCCTTCGCGGTCATGGATTTTCCGCAGCCCGACTCTCCCAGCAGCGCGAGGGTCTCGCCGGCGCGGGCCTCGAAGGCCACGCTGTTGACGGCGCGCACCGTGCCCCGGTGCGTCCGGATGTCCACCGCCAGATCGCGGACCTGCAGCACGACGTCGTGCGCTTTCGCCTGGACGGTGGCCGTTCCCGCGCCTCGGGGACGTTTGGCGGGAGCGTGTTCGGCAGCTGTTTTCACGGCTTTGCCTCCTTGACTGGAATACGGGCGATCAGCCTCTTGCGGGGAAGCGCCAGGCGCCAGCGCTGGGCCGGATCCGTGGCGATCCGAAGCCAGGCGGCGAGGACGTTGGCGGCGATGGTGGTGATCACAATGGCGACGCCCGGGAAAATGGACAGCCACCAGGCGGTCTGCAGGTACTGCCGGCCCTGGGACACCATCAAGCCCCAGCTGACGTCCGGCGGCTGGATGCCGATGCCGAGGAAGCTCAGCGAGGATTCCGCAAGCATGACGTAGCAGAATTCCAGCGTGGCCAGCGTCATCAGCGTCGGCAGCACCACGGGGATGACGTGCCGGACGATGATCGCATTGGGCTTGGCCCCGAATGTGCGGGCAGCGTCCACAAATGTCCGGCTCTGCAGTTCCGCCGATTCGGCGCGGGCCGTGCGGAGGTAGATGGGGATGCGGGTCAGCGCCAGGATGAGCACGATGTTGGCGGCGCTGGGACTGAACACGTACAGCACGACGACGGCGAGCAGCAGGGACGGGAAGCTCATGATGACGTCGGCAATTCGCATCGAGACGTTCTCCCGCCAGCCCCGATGGTAACCGGCCCAGACTCCCCACAGCGAGCCGACGAGGAGGGCCACCGCAACGGCAGACAGGGCCACCGACAGGGTCGTCCGGCTGGCCACCACCAGCCGGGCCAGCATGCTCCGGCCCAGGGAATCGCTGCCCAGGAAGTATTCCCAGCCGTGCGCCAGCGTGAAGGGCGCCTTGTTGGCAAACAGCAGGTTTTGCTTGGTGGCCAGGTCCCCCATCAGGGCCGGTCCGAACAAGGCTGTCAGGCCAATGAGGATCAGGACCAGTGCCGAGAAGGTGGCGAAGCGGTCCTTGAGGAGGAGGCGGAACAGGCTGAGCTTGCCATCCTGCTTTCCGTCCTTCTTGTCGTTCTGGTGGTCGGCTGCCGGTAGCTGTTCTGGCACCGCAGCGTCAGTCAATGGACTCTTCATGGCTACTCCTAGGCCTTGACCGTGACGGGACGGACGCGTGCGTCCAGCAGCGCGTAACACATGTCGATGAGGATGTTCAGGGCAAAGATCGCGACGGCGGTGAGCAGCACGGCTGCCTGCAAAACGGCGAAGTCCCGCTGCAGGATCGAGTCGATCATGAGCTTTCCGATTCCCGGCCAGCCGAAGATGGTTTCCACCACCACGGCGCCGTTGACCAGGCCGACAGTGAGGTCACCGGCCACCGTCAGCGCGGGGGCGGCAGCATTGCGCAGCGCGTGGTGGGTAACCACCCGGAACTCACCGGCACCACGGCTGCGCGCCAGTTTGATGTAGGGCTCCGAGAGCGCCGAGACCATGGACCCGCGGACAATCTGGACCAGCACACCGAACGGCCGCAGAAGCAGCGTGGCGATGGGCAGCACCCAGGCGCCGGCCCCCGACACACCGGATGTCGGGAGCCAGCCCAGGGTAATGGCGAAGACCCAGATGCCGACGATTGCCAGCCAGAAATCCGGGATGGAAGCGGCAGCCATCGAAACAAAACTTGAGATGCGGTCCGCGATGCCGTTCGGCTTCAATGCCGCCCAGCAACCGACCACCAGGGCCAGCAGCACGGCCAGCACCATGGTGGTGGCTGCCAGCTGCAGCGTGGCAGGGAAGGCACGCAGCGCCATGGCGGCCGCGTCCTGCCCGGTGCGCAGCGACTGCCCGAAATCGAGCCGGAGCACCCCGCCGAAGTAGTCCGCCATCTGGACCAGGAGTGGCTGGTCCAGCCCGTTGCGGGCAGTGAAGTCGTCGCGCATCTGCTGCGTGGCGTTCAAGGGCAGGTACAGTGCGGCCGGGTTGCCGGTCATCCTGGCCAGCGCGAACACGCCGACCACCACCACCACCAGCGGCAACGCGCTGGAGACAATCCGCTTTCTCAAGTAGTTCAGCATGGCTGTCCTTTTCTCCCGGAGGTCCGCGCTACTTTGCCGGGGTCATTTCCGAGATGCGCAGCTCATCGCCGCTGGACGAGTTGGGCGCGTAGTTGACGGTCTTGGCCTTGCCGAGGATGCCGGTCTGGTGTGAGATGTGGGCGAACTGGACAACCTTGGCGCTCTGGTAGGCGAAGATCTCCTCGAACTCCTTCTTCCGCTCGTCTCCGGAGGCGGCGTCCGCCTTCTTGATCATGGCGTCAAACTCGGGCGTGCCGAAGTGGCTCTGCGCTCCGGTGGAGAGCATGTACTGGTCAACGGTGAACGCCGCGTCGCCGGCCTGGTTGCCGTGCTGGACCATCACCGCCGCCGCGCCTTCATCCTGGGCGAAGGGCCGGGTCTGGTAGGTCAGCTGCTGGCTGGTTTCCAGCATCTTCAGCTTCACCGTCAGGCCTGCCTGGGTGAGTTGCTCCTGCAGGACCTGGGCAAGTTCCGTGACTTTGGGGAACTGCGCGTTGCGGACCACCAGCGAGATCTGGGCGCCGGTGTCCACGCCGGCGGCCTTGGCCTCGGCGACCAGGGACTTGGCCTTATCGAGGTCGAACGACCACGCCTTGAGCGCTGAGTTGTGTCCTACGATGCCTTCCGGAACCAGCTGGGCAGCCGCCTTGTGCTTGCCCTGGTAGAGGGAGTTCACGATGCCCTCCTTGTCGATGGCAAAGTTCACGGCCTGGCGGATGCGGATGTCGTTCAGCGGGGCCTTGGTGCCGTCGAACCGGATGGCCACCGTCTCATTGTTCGGGTAGTCGATGCCGAGGTCGCCGATGTTGTCGTCCGGGCCCAACCCCATGGCCACGTCCGCCTCACCGCTGGTTATCATCGCGGCACGCACAGAGCTTTCGGAGCGCCACTGGTACTCGGCCTTGGCGTACGCGGGCTTGTCCCCCCAGTAGCCGTCCCAGCTGGACAATGTGATCTTCTGGCCCGCGTCCCACGCCTCGATCTTGTAAGGTCCGGTACCGATCGGCTCCCGGACTTTCGCCGTGGCGCTCGTCGACGTCGGAACCACCTCAAGGAAGGACAGGCGCAGCGGCAGGATGGGGTCCGGTTCAGGAGTCGTGACCGTCAGGGTGGTGGCATCCACGGCCTTCACGGTGAGGTCTGCGTCGCCGAAGACGTAACCCTCCACGTTGCAGCCGAGCTTGGAGTTGACGGCCCTCTCGATTGTGAAGGCGGCAGCCTCTGCATTGAACGGGGTACCGTCCTGGAACTTAACGCCTTCGCGCAGCTTCAGGGTCCACTCGGTATCGGAGGTGGCTTCCCACTTGGTGGCAAGCTTGGGTTCCAATGCACCTGTCTGGGGATTGCGCTCAATCAGCGGTTCGGTGACGTTCGAACGCATCACGACGCCGGTGGACGTCAGGTTGGATTCGCAGGCTTCCAGTGTGGGCGGCTCCTGGCTGAGCACCACACGGACGGTGTTCGAGGCGGGTGCGGCGCCCGCGTTGGAGTTGGCGACTGAACAGCCGCTGAGACCCAGCACCGCGACGGACGCCAGGGCCGGCCATTTGAGCAAGGCAGCGGAAAAGGGGAGTTTTGAAGAAGACGTCATTGGATTCCTCCGGATTGGATACATGCGGCAGCGGGGTGCTCTTGCACCAACAAGGCAACAAAACCTGGTGCTTTTCGGGCCGCGCTGGACCAAAGCTAAGCGACGTCCGGGGCCCCGACAAGGATGTTTCCGCCCCTTGGGACTCTGCGAAGCGGCAGGCGGCCCCCAGCGACAGCATGTGACGGGCACCACTCCACCGGGAAATCCGCGCGGTTGCGCCGAAGTGATGTGATCCAGTCAATACGGGTATCGAACCATGCCATTTACATGTTGGACGTGTATGGGTCCGAAACCTATGGTGCAGATATGAAGAACATCGCCGTCCTGCAGGTAGGGCCTCTCATGCCAGCCGTCCAAGAACCCATCAAAAGGGACTACGGCGCCGTGCGCCTCCCCGATTCCACTGAAGAGCGGAGCGAATTCCTGCAGGGGCACGGCGGGACCTTCGAGTTGGCAGTGACCTCCGGAAAGTTCGGCGTGGGCCCGGACCTGATGCGTGCCCTTCCCAACCTTCGCGCCGTCATCAACTTCGGCGTCGGCTATGACACCACCGACGTTGCCCAGGCGGCGAAGCGGGGAATTGCAGTCAGCAACACTCCCGACGTCCTCAACGACTGTGTGGCAGACACCGCCATCGCGCTGTACCTGGACATCCTGCGAGGTGTCAGTGCGGCAGACCGTTTCGTGCGCCGCGGCGACTGGCTCAGCAGAGGCAACTTTCCCTTGGCCACCAAGGCCAGCGGCAAGAAAGTCGGCATCCTCGGCCTGGGCAGGATTGGCCGGGTCATCGCGCGGCGGCTGGAAGGCTTCGATTGTGAGATCAGCTACCACAGCCGCAACCAGGTCGAGGAAGTCAGCTACCGGTATGCCGCGTCTCCGCGTGAACTTGCTGCCGGCTGCGACGTGCTGATCGTTGCCGCCGCCGGCGGGCCGGACTCAGCCCGGCTGGTCGACGCCGACGTCATCGAGGCGATCGGCCCGAAGGGCTACCTGATCAACATCGCCCGGGGATCCGTAGTGGATGAGGACGCCCTCGTGGCCGCCTTGCTGGCGGGGCGGCTGGCCGGCGCCGGACTGGACGTCTTCGCGGAGGAGCCGAAGGTGCCCGAAGACCTGCTGGCCCTGGAGAACGTGGTGCTGCTGCCGCACCTGGGCAGCGGAACACACGAGACACGCGCTGCGATGGCCGAACTGACCCTCGCCAACCTGCAGTCCTTCGTGGCCACCGGAGCCGTGCTGACGGCGGTGCAGGCGTGAGCGTCGCGGTGGGATACGTCGCCAGCCAGGAGGGACGTGCGGCGCTCAGCGCAGCCATCCGGGAAGCCGCGTTGCGGAAGACGGGCCTGCAGATCATGGGCCCCCTCCCCGGTGGCGGGTCGGCTGAAGCGGATTCGGATATCCGGGAGGCCATCGCCGCCGCCGCGGCCGCAGGTGTGACCGCCTCGCTCCGCCCCAATGAAGGCACCGACACGGCGGACCTGATGATAGACGCCTCTTACGACGAGGACGTCGAGCTGATTGTCATTGGCGTTCGACGGCGCTCTCCAGTGGGCAAGCTCTTCCTCGGCAGCACCGCCCAACGTGTCATCCTCGAAGCCGGCTGTCCCGTCACTGCAGTGAAACCCGAGGTGGGGGCCCGCGCCTGAACGGCGGCCCGTGCGGAAGGGTACCGCCTGTCATGCGCCCGGAACTCAGGGGAGCGTGCTGAACTTTTCCGCCTGGGATTTGCGGCCCTGAACGATGATCTGGTCATCGCTGTAGAGCACCGTTTGCGCGGTCGTGTGACCCCAGATCCCGCCGGGACGCTTGACCGCCACTATTGTGATGCCGTACTTGTCGCGGAGGCCCAGCACGCCCAGCGGCCGGTCACGGGCGCCGGCGGGCGGGGTGGTCCGGATCATCACAAAGTCGTCTTCGAATTCCACATAGTCAAGGATCGAACCAAGGACAAGGTGCGCCACGCGTTTGCCCATGTCGTGCTCCGGCCGGATGACGTGCTCGACGCCGAGCTGGCCCAGGATCTCGGCGTGTGGTTCGCTGATGGCCTTTGCCCAGATCTGGGGACGCTGGAATTTCAGAATCCTGGACGTCGTCAAGATGCTGGCTTCGATGTCCGAGCCGATGCCGACCACAGCCCGGTCGAATTCATGGACCGAGAGCTGGCGCAGCACTTCTTCCTTGGTTGAGTCGGCCTTGACCACATGGGTGAGGCGTCCGTTGAAGGACTGGACGATCTCTTCGTTGGCATCGATACCCAGCACCTCGGTGCCCTGTGCCTCCAGCTCCAGGGCCAGCGATCCGCCAAAGCGGCCCAGACCGATGACCACTACAGTGGAGGCCTTGTCGCCGGCGGCAGCCGAGTGGGACGAGAAAATGTTCCTAGCCAATGAGGGGCCTTTCCTTCGGGTACTCGTAGAGCATGGGTCGTGCGCGCAGGGCCAGGGCCGCCCCGAGTGTAACCGGGCCCAGTCTCCCGACGAACATCAGCAGGATCAGGACGAGCTGGCCCGCCGGAGGGATCGCGGCGGTGATGCCAGTGGACAACCCGACCGTGGCGAAGGCGGACACAACCTCAAAGAGGATCCGCTCCTGCCCGAAGTCTGTGATCAGCATCAGGAACATCGTGGAGCCAACCACCAGAGCGATCGCCAGGAGCACCACGGTAATGGCCTGGCGGTGTACTGCGCGGGATAGGCGCTTGCCGAAAATGTTCACCGCAGTGCCGCCCTGAAGCTCGGTGCTGAGGATGAAGAACAGGACAGCGAAGGTGGTGATCTTCAGCCCGCCGGCAGTGCCGGCCGGGCCGCCGCCAATGAACATGAGGATGTCCATCCCCAGCCAGGAGACCGGATTCATCTGGGCAATGTCGATGCTGTTGAATCCTGCGGTGCGGGTGATGACGGACTGGAAGAAGCCTGCCAGCACCCGCTCGGCCGGATGGAGTCCGCCGAGGGTGGCCGGGTTCGCCCATTCGACGGCTGTGAGGAACACCGTGCCGCCAATCAGGAGGACGGCCGAGCCGACGAGCACCAGTTTCGTGTTCATGCTCCAGTGGATCGGGCGCCGGTACTGTCGGCCCAATTCGAAGAGGACCGGGAACCCGAGTCCGCCGATGATCACAGCCGCGGCAATCGGCAGGCAGATCCAGGGGTCGCCGACAAACCCCATCAGGTTGTCCGAATAAAGGGCGAAACCGGCGTTGTTGAAGGACGAGATTGAGTGGAACACCCCGTGCCAGGCCGCCTCGCCCAGCGGATAGCCGTAGCCGGCCATGAAGCGGGCCGCCAGCACCAGGGCCAAGGCTGTTTCCACGGTGAGGCTGATCGCCAGGACGCCGAGCAGGACGCGGCGGACGTCGCCGAAGCCGTGGCTCTTGGTCTCCGCGGCGGCCGAAAGCCGGGACCTCAGTCCCAGTCTGCGGGCCATCAGGACGCCGAGCAGCGCCCCGAATGACATGACGCCGAAGCCGCCGATCTGGATCAGTATCAGGATGACGACCTGGCCGAAGCCGCTCCAAAACACGGGGGTATCGACCGTGATCAGTCCGGTGACGCAAACGGAGGACGTCGCCGTGAAAAACGCCTCGAGAAAGGTTGCACCGCCCTCGCGCGCCTTGGACAGAGGGAGCATCAGGAGACCGGTCCCAACAGCAACCGCGCCGGCGAACCCCAAGACTATGACCTGGGCGGGATGCCGCGGGGCAAACGCGTTGAGGCCCTTCGACAGGCTCGCCGTGGTTCTCCTGGCTGCCGTCGAGGCGTTATGCCCCAAGGAGGCCAGACCGCGCTTGGCGGTGCGAACGAAGTGCATGGCCGCCACGCTATCACCGAGCCCGCGCGTCGGGGTCCTTGTCGGCATCCCGGTGCAGAGCCTAACCTGATGCCGGGGGGCGTGCTGATGGGAGCCACGGCCGGAAGATCCCGGACGGGCCTCCGGACAAGGAGAACGACTATGTCGACCGTTTCGCACCACCGCGAACCAGCACGTGCCCGCGGCCGAAAGCCCTGGTGCACCGAGTGTGCCACGGACGAGTACTTGGTCATCGAATCGATCCAGGCGCTCGAACCGCCAAGAACCGGGCTGGTGAATGCCGCATACAACTGCGTTGGATGCGGCTTTTTCTATGCCCACGCGGCCGCTGTGGCCCGGGTTGCCGAGATCGTCAACCGTTCCGGGCAAGGACGGGGCGTGCTGCAGTTCGGCGGAGCCTACCTGCATTGCGGGAAACCGATGACGATGGGCGGTTCGGAGCATCGCAGCATCTACGCCCCGGCCTCACCCGACCAGCATGGTGACGTGCCGTTGGAGGTGTATCTCCGCACCAGGGTTCTCCGGTGCTCATGTGGTTTCCGAATGGAAATACCGGACTGATCGCCGGCCAGGAGTCGTGGCCGGCAGCAGCTTCGTGGGCCCCAGGGCTTCACCAGGCCAGGGCTTTTTTATCCCGCGCTTTGATGGCCGAGGTCTGACCGCAGTTTGAGCAGGTGATCCGGTAGGTCTTGGACGTGGTGAAGACCGGGATAAAAAACAGTGTGAATTTTGTGGCGCGTTCCTGAATGTGGTGGTGCACGAACTGGCCGCAGCGCTGGCAGGTTCCCCGCCGTCCGGGCAGGTCGTTCAGGACAGTTTTGAGGCCGAAGAGCAGGAACATGGATGGTGCCTTTCAGAATCTGCCTGGCTGAAGTTTGCGCGCGGGGCCGAGAGCCGCAGGATCGCCGCCCCGCGCGCACTGCGGCGAGGCCTTCCGGAGCCCTATTGCCTGGCCCCGGGCGGGTCTTCCGGCCGTGTGCTGAATGTTTCGATGACCGAAACAAGTTCGTGTTCGAGCGAGGCTCGGGTGGCGGGGTCCGCGGGGAGGAGCTTCTGCTCGATATGCAGTGCGTTTTTCAAGGCGGTGCGGCCCGATTCGGTGAGGGCCGCTTCAATTCTTCGCCGGTCGGTGGGGTCGCGGGTGCGGGTGATGAGTCCGGCCTCGTCGAGGCGGATCAGGACCTTGCCGATGGTCTGGGCCTGGACTCTGATGCGGACCGCCAGTTGTTCCTGGCTCAGGGGCCCTGAAACGAGTCCTTGGAGGGCAATGACAGCGGCATGGGTCAGACCCAGCGCTGCCAGGGCCTGGTCCTGGCTTCGTTGGACCAGGCGGGCGGCCATTGCGAGAAGCTGGTGTGTGTTCCAAGGTTCGGCAGCGGGATTCGGGGTCATCTTCTCTTGCCTTCCTTAACGTGGACGGCTATCCGGAGTGGGTGCACAAGGACGCCGACCCTCCGAGAACTAACAATAAGCACACTTACTGTTATTTGGAAAGCAGGCTTAGTGATTGGCTCCTCGACCGTGAACCCCACGGAAGGACCTTTTCTCGGCGGCCATCCGCTGTCTGTGCTGCTCCGAATAGCTGTTGCGGCAGGTCGGACGTGAGTCACGGAAATAGGAGCGCGGGACATGTCAACTTCGAACTATGGCCACTTTTTGTCGGATTGCATCGCTGTTGATCCAGGAGAGGATCAGGTACTCGCAGAGGATGAGATGTACGGGCTGTATGTCAGCTGGTGCGCTCTTCGCCAGCAGGCGGCCGAGCCCTCCAGAGAATTCTGGACGGCGATGTCCAGCCTGGGACACACCGAACGGCACCGAACCGACAACGGTTACGTACGGCCGGGCTTGAGGATGACGGGCCCGGCTGCTGTGGATTACATCCTTGCCAGCCGCCCCAGCCTGGTCTGACCAAACCACAGCTACGCGTACCTCCGGGGCGGGCGGCCGTTAGTCGGTGAGCAGCCCAGTGCGGCGGAGCCAAGATTCGATGTCCGGTCCCGCATCCCGGACTTCCTCGCCCCGCACGGCCAGTCCTTCGCCGAGGGCCGCCCCCGGGCAGGTTCGTGCTGAACGATGGACGGCAGCGGATTGGCGATGGCAGGGCGGGCGCCAGCGTCCTGCTCGCGGACATTGCGGGCGACGGTGGCGTCCTAGCTCTCCGGGTACGAGTCAGCGGCTTCGATCCGGTGCACATCGCACGGCATGAGCTTGCTGATCATGCCGGCCAGGACCTCGGTGTTGCCGAGCGCCTGCCGATCGTCCGGCGGTTTGGAGTCATCACGGGCGGACGAGGACCTTGAGTGACTCGCGGGAGTCCATGGCGCGGTAGCCGTACGGCACGTCGTCCAGGCTGATGGTGCGGTCGAAGACTTTGCCGGGGTTGACGGTGCCGTCCAGCACACCGGGCAGGAGTGTCTCGATGTAAGCCCGGACCGGGGCCGGGCCGCCGGTGAGGGTGATGTTCGGTCCGAACATGGAGCCAAAACCGATGGGAGCGTCCTCGTACTGGGGCACGCCGACCCGGCTGATGACGCCGCCGGGGCGGACCACGCCGAGGGCCTGGTCGTACGCCGGCCGGTGCCCCACGCACTCGAGCACGGTGTGGGTCCCGTCGCCGCCGCTGAGTTCGCGGACCTTCTCGATCCCGGCCTCCCCGCGTTCGGCCACGACGTTGGTGGCGCCGTATTCGATGCCCAGGTCGGTGCGCGCCTGGTGCCGGCCCATCAGGATGATCTGCTCGGCGCCCAGTTGCTTGGCGGACAACACCGCCATGAGACCGACGGCGCCGTCGCCGATGACCGTCACGGTGGTCCGTTCGTTGACGCCTGCCTTGATGGCGGCGTGGTAGCCGGTGCCGTAGACGTCCGAGAGGGTCAGCAGGGACGGCAGCAGCTCGCTGTCCTCGCCCACCGGGGCCTTGACCAGGGTGCCGTCGGCAAACGGGACGCGGACGGCTTCGGCCTGGGCGCCGCCGATGCCGCCGGCGCCCCAGAACCCGCCGTGCCGGCAGGAGGTTTGCAGGCCTTCGCGGCAGAAGTCGCAGATGCCGTCGGACCAGGCGAAGGGGGCGATGACGAAGTCGCCCTTCTTCAGGGTCGCAACGTCCTTTCCGGTCTCTTCGACGACGCCGATGAACTCATGCCCCATGGGTGACCCCTGATGGGATTTCGGCATGCTGTGATACGGGTGCAGGTCCGATCCGCAGACGCACGAACGGACAATGCGCACCAACGCGTCGGTCGGGTCCTGCAGGACGGGGTCGGGCACGTTCTCCACCCGCACATCGCCTGCTCCGTACATAAAAGTTGCTCGCATCGGTATCTCCCTGGCTTTCGGTGTTGATGGTTACTGTTCAGCTGACACAGTGCGGACGGTAGTGCCGGCGTCGGCGATCCAGCTGCGCAGCATGGCGAGGGCATCGGCGGAGGCGGACCCCGGTTCAGTGAGGTACGTAGTGATGACCAGTCCGGGCGCGGACTGAAGGGCGAGGACGTCGTATTCCACAGTGAGTTCGCCGACGACGGGGTGGATGATCCGTTTGCTGCCGCTGGCGTGGATTCGGACGGTGTGCCCGCCCCACCAGGTGCGAAACTCGTTGCTGCGGGTCGCGAGCTCACCGACCAAGGCCATAAGAGCTCTGTCGCTGGGATCCTGGCCGGCAAGGAGCCGCATCCCCGACACCGCCTCGCGTGCGGTTGTCTCCCAGTCCGCATAGAACACCCGGGAGCGCACGCCCCAGGGGATTGGACGCGACCGGGTCGCCGAGCCGGGTCATCGCGATCGCAGGAACATCGCTCATCATGTTGATCAGCTGAGCCACCCGCGGAGAGACACGCAGTTCGGGTTTGGTCCGGGGCGAACGGCGCGGCCCGGTCGCGGCACGCGTCAGATCGAACAGGTGCGCGGTCTCCGCCTCGTTCAGTTGCAAGGCGCGTACGAGGGCGAACAGCACGCTCTCGGACACACCGCTCAGGTCCCCGCGCTCCATCCTCGTGTAGTAGGCGGTGCTGACTCCGGCGAGCTGTGCGACCTCCTCGCGGCGCAGGCCCGGGACGCGGCGTTCCCCGCCGAACACGGTCACGCCCGCCACCTCCGGGGTGATGCGGGCGCGCAGCGCGGTGAGGAACTGCTGCACGTCATTCCGGGTATCCATACAGTCAAGGCTAATTTGGTTCGGGCCCGGCGTGGGAGTCCCTGTCAGTCACCCCCAGGCCCCCTTTCGGCTCTTCTGGGGGATAACACCAGTGACTCTCACCCGCACTGGATCCGCACCTACCGTGGAAGGCATGACAAAAAACGTGATCACTTTGAACAACGGCGTGGACCTGCCCGCCATCGGCCTCGGCGTCTTCCAGACCCCGCCCGAGGCCACCACCACCGCCGTGCAGGAAGCCCTGTGCGTCGGCTACCGCCACATCGACACCGCCGCGGCCTACCTTAACGAGCATGAGGTCGGCGAGGGTATCCGCCAGTCCGGCGTCGCACGCGACCAGATCTTCATCGAAACGAAAATCTGGATCAGCGACTACGGCCACGACGCCACACTGTACGGGTTCGAGAAGAGCGCAGCGAAGCTGGGCGTCGAGCAGATCGATCTGCTCCTGCTGCACCAGCCGCTGACGAGCCGGTTCGACCTCGCGGTCGATGCGACCGGGCTTTGGAGAAGCTTCTTGCCGAGGGCAAAGTCCACGCGATTGGTGTCAGCAACTTCATGCCGGACGTCCTGGGACGGCTCCTGGCGGAAACGTCGGTGGTTCCCGCCGTCCAGATCGAGCTGCACCCGTACTACCAGCAAAAGGAACTACAACGACTGCACGCCGAGCACGGCATCCTCACACAGGCCTGGTCGCCCATCGGCGGCATCACGTCCTACCGCGGCGGACAGAAGAGCACCTTCGATGATCCGGCACTGCTGGATATCGCGGGCCTGCACGGCAAGTCCGCCGCGCAGGTGATGCTGCGCTGGCATCTGCAGCAGGGCCGCTCCGTAATCCCGAAGTCCACCAGGGCCGAGCGCATCGCCGAAAACTTCGACATTTTCGACTTCGAGCTCAGCAGCGGCCAGCTGGCCGCAATCGATGCGCTCGACACCGGCGTGCGTGGCGGACCCGACCCGGACAGCGTCACCCTCGAGACCTACGGGATGCCCATCCCCGAGGCCTGACTCCGCGGCCGTGGCCCCGGTCAGGCAGTGGGTGTCACGAGCGGGTTTGGCTGGCCGAATACTTGCTCAGCGACCACACCATCCCCAGACCCGTCAGCAGGACGCACCACAGCAATGCCTGCCACCCGTAGTTTCCAACGCCGGTTCCCATCAACAGCCCCCGCACCGTCTCAATGAAGGGAGTGAACGGCTGGTACTCGGCCACCACGCCCAGCCACACGGGCATGGACTCCGTCGGGACGAATCCGCTGCTCAGGAACGGCAGGAAGGACAACGGCATGGGCAGGTTGCTGGCGGTTTCAACGGTGTCCGCAACAATTCCGAGCGCCAGGGAGAGCCACGTGATCGCGAACGCGATGAGGGCCACGACGCCAAGCGCTGCCAGGATTCCCGGGGCACCACCTGCGGGCCGGAATCCCAGCAGCACCGCGGCAGCCCCCACCGCCAGTGTTGCCAGCAGCGCCTGCACCACGCTGACCAGGGCGTGTGCGGACAGGATCGCGATGCGGGAGACGTCCATTGTGGCCAGCCGGGCCGCAACGCCCTGCCGCATGTCCATCGAGATATAGATCGCTGTCCCGGCACCCCCGGTGCCCACAGCCATAAGCACGATGCCGGGGACCACGTACTGCAGGTAGGCCGCTGTGCCGCCGTCGGCCGCTGCGCCCAGCCCCGCGCCCAGCATGCCGCCGAAGACGTACACGAACATCAGCAGGAAGATGACCGGCAAACCGACCATCATGATGATCATGGACGGGTAACGGACCAGGCGTTTCAGGCCGCGGCCCGTCAGCGTCGCGGTGTCTTCGAGGGCGTGCTGCACGGCGCTGGGTTCGCGAACCGGAGCCGGTGCCGTCATGGTGGTCATGCTTCCTCCTTGGTGGGTGCTCCGGTGAGCGCGAAAAAGACGTCGTCGAGGTCAGGGGCCGCGGTGGTGACTTCGGCCGGTTCCACACCGGCGGCCGCCAGCAGGTTCAGCACGCCGCGCACGGCCGCGCCGTTGGCAGGTGTGGGTACACGGAGTTCGAGCCCGTCATCGGAGGCCGGCAGGCCGTCCGGTACGACGGCGGTCAGAGCCATCCGCGCCTTGCCCACCTCGTCTTCGGTGGCGAAGCGAAGCCGCAGCTGCTCCTCGCCGACCATTGCCTTGAGCTCGGCAGGGGTGCCTTCGGCGACGATGCGGCCGCCGTCGAGCACGGCCACCCGGTCCGCGAGCTGGTCGGCCTCTTCGAGGTACTGGGTAGTCAGGAAAAGGGTGACACCGCCGGCAACCAGCATGCGCACCATGTCCCACACGGCCCGCCGGCTGCGCGGGTCGAGGCCGGTGGTCGGCTCGTCGAGGAAGATGATCCGCGGGTCACCAACCAGGGTCATGGCGAGGTCGAGCCGCCGCCGCATGCCACCCGAATAGGTGGACACGGGCCGGCCTGCGGCCTCGGTCAGGTCGAACTGGCGCAGCAGACCTTCGATCAACGCTTCCCGCCCGGCCTTGGGAACATGGCGCAGCCGCGCCATCAGGCGGAGATTCTCCGCGCCAGTGAGGAGTTCGTCGACGGCCGAGAACTGCCCCGTCACGCCGATGGCCCGGCGGACCCGGCCGGGTTCCTCGGTCACGGAGTGGCCGCCCACTATGGCGGTCCCTTCGTCCGCGTTGATCAAGGTGGCGAGGATCTGGACGGTGGTGGTCTTGCCGGCGCCGTTCGGGCCGAGCAGGGCGAATACACTGCCGCGTTCGATCCTCAGGTCGATGCCGTCCAGGACGGTGTGGTCACCAAAGCGTTTACGGAGTCCGCGGACGTCGAAGGCGAGGTCCGTGGCGGTCGCGGTGGCAGTCATGATGTCTCCCTCGTCAGAGCACCGCCGCGCGGAACGCGCGGACGCTGCCGTAGTTGGTGCGGGCGGTGACCTGGAGGCGGTCGGCCGCGGCGTCGTCGTTCTGGAGTTCGGGCCCGGCCGCATCAAGTTCGTTGCGGACGGCTCCCGACTTGGCATCGAGGTCGAGCCAGGTGAGCGTGCCCCGGCGGATGCCGACCTCGATGTCGCCGTAGCTCGCCTCGAGCCGGGC
The DNA here is from genome assembly GCA_046708245.1 of Arthrobacter sp. Lineage (GTDB taxonomy): Bacteria > Actinomycetota > Actinomycetes > Actinomycetales > Micrococcaceae > Arthrobacter. Next base: position 20,558 of record JBKKDK010000416.1, read on the forward strand.
GGTGCCGCTGACCGCGTCGCTGACCCGGATTTTGCCGTGCCCGGCGCGGGCCTCGACGCCGCCCATGAGGGTCCCGACGTCGATGTTCCCGTAGCCGCTGGCCGCGGCGAGCTGCCCCATAACAAGTCCGACGGCGACGTTCCCGTGCGAGCACTTCGCCGTCGCATTGCCGTACACCTCGCCCACGAGCAGGCTGGTCCCGGTGAGCGCGGTGGTGCCGCTGGCCCGCTCCACGCTGACCTCGCCGTGGGAGGTTTTGGCGGTCAGTTCGGCGACATCGCCCGCGGTGATGTCGCCGAAGGCGGTGGTGAGCGAGGACGGACCGATCGATCCGCGGACGCGGATGTTGCCGTAGGCGGACTTCACGTCGAGGCGGGACCGCCGGGGGAGGCGGACATGCACGTCGATCGACCAGCCCTTGTTGACCCAGGTACTGAGCACGCTCTCGCGCTTCTGGGTAATTGTCAGCCGGCCGTCGGCAAAGTCGACGGCGGTGTTTTCGGCCGCGCGGACGTCGGCAGCGCGGTCGGCCCGGGTGGGCGTGATCTCGACAGTGACCTCGTCGACGTCGTCGGCGGTGACCACCAGTTCGGCCATCGCAAGCTTGATTGTGGCGTCGATGACTCCTGGGGCAGCGTAGGTGTACTGCATGAAGACTCCTTACCGGACCCAGCCGGTGAATCGGGTGCCGCTGTTCGTGGGCGGCGTCGGGGTGATTGTGGTGTGGTCGGTGAGAGCGGTGGCGACCGCGCGGACCAGCCAGGTGTTGACGGAGAGGCCTTCGCGTGCCGCGGCAGCCTCGGCTTTGGCTCTGAGGTTCTCCGGGAGGCGCAGCGTGGTGCGGGTGGTCCGGCCGTCGACGGTGTAGTCAACGGCCGACGCCGGCTCGGGCGCAACGGGAACCGATGTGGTGTCAGGTGGCATCGGTGGTGTCACGACAAATTCCGGGTCCCGCCCTCGCAGCCGCACGTCCACGGAACCTGGTGCGAGCTCGGCTGAAATCTCGCCGGCCGCCTCGGACAAAGCGTCGAGAATGACCAAGCGTACCGATGCATCGAGCGAACGGGCCAACCGGCGGGCAATCTCACTGGCCTGCTCGCCGGCAAGTTCGGTCGCTTCCAGCAGCTGGTCCTGAAGGTCTTGTACGTATCGCGAAATATCCACGGCGTCAGTATGACACCACGGTGGTGTCACCCGCAAGGGCGGCGGCGGTGAATCTTAACGCTTTCCATACGCGGTAACGCCAAAAGTGGGAGACGGCCGGGGCGAGTATAGGAATGCCGCTGTATTCGCGGTTGCGCGTCCGGCCCGAGCTTCTTCGCCCGGGGCGTTGAAGCGCAGGAACGACTGAGGAGTATCACATGAGCGGCACGGGCCAACACGCGATTCCAGGGGAAGTAACCCGGGCGGCGCCGTCCACTGAGCCGGCGAACCGGCTGGTGCGGTGGCTATTGCAGAACCAGGTCCACCCCGTCGGGCCCGAAAGCCCGGAGGACCACGCGCGTCCGCAAGCCTGGTGGAAAGTCATGTGCCTGACGGGGGTCGACTATTTCTCGACACTCTCCTACCTGCCGGCAATCGCTGCCCTGGCAGCCGGGGCCTTGTCCCCGCTGGCCACCCTGCTGATTGTTGCCCTGACGCTGCTGGGGATGCTGCCGATGTACCGCCGTGTGGCGCAAGAAAGCCCGCACGGCCAGGGCTCGGTCGCGATGCTCGAGAACCTTTTACCGTTCTGGCGGGGCAAGATTTTCGTCCTGATCCTCTTGGGGTTCGTCGCTACGTCGTGGATCATCACCATCACGCTGTCGTCCGCCGACGCCACGGTCCATATGCTGGAAAACCCCTATCTGCCCGAGTTTCTGCACGGGCAGGCCGTGCCCATCACCGTGGTGCTGCTGCTGATCCTGGGCGGGGTGTTCCTGCTCGGGTTCAGTGAAGCCGTTGTGGTCGCCATCCCCCTGGTGGCCGTGTTCCTCCTCCTGAACGCCGTCGTCATCGGCGCCGGCGTCGCCCAGGTATTCAGCGATCCCGCGGCTCTGGCCGGATGGACCGGGGATCTGGCGTCGCGCGGCGGGATCGCGGACATCGCCGGTCCTGCCGTGATCGCGTTCCCGCTGCTGGTCCTCGGGCTGTCCGGTTTCGAGACTGGCGTCAGCATGATGCCGCTGGTTGCCTCCGAGGGTACGACGCCGGCGGAGCGGCTGGCGTCCCGGGTGCGCAACACACGCAAGCTCCTAACCGCGGCGGCCCTGATCATGAGCGTGTACCTGCTCGGCAGCAGCTTCATCACCACGGTCCTGATCCCGGCCGAGGAATTCCAGGCCGGCGGCGAGGCCAGCGGAAGGGCCCTGGCCTTCCTGGCCCATCAGCAGCTGGGCGACGCGTTCGGCACGGTCTATGACATCAGCAGCATCCTGATCCTGTGGTTTGCCGGCGCCTCCGCCATGGCCGGGCTGATCAACATCGTTCCCCGTTACCTGCCCTCTTACGGCATGGCTCCGGAGTGGGGGCGCGCCGTGCGTCCGGTGGTGCTGGTCTACACCGGCGTCAGCATCCTGATCACCATCGGCTTCAACGCCGACGTAAACGCCCAGGCCGGCGCGTACGCCACCGGAATCCTGGCCATGATGGTCTCCGGGGCGGTGGCTGTCACGTTTTCCGCCGCCCGCCGCAGGCAGCGCCGTGCCACAATCGGCTTCGCCGTCCTGACCGTCATCCTGGTCTACGCACTGGTCGCGAACATCATTGGAAAACCCGACGGGCTGGCCATCTCCGCGTTCTTCATTCTCGGCATCATCGTCATTTCGCTGGTCTCCCGCGTCGCACGGACCACGGAGCTTCGCGCCGACACCATCCACTTCGATGACATGGCGCGCCGGTTTGTCACGGATTCCCTGGCCTACGACGGGGCGCTGAACCTGATTGCCAACAGGCGGCAGGCCGGGGACGCACGCGAATACGCCGAAAAGGAGCTCGGCCAGCGTGGCCTCAACGCCGTGCCGGGCGCCGCGGACATCATCTTCCTCGAAATCGACATCGTCGACCCGTCCAACTTCGGTGGCAAGCTGATTGTCAAGGGCGTCGAAGTCGACGGATACCGGATCGTGCGGGTCGAGAGCCCCGCCGCGCCGAACGCCATCGCGGCAATCCTGCTGGTCTTGAGGGACTCTTCAGGTGTGACCCCGCACGCATACTTCGAATGGTCCGAAGGCAACCCGCTGGCCCACCTGATGCGCTACCTTCTTCTGGGCCGCGGCGACACCCCTCCCGTCGTCCGCGAAATCCTCCGGAAGCACGAGCCCGACCCGGCACGGAGGCCCCGCATCCACGTCGGCTGATCGGTCCAGGGCGACATGCTCGTGCGGACGACGGAGGTGGCTGAGGCCGCCTCCGTCGGCAGCTGACCGGTGATGAGCTGACTCAGTCCCGCCGTGATCAACCAGCGCCATCCCGCCATTGCTTTCTGCCCAGGTCCATGGCGCTTCCGCGGGGCGGCGCGGCCCCGGCTGTCCCCGGCGGCCGTATGCCCGGACCGGGCCATGCCCATTGCCTCTGCTCAGGGTTGGAAGCGGTATCCGAGACCGGCCACGGTGAGCAGGTAGCGCGGGTTGCCGGTGTCTGGTTCGAGTTTTCGCCGGAGCTGGGCCATGTACACGCGGAGGTAATTTGCGTCCTTGGCGTAGGCCGGCCCCCACACTTCGGACAGGATCTGCTTCTGGGTGAGGAGTTTTTCGGGGTTGCGTACGAGCAGTTCCAGGACGCTCCACTCCGTAGGCGTCAGCCGGACCTCGCTGCGGTCCCTGATGACGCGGTGTTTGGCCAAGTCCACTGTGAAATCCTGCGTGACGACGACGGGCTCCTGCTCAGGGTCCGTGGTCCGGCGCAGAAGGGCCCGCAAACGTGCCAGGAGTTCGTCCGGGCCGAAAGGTTTGGTGATGTAGTCATCGGCCCCGGAGTCCAGGGCTTCAACCTTGTCATCGGAGCTGTGGCGGGCCGAGAGGACCAGAATCGGTACCCGGCTCCCGGTGCGGAGTTCCCGGATGACGGTCGTTCCGTCCATATCGGGCAAACCAAGGTCCAGGATGATGGCGGCGAAGGCCTGCTGGGACGCGGCAAGGAGCGCGGAGTGGCCGTCCGCTGCCGTGGTGACTTCGTAGCCGTGGGCCTGCAATGTGATTCGAAGGACTTTGAGCAGGTCAGGGGCGTCATCGACGACTAGTACGGCGGTCACGGTGCGCCCGGGCCAGGCGGTGTGAGCGGCCGCACGTGGGTCCGTCCGGTCAGGAATGACTGCGGTTCCAGGGGCGACTGACGGCCGCTTCCTTCTGGCGCGGTGCCGGTAGAGAGGGGAAGGCGGATCACCATGGTCAGTCCTCCTCCGGGGGTCTGTTCTGCAGCCAGCGTCCCGCCCATGGTCTCGGTGAAGCCTTTCGCCACGGCCAGCCCGAGGCCGACGCCCGTGGTCTGTGGAATGTCGTCCAGCCTCTGGAAGGGCCGGAACATTTCGACGACACGTTCTGCCGGGACACCGTGGCCGTGATCGATGATGCGCAGCTCTCCGGCAGGATGGCCTCCCAGTGTTGTGGAACTGAACCCGCCGGCAGCACCGACGACGACGATGTCCGAATCGGGGGCATACTTCGCAGCATTTTCGACGATGTTCGCAATCACACGCTCCAGCATGCCGGGGTCGGCCTCGATCTCCGGCATATTGGCGGGCAGGTCGACCCGGACTTTTCCTGCGGGAACACCGTGCAACGCGGCCGGGATCACCTCGTACCAGCGCACCGGCCTGAGCAGGGGATTGACTGAATCCGAAGTGATCCGGGACATGTCCAGCAGATTGCCGACCAAGAGATCCAGCCGGTCCGAACAGTCATCGATGGTTTCCAGCAGATCCCTTTCCTGCTCCGGGGTGTACCGGTTTCCTTCTTGGAGGAGGCCGCCGACGGCGAGTTTGATTCCGGCCAGGGGGGTGCGGAGATCGTGGGAGACGGCCCGGAGAATGGACGCGCGCATGGTATTGCTTTCGGCCAAGCGCATCATATCCCGTTTGCCGGCCACCAGCTGCTGACGTTCGAGCTGAGCGGCCAGATGGACTCCGAAGGCCCCCAGCAGGCGCCGGTCGCTCGCGGGCAGAATCCGTCCGAACAGCACAAGGCGGGTGGAAGTATCGATTTCTTCGACGTTGTCGCCCTCTGCGCGTTCGACCTGATCGACCCGGAAAGCGGCGGGAGTCTCACCCGCGGCTGCCAGCAGCCGCCACTGTCGGCTACTGGCACCCGTTCCGGCACCGCCATCACCATCACCGAGGCTGAACAGGGCGGCCCCGCGGACCCGGAAGACATCCAGGGCCTGTTCCAGCAGCCCGTCTATAGGGTCTTCCGAGCCGACCGCTCCGCGGGTGAGATCCCCCAGGGTCGTGGCTTCCGCGCGGGCGCGCGCGGCCTCCTTGGACCGCCGGGCTGACAAATCGACAACGACGGCCACGGCTGCCGAGACGCCCACGAACACCAGCAGCGCGAGGACATTTTGCGGATCGCTAATCGTCAGGGTGCCTACCGGAGGGGTGGAGAAGTAGTTGACGAGCAGGCTGCTCCAGAGCGCGGCCAGAATCGCCGGCCAGAGCCCGCCGATCAGTGCGACGGCGACGGACCCGCTGAGCTGAACGAGCACCGCTGTGGCCACGTTGGGATCGGGGTTCAGTGCCAGCAGCAACTGCAGCAGTATCGGCATGACAATAGCCAGCCCGAAACCCATCGCTACCCTGACCCGACCCAGATCGCGCTGCCGTGCAGGGCGGGTGCCGTGCCCACCGAGCGGGTGGGAGACCATGTGGACGTCGATATCGCCGGAATCGCGGACCACCCGCGTGCCGACGCCTCCGCCCAGTAGGTTTCCCAGCAGCGCGGAGATCTTTTTTCGCCGGGAGATGCCGACGACGATTTGGGTGGCGTTGACGCTGCGGGCGAAGTCCAGCAGGGCCCCGGCCGGATCCTCACCGGTCACGATGTGGTAGCTGCCGCCAAGGTCTTGGATCAGGCGTCGTTGGGTCTCGAGCGCCTGGGGGGATTCGCTGGCTACGCCGTCAGCGGCCCGGACGTGTACTGCAAGGAGGTCACCGCCGTTGACGCGGTTGAGGATCCTGGCGCCGCGGCGGATCAGGACCTCCCCTTCGGGTCCGCCGGTCAGCCCGACAACGATGCGTTCCCGGGCGGGCCATGTGGCGTCGATGCCCTGGTCTGCCCGGTACTTGGCAAGGCCTTCATCGACCCGGTCCGCGAGCCACAGCAGTGCGAGTTCCCGCAGCGCGGTGAGGTTGCCCAGACGGAAGTAGTTCGAGAGTGCGGCATCGATCTTCTCGGGGGAGTAGATCCTGCCGTCGCCTAGGCGCTGCCGCAGCAGCTCGGGGGAGATGTCCACCAGATCGACCTGGTCGGCGCGGCGGACGACGTCGTCCGGTACCGTCTCCGCCTGGTGGACGTCGGTGATCGCGCTGACGACGTCACCGAGGGACGCCAGGTGCTGGATGTTAACGGTGGACAGGACGTCGATTCCCGCGTCGAGCAGCTCGTCGACGTCCTGCCAGCGTTTGGGGTTCCGGCTCCCGGGGATGTTGGAGTGGACGTACTCGTCCACGATTGCGGTTCCGGGTGCCCGGGCGAGGACGGCGTCGAGGTCCATTTCCTCAAATTCGGTGCCACGGTATGGCAAGCGCCGCGGCGGGATAATCTCAAGCCCCTCCAGGAGCGCCCTGGTGTCGCTGCGTCCGTGGTCCATGGCAAAGGCGACGACGACGTCTTCGCCGCGTTTGCCGAGCCGGTGGGCCTCTTCGAGCATCTCGTAGGTCTTGCCGACCCCGGGCGCGGCCCCCAGGAAGATCCGCAGCGTTCCACGTGCCATGCCGTCATTCTTTCACTAGGATTCTTCGTGACTTTCTACCGCTACCCGGCCGGCTGCGCTGCGGCGGCCACGGCGAGGTTCAGGGATGTCACGTTGACGGACGGCTGGCCCAGGAAGGCGATCAGTCCGCTGCTGGTGTGCCGGTCCACGAGCGAGGCCACAGCATCGGCGCCCAGCCCCTGGGCAGCTGCCACGCGGGCAATCTGCAGCTTGGCGTATTCCGGGGAGATGTCCGGGTCCAACCCGGAACCGCTGGCCGTGACGGCATCCGCCGGGACCTCGGACTCACCGACGCCTTCCGCGGCGGCGACGGCGGACCGGTTTGCGGTGACGGCTTCGAGAAGCTTGGGCTCGTTGGGGCCGAGGTTGCTGGCAGAGGACGACGCCGGGTCCCAGGTGACGGCCGAGGGCCGGGCATGGAACCAGCGCGGATCCTGGACGCCGCTGTCATCGGCGCTGGCCTGCGCAATCAGGGCCGACGCCGCCGGGGCGCCGGCGGCGTCCTTGATGATTGAGCCGTTGGCCTGGTACGGGGCGATCACCTGTCCGACGCCGAAGACGGCGAGCGGATAGGCCACGCCCAGGACCAGGGTGGCGAGGATGAGGAACCGCAGGGCAGTTCCTGCCTGGCGGAAATAACCGCTGAGGGTGTTCATGAGGGCGTGCTCCTAGCCGATTCCGGGAATGAGGGAAATGATCAGGTCGATGATCTTGATGCCGATGAAGGGGGCGATCAGCCCGCCCAGCCCGTAGACCAGGAGATTCCGGCTAAGGGCCTGGTTCGCAGAGACGGCACGATACTTCACGCCACGCAGGGCCAGCGGGACCAGGGCGATGATGATCAGGGCGTTGAAGATCACCGCGGACAGGATGGCCGAGGACGGGGTCGAGAGTCCCATGATGTTCAGCAGCCCGAGGCCCGGGAAGGCCGCGGTAAACAGGGCCGGGACGATTGCGAAGTACTTGGCGACGTCGTTCGCTACCGAAAAGGTGGTCAGGGCGCCCCGGGTGATCAGCAGCTGCTTGCCGATGCCGACGATGTTGATGAGCTTGGTGGGATCCGAGTCGAGGTCCACCATGTTGGCGGCTTCCTTGGCGGCCGGAGTGCCGGAGTTCATGGCGACGCCGACGTCCGCCGCTGCCAGGGCAGGGGCGTCGTTGGTGCCGTCGCCGGTCATGGCCACGAGCCGGCCTTGGGCCTGTTCCTTCTTGATAACGGCGAGCTTGTCTTCCGGGGTGGCCTCCGCCAGGAAGTCGTCCACCCCGGCCTCGGCGGCGATCGCGGCCGCTGTGATGGGGTTGTCGCCGGTGATCATCACGGTCCGGATGCCCATCTTCCGGAGTTCGGCGAAGCGGGCGCTCATCCCGGGTTTGACCACATCGGCGAGGTGTATGGCCCCGAGGACCCTGGCTTCGCCGTGAACATCTACCTGGGCCACGAGAAGCGGGGTGCCGCCCTGGCCGGCGATTTCCTGCACAATCCGGTCCATCTCGGCCGGGGTGTGGCCGCCGTGCTCGGCGACGAACGAGGACACCGCCGAGGCGGCGCCCTTGCGGATCTGCGTTCCGTCAAGGTCCAGCCCGCTCATGCGTGTGCTGGCGCTGAATTCGATGACGGCAAAATCGCCGGTGACCTTCCGTAGCCCGGCAAGGTCGTTTCCGATGACACCCTTGTCCGCCGCAAGGTCGGCTATGGAACGTCCCTCCGGGGTTTCATCGGCCAGGCTGGAGAGCCGTGCCACCTCAGCGAGGGTGCCGTGGCTGAGGCCGTCGGCGGGCAGGAAGTTCACGGCGCGGCGGTTGCCGTAGGTAATGGTCCCCGTCTTGTCCAGCAGCAGCGTCGTGATGTCGCCTGCCGTCTCGACAGCGCGGCCGGAGGTGGCGAGCACGTTGTGCTGGACCAGTCGGTCCATGCCGGCGATGCCGATCGCCGGGACCAGTGCCCCGATAGTGGTCGGGATCAGGCAGACCAGGAGGGCAACCAGCACGATCGGCGACGGCGTGGCACCGGCAAGGGACGCGAACGGTGCCAGGGACATGGTCACGACGAGGAAGATGATGGTCAGGGAAACCAGCAGCACGTGAAGTGCGATTTCGTTCGGGGTCTTCTGCCGGACGGCGCCCTCGACCAGCTTGATCATCCGGTCGATGAACGTCTCGCCGGGTTCGGCGGTGATGCGGATGACGATCCGGTCCGAGAGAACCCGGGTGCCGCCGGTGACGGAGGACCGGTCCCCGCCGGATTCGCGGATCACCGGGGCCGATTCGCCGGTGATGGTCGATTCGTCAACGCTGGCAAGTCCCTCGATGATTTCGCCGTCGGAGGGGATGACGTCCCCGGCTTCACAGATGACCACGTCATTGAGCCGCAGTTCGGTGCCCGGTACCTCTTTGGTGGTGCCGTCCAGGAGCCGGAGCCGAGCGTGCACCCCCTTGCGGCTGGCACGCAGGCTGTCCGCCTGGGCTTTGCCTCGACCCTCGGCGATTGATTCCGACAGGGTTCCGAACAGGACGGTGAGCCACAGCCATACGGTGATGGCGATACTGAATACCGAGGGCCGGAGAAGACAGATCGCCGTACAGAGCACGGCACCCACCAGTACGGTGAACATGACCGGTGAGTGGATCATCTGGCGCGGGGAGAGCTTCCGGACCGCGACCGGAAGGGCCGCCGCGACGGTCGAGACCGTCAGTTTTGCCGGGGCCTTGGTGTGGTGCTTGTGTTCGCCGGGAGTGCCGAGCGGGTTGCCGTCGGCGAAGGTGGCCGCGGCGGTGGTGTCCGTGGCTGGCGCCGTGCTGGACGGGGTCATTTGAGGAGTCCTTCTGCGAGGGGGCCCAGGGCAAGGGCCGGGAAATAGCTGAGGGCGGTCAGGACCACGGTCACGCCGAGCAGCAGCGAACCGAATAGTGCGCCATGGGTGGGAACGGTGCCGGCCGATGCGGGGATTTTGCCTTGCTTGGCCAGGGATCCGGCCAGGGCGAGGACCAGGACGATTGGCAGGAACCGGCCCAGCAGCATGGCCAGGCCCAGCATGACCGAGAGGTAGGGGCCCGAGCTGGTGATCCCGCCGAACGCGGAACCGTTGTTGTTCGCCCCGGAGGTGAAGGCGTAAAGCACCTCACCGAACTGGTGGGGCCCGGACGCCGGTGCGTTGGCCATGATCTCCGGGAGCAGGACGGTGATACCGGCCAGTGTGAGCACCAGGGTCGGAGTCACCAGGATGTACATGGCAGCCAGTTTCATCTGGGCGGGGCCGATTTTCTTGCCCAGGTATTCCGGGGTGCGCCCGACCATAAGGCCGGCGATGAAGACGGCGATGATGGACAGGATCAGCATGCCGTAGAGCCCGGAGCCGGTTCCGCCGGGTGCGACTTCGCCGAGCATCATGTTCACCATGGCGACGCCGCCGGCCAAAGGTGGCAGGGAATCGTGGGCAACATTGACGGCGCCGGTGGAGGTCAGGGTGGTCGAAGCGGCGAAGATCGCACTCGGAACCGCGCCAAAGCGCTGCTCGAAGCCTTCTCCAGGTCCGCCCGCAGCGGCCGTCGCAGTTCCTTGTCCGGCGGCTACGGCCCAGCCCATGAGGGACATGGAGGCCAGCCAGAGGGTGCCCATGACGGCGGCCACCGTGTAGCCCTGCTTCTGGTCCCCGACCATCCGGCCGTAAGCGTACGGCAGGGCGGAGGGGATCAGCAGGATCAGGAACACCTGGAAGAGGCTGATGAACGCGTTCGGGTTCTCAAAGGGGTGGGCGGAGTTGGCGTTGAAGTAGCCGCCGCCGTTGGTCCCCAGTACCTTGATCGCCTCTTGGGAGGCGACCGGTCCGCCGGGAATGGTCTGGGAGACACCGGATGCCTGGTTCACGACGTCGGCGGACCAGAAGTTCTGGACCACGCCGCCGAGGACCATCACCACGGCGCCGCCGAACGCGAGCGGCAGCAGCACGCGGAAGGACGCGCGGGTCAGGTCGGCCCAGAAGTTGCCCAGACGCTCGGTCCTGGTGCGTGTGATCCCCCGGATGAGGGCGACGGCGACGACGATGCCGACGGCGGCGGAGAGGAAGTTCTGTACCGCCAGCAGGGTCATCTGGACGAAGATGCCGACCGTGGTCTCCGGTACGTAGGTCTGCCAGTTGGTGTTGGTGACAAAGGAAATGGCCGTGTTCATGGCCACCCACGGGTCCACACCCGTCAGGGAACCAGCCCCGGGCAGGAACTCCTGGACCCGCTGCAGGCCGAACACCACCAGGATGGAAACGACGGAAAACGCCAGGACGCTTCGCAGGTACACGGACCAGGTCTGGTCCGCGCCGGCGTCGATACCGGCGAGCCGGTAGAAGAGCCGCTCGGGCCGGCTGGACGTCGTGCCCTCAAAAACGCGGGCCAGGTAGCCGCCCAGCGGCTTGTGCAGGGCCGCGAGGACCAGGACCAGCGCCGCTACCTGAATAACAAAGGATGCAGTGTTGAACGTCATCGCCCGCTCACCATTTCTCAGGCCGGATCAGGGCCGCAAGCAGGTACCCGAAGAGGCTCAGCCCGGCCAGGAGCAAAACCAGCCACAGCACGGCATCGGCGCTCACTGGTTGCCCTCCGCCCGTTCGCCGGTCCCGCCGACCACTTTGGTCAGAAGATGACCAACCCACATCACGAACCCCATGGACACCATGAGGATTCCGATGACAGCCACATCGGCCATTGCACGTTCCTTTCATCCGATCCCCGTTTGCGGGGACAACCCCCAGTCAACCCCCCGGAACCAGCGGAATCGTCCGTCCTAACGAATTCTTAACGCGTCCGGGTCGAATCCTGACGCCGTCTTAACACCGGCCCGACGCACTCTCGGTTCAGGCGGCCAAAATCCGTTGAACGCGCACGACGAGGCACTCGGTGATGCTTCCCGACGCGTTAAGAACGCGTTAAGGATTCGTCAAGATTGGGGCGGCCCCAGCTTTTGGCGCCAGTGATGGTGATACGTTTTTGCAGCGAACGTGGTGCCGGGCTACGCGCGGAGAGGCCCACATGACGACGATGAGCAGGCCGCCGGCGGACCCGTCGGCACTCCGTCCCGGGCGGGCAGACGCGTTCAAAAGCTGGATGCTGTTCGGCCTTCAGGACCCGAAGGGCTTCCATCGGGGCCCGGGAGGACTGACGTCGCCCGGAGAGAAGAAGCACCCTTGGTGGCAGGTCATGTGCCTCACCGGCGTCGACTACTTCTCCACCCTGGGATACCAGCCAGCAATCGCCGCCCTGGCAGCCGGAGTGATCTCGCCCCTGGCCACTCTGGTCCTGGTTGCCATCACGCTGCTGGGTGCCCTGCCCGTCTATCGCCGGGTGGCCGGCGAGAGCCACCGGGGCGAGGGATCCATCGCCATGCTGGAACGGCTGCTGCCGCGCTGGAGCGGCAAGCTTTTCGTCCTGGTCCTGCTGGGCTTCGCCGCGACGGACTTCATGATCACCATGACTTTGTCTGCCGCCGACGCGACCGCGCATCTGGTCCAGAACCCCTTCGCACCTGAATGGCTGCAGGGACAAAACGTGCTTGTCACTCTCTTCCTGCTCGCGATGTTGGGCGCGGTCTTCCTGCGCGGTTTTCAGGAAGCCATCGGCGTCGCCGTCGTCTTGGTCGCCGTGTACCTGGGCCTGAACCTGGTGGTTTTGTCCGTTTCGGTATTTGAGGTGCTCACGCATCCCATTGCCGTGGACAACTGGTGGCAGGCGATCTCCACGTCGCACGGAAATCCGCTGCTGGCTGTCGGCTTTGCCTTGCTCGTCTTCCCCAAGCTCGCACTCGGCCTGTCAGGGTTCGAGACGGGCGTGGCCGTCATGCCCCAGATCCAGGGACACGCGAGTGATACCGAGGAAAACCCCGCCGGACGCATCCAGGGCACCCGGAAGCTGCTGACGACCGCAGCTCTCATCATGAGCAGCTTCCTGATCGTCAGCAGCTTCGTCACCGTGGTGCTCATCCCGGAGCAGGAATTCCAACCCGGAGGCCAGGCCAACGGGCGGGCTCTCGCATTCCTTGCCCACGGATACCTCGGTGACGGGTTCGGGACCGTGTACGACATCAGCACCATCGCGATCCTCTGGTTCGCCGGCGCCTCTGCGATGGCCGGGCTGCTGAACTTGGTGCCGCGGTACCTGCCCCGCTACGGCATGGCCCCGGGATGGGCCCGTGCCGTCCGCCCTCTGGTACTGGTGTTCACACTGGTCGGGTTCCTGGTCACCTGGCTCTTCGACGCCGACGTCGACGCCCAGGGCGGCGCCTACGCCACCGGTGTCCTGGTTCTGATGACCTCAGCCGCAGTCGCCGTAACACTCTCGGCCCGCCGACAACTGCAGAGCAAACGCACCGTCGGCTTCGGCATCATCGCTGTCGTGTTCATCTACACCACCGTCCTCAACATCATCGAGCGGCCCGAAGGCATCCGGATCGCTGCCGTGTTCATCTTGGCCATCATCGTGATCTCGCTACTTTCACGCATCAGGCGCTCCTTCGAACTCCACGCAACACACGTCCACCTGGACCGGCAAGCCCTGGAATTCATGTCCTCCAACCTGACCGGCCCGATCTCCCTCATCGCTCACGAACCCCTCCGGCTGACCGAGCAGGCCTACCGGGACAAACTCACCTCCGCCATCGAGGTCAGCCACCTCCCGCTGGACTACCAGGCATTGTTCCTGGAAGTGATCGTCGACGACTCATCGGACTTTGAAACTGAGCTTGAAGTCCGCGGGGTGACCCGCCACGGCCACCAGATCCTGGAAGTCCACGGACCCGTCATTCCCAATACCATCGCCTCGGTGCTCTTGCACATCCGGGACGTGACCGGACTGATGCCCCACATCTACTTCCGATGGACCGAGGGAAACCCGGTGATAAACCTCCTGCGATTCCTCTTCCTGGGCGAAGGGGAAATCGCTCCGGTCACCCGCGAAGTGCTGCGGGAAGCCGAACCCGACATCACGAAACGTCCCTGGGTCCACGTCGGCTAGCAGTGCACGCCATGGGCAGGAGACCGATCAGATCTCCCGACCGGCAGGCGAATTCCAGCCACCGCTACATCTCTCGCAAATAGCCACACGTCGCTACTTCGTTGAACGAATAAGGGAAACCACGAGCCAGATCACCAAGGCCGTCATCGCCACGAAAAAAAGCACCGCGCCCACGTCTTCGCCGTTAATGGCACACTCCGATCCAACTGAGGGGAGATCCGTTGTTCCGGGCCTCCCCGTGCTTACACCAAACATCCGCACCCGTAATGCCGGGACTGTTCTGCCAGTTGCTTGAGGGATTCTTACCCGCACTGACACACCGCGAAGGAATCACCCAACGGCGCTGAACTGGGGCGACAGTGATTTCCCATTAGTCGGTCCTTTCGCCGTAGTCGAACAGTTTCGCGAGGCAGATCCGAAAGGACGCGGACCGGCTAATCGGTAACGCACTGTCGGCCAATGGCGAAAGGAAAATGTGCTGGGCGCAGGACGAACATCTGCGGGCTACTGCAGTTAGTCTCTAATCCGTTTCCGGACCCAGGCAGTAGTGGCAGTCGGAGTCGCACAGTATCGCCACTGCTTCGGGATGAAGCGGTCGGGGTTCGGTCCTTATTGCAAGGCCTGGCTGTCGGTCCGGGTTACCTCTGGCTGCAAGCATCATGCCGGTACTTCGGAAAGATGAAATCCGTCGTCGATATGCAGCAACTGACGGTAGCCGTTCTTCCGACGAATCCACACGACTGTTCCGTCATCTGTTCTATCCTCCACCACGCCCTCATAGAGAATGTGCCCGTCTCTACTTACCGAGACCACGTCGTTGAGGCTCATCTCCGGCCAGTGCATTCTTGTCGGTGGCCAGCGCTCTGCGTTCTTTATTGCTTCCTTCAAGATAGCGTGATAGCTGGATGAGTCTGGCAGGGCTGCGCCCGTCGTCGCTGCATCCTCTTCTGAATTCGACTCAGGCGGGCCTGGCCAGGTCGCGAAAGTAGTACGCTGCTCCTGTTTCCCGGCGACTGTTTTGTGCAGAGGCGCAGGCGTCTGTGGGTTCATTGTGTTCGCCCGGTCTTTCCGGTGGCGGCGGGGGTGTGCGTGCCCGGGGAGGCAGGTTTTCGGCCCCTGGGAGGAATTTCGACGTAGCAGATGAATCCGAAACGGGGGCAGGTACCGGTGTTCGAGGTGCCTGACTGGCCGGTACGTGTGGCCGAAAGGGCTCTGGACCACGACGTCCAGTCCAGACGGCCCCGGTCCGAGAGCCGGCGGTTCAGGTCGCCCAGGCTTGCCAGGCGGGTTTCAGTATCGCCCAGGACTAAGGTCCACGGCCCGGGTGTCTGGCCTGTCCTGTCTTCCAGTTCCAGCACCTCGAACAACCCGGCGATGAGTTCGGCCCGGTCGGCAGGGGAGAAGCGCAGCAACGGGTGCTCCTGCACACGGATCCGCTGGGCCTCCCGCCATGCCTGAACCAGCCAGTGGAACTCAACCGGACCAAATGAGCGTCCAAGACGCAGGTCGCGGTTTGCGTCCAGGGTCAGGCGGAAGTTGCGGCCTTCCCGGTCAACGATGCACCGTGCCTCCTCGACGTACTCGAACGCCTGGACCAGGTCCTGTTCGGAACTATGAAAGGAAAAATTTCCGCTGTCATCAACAACGATGAAGTCCCTAAGAGCGCCTGTGGGTGTCGGGTCCCCGGGTCCTGCCTGCTGTCGTACTGGGGTCGTACTCAAATATGTGTCAGCTCCTGCCCGGTGAACGTCCCTGGTCCACGGCAGCTGCCATGTCCCTTGCATCCATGGGACACCCAAAAATCCCCTAAATTAGCTGTCCTAACAGATTCCATACGCCGAGGGCACGGAATTTAACACTTTCCTCACACGGGATGGCCGACAGCGGGAACCAGATCACCGGAGACTCCGAGGGTATGGCTCGCTCCGGCCACGGTCGCGACCTCCCTCAACCCCATGGCGACGGCCGTCGAAAGGCCAGACCCACTGACAACCCTCGCTTCGGAATATCACCAGCCCCGGCGGTAAAGCCGCCGCCCAAGACAGTACGTGTCCGGTGCGGGGCCTGAGACGACCACGAAAGGGGCCAGCATGATTCATCTGATGAGATACGCAGAGTACTACT
>JBKKDK010000417.1:0-3025 GCA_046708245.1 Arthrobacter sp.
ACATAGGCTTGTTGTCGATGGTGCCCTCTTCCACGAGGCCGCCCCAGTACTCGGCAACCTTTTTGGTGGGGTCCTCGTCGATGTTGACGCTCCAGGCGTCGCCGTCGACACCCCACCAGGAGGCACCTGCCTGCTGGGCCATGCCGGTGAACCAGCCGGCGTCGTTGGAGGAGAAGGTGCCGAGGTACGCTTCCGGATCGGCTGCGTGGACCGCCTTCGCGGCGCCGGCGTACTCCTCCCACGTCTTGGGGACGGACAGGCCCAGTTGCTCGAAGACGTCGGCGCGGTAGTAGAAGACCATGGGGCCGGTGTCCTGCGGAATGGAGTAGAGGGCGTCACCGCCGAGGGTCACGGAGTTCCAGACGCCTTCCGGGAAGTGGCTCTTGGTCTCCTGGGCGGAGGTCTTGGACAGGTCCGCCAAGGCGTCCGCGGCAACCAGGGTGGGGATCTTCTGGTACTCGGCCTGGATCAGGTCCGGGGCGCCGCTTCCGGCCTTGACCGCGGTGAGCAGTTTCGTGACCGCAGGATCGCCGCCGTCCTGCTTGTTGACGGTGACGTGGATGTTCGGGTTCTTCTGGTTCCAGATCTCCACCACCTTGTCCAGGTTCGGTGCCCACGCCCAGTAGGTCAGTTCCACCTTCTGGTCAGGGTTCGCGGCTGGCGCCGAGGATGAACTGGCCGGGGATCCGCCGGAGCACCCGGCGGTAAGCATTGTGGCCGCGGCGAGTACCGCTACCGCTCCTGCACGAAATGACTTGCGCATTTCGTCCTCCTTGTCGAAAAGCTGAATGTGTCTGCCTGAATTATCACCGCCCATCCGAACCGAATCGCATGACTGTGAGCGGTTCCAGTAATCCACAGGCGTGTGATCTATGTCAATAGCCATTAACCCCTATTCACCAAACTAAAGCCTGTGATAGAACTGGGAGCGCACACAGTTCCTAAGGAGATTAACGAGATGACTGACGTCCTACAGCGCACTGCGCCCCGGACCGCGCCGGCCCCCTGGGTACAGCGCCCTGCCGGCCTTTGCTATGGCGGGGACTACAACCCCGAGCAGTGGCCGCGGGAGGTCTGGGCCGAAGACATCACGCTCATGCGGGAGGCCGGGATAAACCTGGTCAGCATCGGCATCTTCTCCTGGGTGCTGCTGGAGCCCCGCGAGGGCGAATACGACTTCGAATGGCTGGACCACCTCATGGACCTGCTCACCGACGCCGGGATCAGCATCGACCTCGGCACGCCCACGGCGGCCCCGCCGGCGTGGTTCTGGAAGAAGTACCCGCACACCCGCCCGGTCACCCGCGATGGAGTGACCCTCGGCAACGGATCGCGGGGTATGGCAAGCCCCAGCTCGCCCGAGTACCTGCGCGCCGCCACCAATATCACCGAACAACTTGCCCACCGGTACGGGTCCCACCCCGGGGTGGTGCTGTGGCACGTCCATAACGAATACGGCGCACCGGTCAGCGACTCCTACGATGAAGCCTCCGTGCTCGCCTTCCGGGACTGGCTGCAAGCCCGCTACGTCACCCTTGACGCACTGAACGAGGCCTGGGGCACCCTGTTCTGGGGCCAAAAGTACGGCGAGTGGGACGAAATCGATGCGCCGCGCGTTTCCGCCAGCGTCAGCAACCAGGCGCAGCGTCTGGACTTCAGCAGGTTCACCTCCAACGCCCTGCTCCAGTGCTTCATTGCCGAGCGGGACGTGATCCGCAAGTATGCCCCCGGCGTGCCGGTGACCACCAACTTCATGGCAACCAACTGCCTGTCCCCGGATTACTGGGCCTGGAGCCGCGAGGTGGACCTCGTCGCCAACGACCACTACCTCGTCGCGGAACGCACCGACAACCACATCCTGCTGTCCATGGATGCAGACCTCACCCGCTCCCTGGCCGGGAACCGCCCGTGGATGCTGATGGAACACTCCACCGGCGCAGTGAACTGGCAGGGGCGCAACATTGCCAAGCGCCCTGGCGAACTGGCGCGCAACAGCCTCTCGCACGTTGCCAGGGGAGCGGACGCCGTGATGTTCTTCCAGTTTCGTGCCTCCCGGTTCGGGGCCGAGAAATTTCACTCCGCGATGCTGCCGCACGCCGGAACGGGAACCCGGATCTGGAAAGAAGTCCTGGAACTGGGGGACAGCCTGGGCAAACTCTCGGATGTTAAGGGATCCACCGTGCACGCCCGCGTGGCGATCCTCTGGGATGTCGAATCTTTTTGGGCACAGGATCTGGAGTGGCGTCCGAGCGGCGAACTCAACCACCGCGAACGCATCGAAGCCTATTACTCGGTCCTGTGGAACCAGGGGATCAGCGTCGATTTTGCCCACCCTGAGGCGGACCTGTCCGGTTACAGCCTCGTCCTGGCCCCCGCCCTCTACCTTGTCGGGGACAAGGCGGCGGCGAACCTGCGCGGCTATGTCGACGGCGGCGGCCACCTTCTGGTGTCCTACTTCTCCGGCATCGTCGACGCCAACGACACTGTTCCCGCCGGCGCCTCGCCGGGAGCCCTCCGCGAGGTCCTCGGCCTGGAAATCCACGAGTTCCTGCCGCTCCGCGCCGGGGAGACCGTGGGCCTGAGCGGCGGCGGAACCGGCGCCGCCTGGTCCGAGGAAATCCACGCCGGCACGGCTACGGTGCTTGAGAACTACACCAGCGGACCCGCCGCCTCACTGCCGGCGATCACCCGCAACGCCTATGGACGGGGGACGGCCTGGTACGTCTCCACAAAGCTCGACGGCGACGACCTGACCGCCGTCGTTCTCGACACGGTCCGGACCGCCGGACTGGAACCGGCGGCCGTCCCCGCGGAAGGACTGGAAGTGGTCATCCGCAGTACCGAGACAGGGTCGTTCACTTTCCTTCTAAACCACGCCGACGCCGACGCCGAGTACCCGGCCGCCGGCCTGGAGCTGCTCACCGGAGAAACAGTGACGGGCGCCATCCGCATACCCGCCGGAGCCGTGCGCGTGATCCACGCGCACGTAGGTACACGCTAGGCCCCACAGACCGCCGGCCCGGAT
>JBKKDK010000418.1:0-3281 GCA_046708245.1 Arthrobacter sp.
TGCCCCAGTTGATGTCGATGGACTGGCTGGGCAGTCCCAGCATCGCGATCCGGCCGCCGTGGTTCATGTTGTCGATCATCTCAGGCAGCGCGGTGGGGTGCCCGGACATTTCCATGCCGATGTCGAATCCCTCGCGCATACCGAGCTCGCGCTGGGCGTCCTTGACGCGCATCTTCGAGACGTCGATCGCGAGGTCCACGCCGAGGCTGCGGGCGAGCTCCAGCCGCGGGGCGGAGACATCGGTGATGGCGATCTTCCGTGCCCCGGCGTGCCGGGCGACGGCGATGGCCATCAGCCCGATGGGTCCGGCGCCGGTGATCAGCACGTCCTCGCCGACCAGCGGGAAGCTCAGGGCCGTGTGGACGGCGTTGCCGAACGGGTCGAAAATGGCGCCGAGCTCCGGGGTTACCGAGGGATCCTGGTGCACCCAGACGTTGGTCTCGGGGATGACGACGTACTCGGCGAACGCGCCGTCGCGCTGGACGCCCACGCTGACGGTGTTGATGCACATCTGCTTGCGTCCGGCGCGGCAGTTGCGGCAGATGCCGCAGACGATGTGGCCCTCGCCGGAGACGCGGTCCCCGACCTTGACGTCCAGGACGTCCGCGCCGACCTCGACGACCTCGCCGTAGAACTCGTGGCCGGCGATCAGCGGCGCGTTGATGATGCCCTGCGCCCAGGCGTCCCAGGACTGGATGTGCAGGTCGGTGCCGCAGATTCCGGTGGTCATCACGCGGATCTTGACATCCCCCGCCCCGGTCTCCGGCTCGGGACGGTCCACCAGCTCGAATCCTGCGTGGGCGCCGGCCTTGTAGAGAGCCTTCATGGGCCTTCCTAACTGTGCTGTTTACTCTGCGGGGTGCGTGCTCTGCGGTGCGGGCCCGGAGCGTGTGCGTCAACTCACCCCATTACACCGGGCCTAAAGCGTTAGCACAACCGGATTTATCTCAATCGACGATTTAGGTTTGCCTTCCGCATAGAATGGTCGGCATGGAAATCCACCAGCTTGAGATGCTCCGCGAACTGGGGGCCCTCGGCAGCGTCAAGGCGGTCGCCGAAACGCTGCTCGTCACCCCTTCGGCCGTCTCCCAGCAGCTCGCCGCGCTGCAGAAGACGGTGGAGGTTCCGCTGACCCGGAAGGAGGGCCGCAGCCTGGTCCTGACCGAGGCCGGCCAGGTGCTCGCGGATGCCGGGGCCGCCGTCGTCAGCGCCATGGCGGACGCCCGGACGGCGATCGGCGCCTACCACGGCTCGACGGTGGCGCCGGTGACGCTCAGCGGCTTCCACAGCGCCGGGCAGGCGCTGTTCGCGCCGCTCGCGCGGCTGCTGGCGGCCCCGGACCAGCCGCGGATCCTGCTCTCCGACGAGGACGTGGCCCAACAGGATTTCCCCGCACTGACGGCCCGCTACGACCTGGTGCTCGCGCACCGGATGGACCACAGCCCGCGCTGGCCGCAGGAGCGCGTCGCGGTGATCCCGCTCGCGCACGAGCCGCTGGACGTCGCACTGCCTGCCGGGCACCGGCTGGCCGGCCAGCGGTCGGTGACGGCGGACGACGTCGTCGGCGAACCCTGGGTGACCAGCCACGCCGGCTACTCCCCCGCTGACGTGCTCTCCGCCGTCGCGGCCGTCTCCAGCAAGGAACTGAACATCGTGCACCGGATCAACGACTACTCCACGGTCGCGGCGCTGGTGGCCACGGGCAGCGTGATCGGGCTGCTGCCGCGGCACACCGCGCGGCCCGTGCTCAACCCGGACATTGTGCTGCGGCCGCTGGCGGGCATCAGCACACGGCGCCGGATCGACATCCTTGCCCGGCCGGAGAACCTGAAGCGCAAATCGGTCATGATGGTCTGCGATGCGCTGCAGACCATCATGACCGGGCTGGTCACCTGAGCGGCCCGGCCCAGTACAGCTAGGGGGCCTGCCCCGGGGCCTTGTCCTTCCAGTGCCCGTCTCCGAGGTGCTTGCCCTTCCCGTGGCCCAATCCCCTGCCCGGCCCCTGGCCCCCGGGGGTTCCGGCGACAATCTGCCGGGCCGTGGCGCCGGATCCGTCCTTGACGCCCGCGATCCGCACCCGGTCCCCGGCCTTGAGGTCCGCGGCTGTGGCGGCCAGCCTGGTGATCCGGGTGTCGGCGGTGATGGCGTACGCCTGGCTGAAGCCGTCCTCGCTTTTGACGGTGATGGACGAACCGCTGACGGCCTCAATGGCGCCCTGCTGCGCCAGCCGCGTCTCGAATCCGCCGTCGGCCTTCTTGACCACGGTTTCGCTGTGCAGGGCCATGCCGCGGTTCTTCGCCTGGCCGCGGCCCTCGCCCGGGGCCTTGTCGGTGGTCGCCGGGGCCGGCGTGCTTGGCGAAGTGCTGGTTTGCGAGGGCGCTGACTGTCCGGCGTCGGCCCAGACCACGGCCGCTCCGGCCCCGCTGAGGGCGAGGACGATGCCGCCCGCCAGTGCAATATTGCGCAGCCCGGTGCGCTGTGGAACCGCCATTGGTTCGCCCTTCCCCGTGCACCGGCCTGTCACCGGCGCCTTGGGCACCAGCATAGGGCCGGAACGGCCCGCTGAACATGGCCCCATCAACCCGGCAAGCCCGCCGTTGTTGTCGTTCCGATCGGCGGAAACGACAACAACTGCGGGCTTGAGGGGTGGGGCCGGCGTACCTAGCCTTCAACCCCCAGTTTCGCCAGGATCAGCTCCCGGACGCGGGCGGCATCGGCCTGGCCGCGGGTTGCCTTCATCACGCCGCCGACGATCGCGCCGATCGCCTGCAGCTTGCCGGCGCGGATCTTGTCCGCCACGCCGGGCTGCGCGGCGAGGGCTGCGTCGATGGCTTCCAGCAGGGGGCCGTCGTCGGAGACCACGGCGAGGCCGCGGTTCTGGACGATTTCCGCCGGGGTGCCCTCGCCGGCGAGCACGCCGTCGAGGACCTCGGTGGCCATCTTGTTGTTGATCTTGCCGTCCTCCACCATCTTGTTCAGTTCCACGATGGTGGCCGGTGCGACGCCGAGCTGGCCGGGGTCGACGTCGGCGTTCTTGGCACGTCCGACGATCTCGCCCATCCACCATTTACGGGCCACCGTGGCGGTGGCGCCGGCGGCGATGGTTTCCTCGATCTCGTCCATGACGCCGGCGTTGACGACGTCGCGGAATTCGAGGTCCGAGTAGCCCCAGTCGGCCTGCAGCCGCTTGCGGCGGGCCGCCGGTGGCTCGGGCAGCGTGGCGCGCAGTTCCTCGACCCATTCGCGGGACGCGACGATCGGAACGAGGTCCGGTTCCGGGA
>JBKKDK010000419.1:0-3620 GCA_046708245.1 Arthrobacter sp.
TTCTCCGACTGCTGATGGGTCAGCGCCGTTGACGTTGACGACGTAGACCTGGTTTGCGAAGGCATTGGCCCGTGACATCACGATTTCCATTTCCCTGTCCCGGGTCGTGGTGAGGGTGGGTTGGATGATGACTTCCGCTCCGAGCCATGCCAGTTGCCGGGCGACCTCGGGAAAGCTTCCATCAAAGCAGATGGCCAGGCCTACGCGTCCCCGCCCGGGGATGTCGAAGGTCACGAACGAATCGCCCGGCGTCGTCGTTTCGAACGGGCGCCAGGGAAAGAGCTTCCGGTACCGCGCCACGATCTCGCCGTCGGGGGAGACAGCGATTGCCGTGTTGTAGGTGTTGCCGCCGTCGGTTTCCAGGAGAGAGCCGGGCACGAGCCAGACCCCTAGGCGGCGGGCCAGGTCCGCGATCCGGTCGGTAAGCGCGCTGGGAATAGGGCCGGCGGAGCGGGATTCTCCCTCAGGGTCCGGGATCAGGAATTCCCCGGGTGCTGCCAGCAGAAGTTCGGGTGCGACGATGATGTCGACCTCGGGGCCGAGCTCTTTGGCGGTTTCGGCCTGGGCGGCGAAGCGTTCCCAAGTTGCTTCCACGTCGTAGGGGACGGGTTTTGTTTGGATTGCTGCAATGGATAGGACGCGCATTTATGCCTCGATTTCGCTGCTCAGCATGGATTGCAGTTCGTTGCGGGTGGAATAGGTTCCCCGGGGAATTGTTTGGCCGGAGAAGTAGGGCCAGAACCTGGGCCGGATGAGGGCAATGACCAGGACGCCCAGGGCGAGGGCGCCGATGCCGATCCAGAACACGGTTCCGATGCCGAGCCAGGAGAGCCCGGCATAGTCGGGGGACAACATGTCGACGGCACTGTAGGCAAAGGCCCCCGTCATCAGGAGTGCGCCCAGGCCCGGGAGGATGCCCTTGATGACAAGTGCGGAGGCGGAGGTGCGCATCTCAGGAGCAAAGTACACGACGCAGGCCAGCGCGGTCGCGGCGTAGTAGGCGGCGATCATCAGGCCGACTGAAAGAATAGCCAGGCCGATGAAGTCGGCACTGATCGCTGTCAGAACCGCCGTCATGGCAATGCTCAGCAGCGCCCACCACGTGATGGACGTTATCGGCGTCCCCCTCTGGGGATGCATCTTCGTGGTGGCCGCAGGCAGTGCACCGTAGGTTCCCATGCTCAGCCAGGACCGGGGGGTGCTGACCGCGACCGTCATCAGGGCAGCCAACGCGGAGAGTCCGACGGCGAGGACAATGACCTGCCCGAAGAGACCGCCGGTGGCCTGGGGGCCGAGCACGGACAGGACGTCCGAGACGGTTGCAGGATCCGTGATGCCGGCGGTCCCGGCAAACCCGACGGCGGCCGTCGCGGTCACGACGTAAAAGAACAGCAGGATCACGGTGGTGATCACCACGGCACGCCCGGGTGTTCCCTTGCGGTCCGTCGTTTCCTCATTGACCGCTATCAGCGAATCCCAGCCCCAGTAGATGAACAGGCACAGGATCACGCCGGAAACCAGCCCGGAGAGATCCCCGGAGGCAAAGGGGTTGAACCAGTCCAGGCTTGGCTGTTCCGCACCCACCGCCGCGGTGCCGCCGGCCATGGCGGCAAAGGCGCCGATGCAGAAACCGCCCAGGGCAATCAGCTGCAAGGCAATCAGCGCGTATTGAAGCCACGCGGAGAGCTCAATTCCCCGGGCCGCCACAACGCCGCTCAGGGCGATCAGCACGCACGCGATGGCGGCGACGATGACTGGTTGGGATGCTGCCCAGCCGAGGCCCAGGAAAGTCAGAAGATACGTCGTGGCAACCTGGGCCAGGGCCGCGCTGGCGATGAAGGTGGCCACCTGGGGGACCCAACCGCCGAAAAACCAGCCAGCCCAAGGCCCGAACACGCGCGAGATCCAGACAAAGACCCCGCCGCAGTCAGGCATTTCCCGGTTGAGATCCCGGAAAGCGAAGGCCGTGAACAGGATCGGCAAGAACCCCAGAAGGAACGCCGCCGGTGTGCTCGACCCCACCGCGACGACAACGAAGCCAAGCGTCACCGCCAGGCTGTATGCCGGGGCCACGGCGGCAAGGCCCAAAGCCACGGTCGGGCCAATGCCGATCGATCCGGCCTTCAGTCCCTTCGTCGAGGCGACAACAGGAAAGGTGGTGGGTGGAGGGTGATGTGACACGGGGACTCCTCATTGAATCAGTGTGTTATTTGAATCACATTCAAATTTGAATACAATTCAATACGGGTCTAAACTCGTTGTCAATAGGCATCGGGCCAGGGGGAGTGGCAATGGCAGACCTCAGCAAGAGGGAAGTGCGCCGCGCGGAGATTGCGGCGGCAGCGCAGGCCGTCGCCGCGCGTGAGGGTGCCGAAGGGGCTACGTTGCGCGCGATAGCGGCCGAAGTCGGGATGGCCGCCAATGCCGTCCTGTATTACTACGGAAGCCTGGCCGACATCACCGCGGCAGCCGTCCACGCCGCTTCCGCCAGATTTCTCACGCGGCTGTCGGAGGCCGCGGACACCGGCCTGAGCCCGACCATCAGGCTCGCGGCCGTCATCAGCGCGGGCACGACGTCAGGGCTGGAGGACGATGCTTCCCGGATTCTTTACGAATACTGGACCCATGCGCTCAGGGATGCGGAGCACCGGCGGATCCAAGAGGAACTCACCAGCGCCCAGCAACGGACCTACGAAAAGATCATCGTCGAAGGAATGCAGGCCGGTGAGTTCTTTCCGGTCCTTGAACCGGCGAAGATCGCACGCACTCTTGTGGCCCAGGAAGACGGCCTGGTCATGGATGTCCTCGCCGGCACCGCCAGCAGCGAAGACGTGCTGGACCTGGTCGCCAGCCTCGCTTCGGCCCTGCTAGGCATCGATCGGGACACGCTCCTCGACCACATCAGCGGTCGCCACCTCTCCCATCCTGGCTAATAACTGCTGGACCGTTCTTCTACATCTGCTGACGCAAAACGAATCGTTTGTGAATGACTCGCCAGCTGCTGTTGTGTTCTTGTGGGCACAAATCGCGCACTCGCTGAAAAAAATAGCCGCCGAGGCGGCCCTCAGCTTTGGTAAGGCGCGGGGTTCGTTTGTCGAGGAATTTCCGCCGGCCGGCGATTTGAAACGCGAAAAGTTGAGTTCTTCCAGGCGGTACCGGCCACTGGGGCCATCCCCTTCGGCGAGGCCAGACTTTTCGCCCGCCCCGGAGTCACTTCTGCCGGTGACTTCGAGTTGATCAGGGGGCCCTGTTTCCCTGCACGAGGTCCACTGCCTCCGGGTTGAGTCCCCAACCGGGGGTGCCGCAGCGCTGCCCCGCGAGGGCACAGCACGGCTCGTAGCGAGGATGCGGCCTACTCCCTCCGTCTCGTATCCCTAGCGTTTTGAACCGTGCCGGGTTTTAGGCCGTCTTCTTGCTGGTGTTCTCGTCGTCTGATGAGGCGTCTAAATTAGCGTAGTAGTTTTGCTCGAATTCGTTGGGTGGGACCATGGCAAGGGTGCTGTGGAGCCGGGTGGTGTTGTACCAGTCGACCCAGTCCATGGTGGCTTTCTCCACCTCGGCGAGCTGCTTGAGCGGGCCTTTCAGGAAGGGGCTGCCTTTGCGGATGCATTCGTTCTTGA
>JBKKDK010000420.1:0-3428 GCA_046708245.1 Arthrobacter sp.
CGGACTCGGTGCCGCCGTCGTCGACGCCGTGCTGAAGGCCGGCGGGACACCCATAGTGCTGGACCGGGATGTCCGCACCGTCTCCGCGGCGAAGGCCTTCGAAGTGGACGTCGCGGACAGGATGGCCGTCAGCGAGGCCGTCACCCAGGCAGCCGAAACCCTCGGCGGACTGGACGCGGTGGTCACCGCCGCCGGTATCGACCGGTGCGGAAAACTGGAGGACGTCCCGGCCGACGACTGGGAACAGGTCATCTTCGTCAATCTCCTGGGCACTGTGTCCGTGGTCCGCGCGGCGCTGCCGTTCTTGAAGGCGTCCCGCGGGCGCGTGGTGACCGTAGCCTCGACTCTGGGGAAAAGGGCGCTGCCGGAGGCCTCCGCCTACTGCGCCTCAAAGTTCGGCGTTGTGGGGTTCAGCCACGCCCTGGCCGCGGAAACCGGCGGCGAAATCGGCGTGACCACGCTGATTCCGGGCGGGATGAGGACCCGGTTCTTCGACGACCGGCCCGAGCAGTACAAGCCGCAGGATGATTCGAAACTCAACGATCCCGCCAACGTGGCCCAGGCCGTACTTTTTGTGCTCTCGCAGCCCCAGGGATGTGAAGTCCGCGAGCTGCTCATCTGCCCCGCGGAAGAGGGCTCCTGGCCGTAAACATTCGCACGTCCTGGTACACGTCCCCGGCGGAAATGCCGGCCAGCAGGGTGCCCTCATGCGGGCAGCGCGGGGCCGTCCAGCCGACCTGCGTGACGTCGGCCCCGCACTCCGGGCAGTGCGTCAGCCACGACAGGTGCACCCGGTGCCGGCTCCGGCCCAGCGGGCCGGCGTTGATGAGGTTCCCGGCCCAGTACAGTCCCACCGTCGGGGTGCCCAGTGCCTGGGCCAGGTGCCGGGGACCGCTGTCGTTGCCCACCAGGACGGACGCCGCGGCCAGCAGCGCCGCCAGGGCCCCGAGCTCCAGCTCACCGGCCAGCGAGACCACGCGCGGCGAGGACGCGGCCTCCACCACCGCCGCTGCCAGGCCTTGTTCGTCCCGGGTGCCCACCACCAGCACCCGGCAGCCGTCTGCCGCGCAGGCCGCCGCCACCTCGCCGAAATTCCGCGCCGGCCAGCGGCGGCGCGGATCCGTCGCCCCGGGGTGGATCACCACAACCGGGGATTCGCCGCCCAATAACAGGTCCACCTGTGCGGCGTAGCGGTCCAGAGGCCGGAGCCTGGCCTCCAGCCCGGCCGGGGGAGCGCCCGCAAGGCCGGCGACCTCCAAGGCGCGCAGCGGTTCGTGCTGGTAGTAGGCATAGGGCAGGTTCCGCTCCAGGCAGGCGGCATCAGGGGTCCGGGTGCCCACGGTGTGCCGGGCGCCCAGCCGCAGCAGGAACGGATTGGAGAAGCGCCCCCCGCCGTGCAGCTGCACGGCGAGGTCGAACCTTTCCCGCTGCATCTCAGCGAAAAAGGCCTCCAGCGCCACAGGATCTTCCGGTCCCGGCCGGACGCCCTCGGCATACGGCAGGATGCGGACGCCATATCCCGGACCCGAGGTGCTGCCAGCCAGGTCCCGATGGATGGGGGTCCCCAGCACGGTGACAGAGGCTTCCGGGTAGGCCGCCCGGAGCGCAGCGACCGCAGGCAGCGCAAACAGCAGGTCGCCCAGCCCGCCTCCGCGCAACACCGCGATCCGTGAAACCTGGCCGAACTTCGCCAGTACCGGTCCCACGCCCCACCCGGATTCCGCCGCGTCGGATTGAGCCATCAAGTCCTCCCGGTGTCGGTACCTGCCCTCGCGCCCCGCGGCGGGCCACCCGGACTGGCGCCGGCCGTGCCGCCACCATAGTTCCCGCCGGGGACCGGTGGCTACCGTCCACCGTTGCTTAATTTCTTCGGGAGCCTCCGGCGGAATCCGGGCGGAACCGGGGGTGTAAACCTGCCGCCGCCGGGGTACGTGTTGGGTCATAGGAGATCCCGAAAGCCACCGAAACCGAAGGAGAGCCATGTCTGCATACGGCGGGAATCTTGCGGGCCAGCGCGGCTTGGCGGAGTGGCTTCCCGGCCGGCTTGCCGAGATCGGTCCCGCCGTCACCGTCATCGGGGACGCGATGCTGGACGGCTGGTGGAGCGGCACGATCGAAAGATTCTGCCGTGAAGCGCCGGCACCCGTGGTGGACATCGGCCAGCGCAGTTTCGCCCCCGGCGGTGCCGCGAACACCGCCGTGAACCTGGCCGCACTTGGGGCGAGGGTACGCCTCGTCAGCGTCGTTGGCTGCGACGAGGCAGGCGGGGAACTGCTCCGGCAGGTGGAGGCGGCCGGGGTGGACACCTCATGGGTCCGCCGGGTTCCGGGCCTGGGCACCACCACAAAGACGAGGATCAGCAGCGGCGGCCAGCTGCTGCTGCGCTTCGATGACATAGCCCCCGGGATCCCCGCGAACGCCCTCACCGCCCTGGCAGTGTCCATCCCGGAGGCCCTCCGGGACCAGGACGCCGTCGTGATCTGCGACTACGGGACCGGGGCCCTCCGCGGGGAAGTGAAAGACACCGTCATCGCAACCCTGGCAGCGCGTCCGGCGTCCCTGCTGGCCGTCGTCGATGCCCACGATCCCCGGTCCTGGGCCGCCCTCAGGCCGGAACTGGCCACGCCCAATGCTCAGGAGGCTGCCGGGCTGCTGGGGCTGAAGCTGGACAGCGCCGGGCGTCCCGCCGTCGTCGTCGGCCACCGCCGGGAGCTGCTCGGCGCAACGGGTGCAGCCGCCGTGGTGGTGACCCTGGACCGGGACGGGGCCATCCTCCTGCCTACGTCCGGCGAGGTCCACCGAACCTGGGCCACACCCGTCGAGGAGAAGAAGGCTTCCGGGGCGGGGGATACCTTCGTCGCCATGCTCACCCTGGCCCGGGCCGCCTCGCTGCCGCTGACCACCAGCGTGGACCTTGCCCAGGCGGCAGCAGACATCGTGGTCCGCCGGACCGGAACGTCCGTGTGCACCGCGGAAGACCTCGGCCGCCATCTGGCCAGCTTCGCTGACACCGCCCTCGACGCCCGGGACCTTGCCCGGCATATCGGCCGCCACCGGGCCGAGGGGCAGCGGATTGTGCTCACCAACGGCTGCTTTGATGTCCTGCACCGCGGTCACACCCGGTACCTCAACCAGGCCAAGCAGCTCGGGGACATCCTGGTGGTGGCATTAAACAGCGATGATTCGGTCCGGCAGCTGAAGGGGCCCGAACGGCCCATCAACACCGTCGCGGACCGGGCCGCCGTGATCGCTGCCCTCAGCTGCGTGGACTATGTCACGGTCTTCGACGAGCCCACCCCGGCGGCACTCATCGAGGAGCTTCGGCCCGAGATCTACGCCAAGGGCGGCGACTACACCCCGGAGATGCTGGTGGAAACCCGGGCAGTGGAGCGCTACGGGGGCACCGTGGCAATCCTGGACTACGTGGC
>JBKKDK010000421.1:0-3053 GCA_046708245.1 Arthrobacter sp.
CCGGGAGGACCTGGAAGACCTCATCGCCTGGCTGGGCGAACTTGTACGGCAGGTCGATTCCAGCCTGCTGGACGAGTGGGAGGAGCTCACGTCCGGCAAGGCGCCGACGCCGCACGACGCTCCCCCGCCGCCGCCGCCGTCGTTGACCTCCAACGTCCGCGCCTTCCGGGTGATGGTCCGCAATGAGATGTTCCGCCGGGTCGAGCTGTTCGCGGACGAGGCGGCCACCGCCCTGGGCGAGCTCGACGGCGGGTCCGGCTGGGACGCCGAACGCTGGGAAGACGCCCTGGACGACTACTTCGACGAGCACGACGACATCGGCACCGGCCCGGACGCCCGTGGACCGGGACTGCTGATCATCACCGAGGAACCCGGCACGTGGAAGGTCC
Organism: Arthrobacter sp.; assembly: GCA_046708245.1. GTDB lineage: Bacteria > Actinomycetota > Actinomycetes > Actinomycetales > Micrococcaceae > Arthrobacter. The sequence goes on from JBKKDK010000421.1 coordinate 390, forward strand.
GCCAGATCTTCGAGGACCCGGCCGGCAACCAGGACTGGGGCATCTCGGCCGAGGTGGACCTCGCGGAGTCCGACGAGACCGGCACCGCCGTCGTGCGGGTGACCAACGTCAACCGGCTGTAGTCGCTAGTAAACTCGAATGATGAGTGTAATCCGGCCCGCGACGGCGAACGATGTCCCCGCTATCCTGCAGATGATCCATGACCTGGCCAGCTATGAAAAGGAGCCGGACGCGGTCCGGAACACCCCGGAGCTGCTCGCCGGCGTGCTGTTCGGCGAGCACCCCCGGGTGTTCGCCACGATGGCCGAAAACGACGCCGGCGACGTCCAGGGCTTTGCGCTGTGGTTCCTGAACTACTCGACGTGGGAAGGCGTCCACGGCATCTACCTCGAGGACCTGTACGTGATGCCCGAGGCCCGCGGCGCCGGCCACGGGAAGGCGCTCCTGCAGCACCTGGCCGCGACCGCCGTCGAGCGTGGATACGCGCGCGTCGAGTGGAGCGTCCTGGACTGGAACGAACCCTCGATCAACTTCTACAGGAGCCTCGGCGCCGCCCCAATGGAGGAGTGGTCCACCTTCCGGCTCACCGGCGACGCGCTGGAATCTTTCGGCACGGCCCGCCCGGCCCACGCCCGTGGCTGACCGCCGGGTGGCTGACCTGCCGGTGACCGGGCTCGCCGCGGCGGACGTCCTCGAAGCCGCCAGGCCTGCCGTCCCGCACACCGTCAAGGCGCGGCACGAATACCGCGGCATGCGCACCGCCGAACACTACTTCGAGGTGCCCCTGGACCACTTCGGCGGCGCCGGTCATGCCCCCGGCGAAACCATCACGGTGTTTGCCCGAGAGTACGTCTCCGCGGACCACTCCGAACAGGAGGCCGCGCAACTGCCCTGGCTGCTCTACCTGCAGGGTGGCCCCGGCGGCCGCGGGAACAGGCTCACAAGCCTCAGCGGCTGGAGCAAGGCCGCCGCCAAGGACTTCCGCATCCTGATGCTGGACCAGCGCGGCACCGGGCTGTCCTCCGCGATTGACCGGAACACGCTGCCGCTGCGCGGCAACGGCGCTGACCAGGCGGCGTACCTGGCGCATTTCCGGGCGGACGCCATCGTGGCGGATGCGGAGGCCATCCGGCACGCCCTCGGCTCTTCGCCCTGGACGATCTACGGCCAGAGCTATGGCGGGTTCTGCGCCCTGAGCTACCTCTCCTTTGCCCCCGAGGGCCTGCGCGAGGCCCTCATCACGGGCGGCCTGGCTCCGCTGACGGGTCCGGCGGACCGCGTGTACCAGGCCACCTTCCAGCGCGTCGCGGCCCGGAACGCCGAATACTTTTCCTGGTATCCCGAGGACCGTGCGGCCGTCACCCGGATCGCCGGCCACCTGCGCGGGACGGAGGAACTCCTGCCCAGCGGCGAACGCCTGACCGTGGAGCGCTTCCAGATGGTGGGCTCGTTCCTCGGCGGCAACACGCGGGTGGACGCCCTCCATCACCTGCTGGAGGACGCCTTTACCAGCACGCCCGACGGCGACCGGCTCTCGGATGCCTTCCTCGACCAGGTCGCGGGGCTGGTGTCCCGGAGCAGCAACCCGCTGTACGCCTTGATGCACGAATCCATCTACGCGCAGGCCGAGGCGACCGACTGGGCGGCCTGGCGCGTGCTGCAGGGCTTCCCGGAGTTCCTGCCGGACGCGGCGGAACCGCTGCTCACCGGCGAGATGGTCTACCCCTGGTACTTCGAACAGGACCCGGCGCTGCGCCCGCTGCGGAACGTCGCGCAACTGCTGGCGGAGAAGGCCGACTGGGCGCCGCTCTACGACCAGGACCGGCTGGCGCTGAACAGCGTCCCGGTGGCCGCGGCCGTCTACAGCAACGACATCTACGTGGACCGGGAGTTGTCGCTGGAGACGGCGGCCCTGGTCCGCGGCCTGCAGGTCTGGGAGTCCGCGGACTTCCACCACGACGGCATCTCCGACGACGGCGAAGGGATTTTTGCCCGGCTGTTGGGCATGACCCGCTCGATCCGCTACTGACCCGACTGCCGGCGGGCGGCCACGGGTGGGCGGTCCCGGCCCCGGACCGCGGCCGGGACGGCGATGGCCAGGACGGCCGCGGCGAGGACTGCCGCCGCCAGGTTGAGACCCTGGTAACCGACACCGCTCATCACGATCCCGGAGAACCCGGCGCCGACGGCCCCGGCGGCTCCCATCAGGGTGTCAGCCACGCCCTGGACGAGGACCCGGTCCTCGGCCGCGACGCTTTCTGCCAGCAGGGTGGACCCTGCGATGGTGGCCGCGGACCAGCCGAGCCCCAGCAGGACCAGCCCCACCGTCACCAGGACGGGCTGCTGCTGCCCGAACCCGGCCACACAGACCGCGAGCAGGATCAGTCCGTGTCCCAGGATGATCACGGTCCGGCGGCCCGCTTTGTCCGTGAGCCAGCCCATCACCGGGGACAGCGCGAACATGCCGGCGATGTGCAGGGAGATGGTGAACCCGATAAGCACCAGGACATCGGTGCTTGCGGTGTGCGCGTGGCCGGCCGGCATGCCGGCCAGCGGCCCTTCACTCACCAGCTGGAGATGCAGCGGCGTCATCGACATGACGGCCACCATGCAGCCGTGCGCAGCCACGATGGCCAGCAGGGCCAGGCGCGCCCGGGGCGATGC
>JBKKDK010000422.1:0-12140 GCA_046708245.1 Arthrobacter sp.
CCGCTGAGGCGCTCCTTCAGCCACGGCCACCCTGCGGGGTCGCGGTGGGGCACGAAGCACCTCCTGCTGTCTGCGCTTGCTGTCCGGGCACGCGATGGTGGCCGGGCGCCCGGGGGGAACCCCCGCCCGGGGGGGGGGGGCGGCCGGGTTGGGCCGGCGGCCGCTAGTGAATGGCGCGTCCGGTCTGGCCGGCACGATGTTGACCAGCTTAGGCGCCCGCACAATGACAGTGCGGATGCCGCGCCCCTCGAGTGCACGCTGGACGTTGTCCGAAGCCAGGGCCAGCTCGCGCAGTTCGTCCTCGCCGATCCCGGGGGAAACCTCAAGGCGGTCCCGCACCTTGCCCTGGACCTGGACGACGGCGGTGACCGTGTCCTGCACGAGCAGCGCCTCGTCGTGGGCGGGCCAGCCGGCATTCGCTACCGAGGCCGGGTGCCCCAGGACGTTCCACAGGTCCTCGGCCGTGTAGGGCGCGAACAGGCTGAGGATCACCGCGACGGCCTCGGCGGCCTCGCGGACCGCCGGGTCGGCTCCGCCTGCGCCTGCGGCTGCGTCGATAGTCTTGCGGGTGGCGTTGACCAGCTCCATCAGCTTCGCCACAACGACGTTGAACTTGTTGTTGTCCAGCAGCGCCGCGGCGTCGGCAATCGTGCGGTGGGTGACAGCGCGCAGGGCACGGTCACCAGTGGCGAAGTCGACGCCGGGTGCGCTGGTGACGTCCTGCCCCAGCCGCCAGGCGCGGGCCAGGAACTTCGCGGAACCCGACGGCGAGACGTCCGCCCAGTCGACGTCGTCCTCCGGCGGGGAGGCGAAGATCATGGTCAGCCGGACCGCGTCGACGCCGAACTTGTCCAGCTGTTCGCTGAGGTCCACACCGTTGCCCAGTGACTTGCTCATGGCCTTGCCGCCGTTGAGCACCTGTCCCTGGTTCAGCAGGGCCCGGAACGGCTCGTCGGCCTCGATCAGGCCCAGGTCGTGGATGACCTTCGTGAAGAACCGTGCGTAGAGCAGGTGCAGGATGGCGTGCTCGACACCGCCGACGTACTGGCCGACCGGCATCCAGTCATTGATCTTCGCGGGATCGAACGGTCCGTCGGTGTACTGCGGGGAGACGAACCGCAGGAAGTACCAGGACGAGTCCACAAAGGTGTCCATCGTGTCCGTGTCCCGCTTGGCCGGTCCGTGGCACTCCGGGCACTCGACGTTGACCCAGGCCTCGGCCGCGGCCAGCGGTGACGTGCCCTTCGGCGACAGGTCCTCGCCGCGGAGCCCCGCCGGCAGTTCAACCGGCAGCTGCTCGTCCGGCACCGGAACCTCGCCGCAGGCAGGGCAGTGGATGATCGGAATCGGGGTGCCCCAGAAGCGCTGCCGGCTCAGCAGCCAGTCGCGCAGCCGGAAGTTCACGAACTTCTCCCCGGTGCCCTGCTGGAGCAGCATCTCGATGGCGGCCGGGATGGCTTCTGCCTTGGGCAGGCCGTCCAGCGCGCCGGAGTTTATCAGTGTGCCCTCGCCCGACGTCGCCACGCCGCTGGCGGCCGGATCCTCTTCGCCGGTGTCCAGGACGGCCCGGACTGGCAGATCGAAGGTCCGGGCGAAGTCGAGGTCACGCTGGTCGTGGGCCGGAACGGCCATGATCGCGCCCGTGCCGTACTCGGCCAGGACGTAGTCGGCAGCCCAGACGGGCAGCTTTTCGCCGCTCAACGGGTTGGTGGCGTACCGGCCGGTGAACACGCCGGTCTTCTCGCGCTCCGTGGACTGGCGCTCGATTTCCGACAACGCCTTGACCTGCTCGCGGTACGCGGCCAGGGCTGCGGCATGCTCCCCGGTCACCAGCTCGACGGCGAGCGGCGCGTCGGCTGCGACGACGAAGAACGTGGCTCCGTACAGGGTGTCCGGGCGGGTGGTGAAGACCGTGACTTCCCTGGCGGGCAGCCCGGCGTCGGCCTCGATCACGAAGCGGACGTGGGCGCCCTCGGAGCGGCCGATCCAGTTTTTCTGCATGGCCAGGACGCGCTCGGGCCAATGTCCGCGCAGCTCGTCCATGTCATCGAGCAGGCGGTCCGCGTAGTCGGTGATCTTGAAGTACCACTGGTTCAGGGACTTCTTGGTGACCGGGGTGCCGCACCGCTCGCAGGCTCCGTTGACCACCTGTTCGTTGGCCAGCACGGTCTGGTCCTTGGGGCACCAGTTGACCGGCGAATCCTTGCGGTACGCGAGGCCGCGCTCGTAGAACCGCGTGAACAGCCACTGCGTCCAGCGGTAGTACTCCGGGTCCGAGGTGTGGATCCGGCGGGACCAGTCAGCGGAGATGGCGTAGCGCTTGAACGACGCCGCCTGGGTCTCGATATTGGCGTAGGTCCACTCGCTGGGGTGGGCGTTCCGCTTGATCGCGGCGTTTTCAGCGGGGAGCCCGAAGGAGTCCCAGCCGATCGGGTGGAGCACGTCGTAACCCTGCTGACGCAGGTAACGGGCGACGACGTCGCCCATCGCGAACGCTTCGGCGTGGCCCATGTGCAGGTCGCCGGAAGGGTACGGAAACATGTCCAGCACGTAGCGGCGTTCCTTGGAACCGTCGTCAAGGGGCGTGAAGACCTTGAGGTCCTCCCAGACCTGCGGCCACTTGGCTTCCATCGCCGCGAAGCTGTAGGCACCCTCTTCGGGGCTTTCCGTTCCGATTCCTGCTGTTCCGGTTTCTGTCTCCGGCTGAACGCTCACTGCTGGCCTCTTCTGTTCTTCAAGCCTGATTACCGTCAAGTCCTTGCCGCCGGGCCACCACCACTCTGGCCCCTGCTCCCCTGCTGCCGGCCCTAAAGGGTGCCAGACACACAAAAGCCCCTCGACACGGAGGGGCTGCCGCTCGACAATCCGAGTTTCCGTCGGGATGCCGGGCGGCTAGCTAAGCAGAAGGAGCGCACGCATAGAACTACTTTAGCGCCTCCGGCTCGATCGCGGGCAGGGCGTGGGCGTCCCGCCTGGCGCTTTCCGCCCCGCGGCGGCGGCCGTGCGCAGCCCGCAGGCAGGCATCGCTGCGCCTGCCGCGGGAATATCCGTCAGGCCGCGCCTTCAAATTGTTACAAATGCCGCACTTAGATAAATATCTTACTTACTCAATATTTCCGGTGACGGGTCGAGTAAGGAAAATTTCCTCCCAAGTAGTCCGAATAAACTAGCAGGTAGAAAAAGGTTCCGGTCCGAGTAGGCTGGTCCGCCCCTTCGGGTAACCCGCTTCCGGCCGGAAAAAAACAATACTATGACGGTTTCGGCGGCCCGAAATACCGTGGTAAAAGGGAAATTCGGGCATCTTGCCAAACGCTTTGATTAGGAACACTATTCTCCCAAGATCTCTGGGGGGATTCGCAAAAAGGTCTCGGGTTGAGGAGCCTGACATGTATCTATTGCGCATTTCTGTCCTGCAACAAAACATTCCTGCGGCCCCGTGCGACTATGCCACCGGCAGCAGCCAGGAAAAGGGTTAGCCATGTTTGGCTGGGTGACCCGGTTCAGTTTGCAGTTCCGCATCCTGGTTCTCGCGCTCGCCGCCGGCCTGATCGCCTTCGGCGTTGTGAACGTTCCACGCATGGCCGTGGACACCATGCCCGAGTTCGCGCCGGCGCAGGTCGAGATCCAGACGGAGGCCCTTGGCCTCTCGGCTGTCGAAGTTGAACAGCTCATTACCTCCCCGATGGAGGCCGATCTCCTGAATGGAGTGGCCTGGCTGGATGAGATCCGGTCGAAATCCGTACCGGGGCTGTCGTCCATTGAACTCGTTTTTGAGCCGGGCACGGATCTCCTCCGCGCCCGCCAGCTGGTGGCGGAACGGATGACCCAGGCGCACGCCCTGCCGAACGTTTCGTCCCCGCCGCTGATTATGCAGCCGATGTCCTCCACCAGCCGTGTGCTGATGGTCAAGTTGAACTCCAAGCAGCTCTCGGGCATCGAAATGTCCGTCCTGGCGCGGTGGAAGATCAAGCCGCGGCTGGTCGGCATTGCGGGTGTGGCGAACGTGTCCATCTGGGGCCAGCGTGAACAGCAGCTGCAGGTTGAGGTCACTCCCACGCAGCTGCGCGACAGGGGGCTCACCCTGGAGCAAATCATTCGGACCACCGGCAACGCCGTCTGGGTCTCGCCGTTGAGCTTCCTTGAGGCCTCGACGCCGGGCACCGGCGGATTCGTGGAGTCCCCCAGCCAGCGTTTGGGCATCCAGCACGTCCTTCCGATCCGCACGCCGGCGGATTTGGCCAAAGTAAGCGTGGAGGACGCCCCCACGCCGATGCTGCTCGGTGACATCGCCCGGGTCAAGGAAGACCACCAGCCCCTGATTGGCGACGCCGTCGTCGGCCAGGATGCGGGCCTCATGCTGGTTGTTGAAAAGTTCCCCGGAACCAGCACCGTGCAGGTCACGAAGGACATTGAGGCCGCCCTGAAGGACATGGAACCCGGACTCACCGGCATCGAGATCGACACCACCGTGTTTCGTCCGGCCACGGCCGTTCAGGACACCGTGGATGGTCTTGGTGTAGCGCTGCTGATCAGCCTGCTGATCGCAGTGGCGCTGTTCTGGCTGCTCTTCCGTTCCTGGCGGGTCGCCGTGATCGCACTCGTGGCGATCGCCACCACCGTCCTGACGGCGGCCGTAGTGCTTTTCTCGCAAAACGCCACGCTCAACATCACGATTCTGCTGGGCCTTCTGCTGGGTATATCCGTGATCGTCGGCGACATTGTGGAGGACGTGCAGGCACAGCGCCGCCGGCCCCTGATCACGGTGGCCACGGAAACCGACGTGACGCTGAGGTCACGTATCACCAACGTGGTCCGCGGGATCCGCACACCGCTTTTCCATGCCGCACTCATCATGCTGGTCGCCCTGGTTCCCACGCTGTTTGTGACCGGTGTCGGCGGATCGTTCTTCCAGCCGCTCTTCTGGGCGCTGGCGCTGGCTCTTGCGGCCGGGCTGCTCGTCGGCCTCTCCGTGACACCGGTTCTGGCGCAGATGCTGCTTCCGCGCGAAACTGCGCACGCGAAGGAGTCGGCGTCCACCTCGCGGGCCCGGGCCTCCTACGACCGTGCGCTCCAGGGCGTCCGTTCCCGCCGGGCCCTCAGCCTGGTCGCCGTGGCCGTCATCGGGGCCCTGGGCCTCGCTGCCGGATCACAACTGATCGGCAACCGGCCGCTCATTCCCACCCTGCCGGACAGGACACTGCTGGTCCAGTGGGACACCGCTGCAGGCACGTCCACTGACGAGGTCCGCCGCGTGGCATCCAAGGCTTCCGATGAGCTGCGGGCACTGCCGGGCGTATCCGGCGTCGGCGGACATATCGGCCGTGCCATCAGCTCGGACCAGGTTGTCGGCAACAATTCAGCCGAACTCTGGGTGTCGATCGCCGCCGATGCCGACTTCAGCGACACCGAGCAGGCAATCCGGGAAGTGGTCCAGGGTTACCCGGGTATTGCCAACAACGTCTCAAACTACTCCCAACAGGAGGTCGGCAACATGCGCAACAGCATGGAACCGGGCTTCGCGGTCCGGGTCTACGGCACTGATATGCCGATCCTGCGGGAAAAGGCGGAAGAAGTCCGGAAGGCCCTTGAGAGCATCAGCGGCGTGCAGAACCCGGCAATCAACGCCGCGGCCATGACGCCTATCGTGGAGGTCGAGGTCAACCTCGAGGCAGCACAAAAGGTCGGCATCAAGCCCGGCGACGCCAGGCGCGCCGCTGCCACGCTGATGCAGGGCGTGATCGTGGGCAACCTCTTCGAACAGCAGAAGGTGTTCGAGGTCGTCGTGCGGGGTGCGCTTGACGTCAGGGATGACCTGACGAGCATCCGCGAACTGCTCCTCGACACCCCCAACGGCGGCCACGTCCAGCTGGGTGAGATCGCCGCGGTCCGGATGGTCCCCAACGAGGTTGTCATCCAGCACGATGCCACCTCACGGCGGATCGACGTCGTAGCCGACGTCAGCGGACGGCCGTTGGCCGACGTCCAGCGCGATATTGAAGCGGCAATCAAGCAGATTCAGTTCCCGCTCGAATACCACGCAGAAATTCCCGCGAAGTACAGCGAACTGCGCGATGCGGACGCTGTGGTGCTGTGGCTTGCAGCGGCTGCCCTGCTGGGCATACTGCTTCTGCTTCAGACCGCAGTGCGGAGCTGGAAGCTGGCCCTCGCCCTCTTCCTGGCACTTCCGGCAGCGCTATCAGGCGCCGCAGTGGCCGGCTGGACCGGCGCTGCGTCGCTGTCCTGGCTCTCGTTGACCGCTTTTGCTGCGGTGCTGGGCATCGCTGCCCGCAACGCGGTCCTGTTGTCCGGCAGGGCGGATGAGCTGTGGCGTTCCGCGCCGCACACGTCGCGCACAGAGGTCGTCCTGAGGGCGGCCCGCGAGCGGGTCTCGCCGGTCCTCAAGTCGGCCCTCATCACAGTGCTGGTCCTGATTCCGCCGGCCCTCCTCGGAGGAACCGTCGGCCAGGCCCTGATCGTCCCGATGCTGCTGATCATTGCTGGCGGCCTCGTCACCACGACGCTTGTGGCGCTGTTGGTGTTCCCTCTCCTGACGCTGTGGTTCGGTCCCCGCACCGCACCCGAGGAGTGGTCGGAAGTCTACGAATCGGAAATGCCCGTTCAGCCCGTTATGCAGGAAAAGGTGGAAGCAAAATGACCAGCCAAAAGCCCCAACGGCGCCTGCCCCTGGCGGCCGCTGTCTGTGCAGCCCTCGTGTTTTCCCTCCCGGCGTGCGCCGCACCCGTTGCAGCTCCGGCTGCCTTGGGTGAGGCGCCGGCCAAAGTGGAGAAGAATGCAACCACCGGCATCGCGAAGCTGACCCTGACGGAGCGCGGCGTGACCCGGCTCGACCTCAAAACCGAGCCCGTGACGGCGGGAACCGGAACTGAGGTGTTGATTCCCTACGGGGCCTTGATGTACGACGCCAATGGCAAAACCTGGGTATACACCAACCCCGGTCCGAGGGTCTACGAGCGCCAGGAGGTCGCCGTCAGCAAGGTGGCATCCGGCGTGGTCACAGCCACCGCCGGCCCGCCGGCAGGAACCATGGTGGTCACGGTAGGCGCGGCTGAACTGTTCGGCGCCGAATTCAATACAGGCAAATGACATGCGCCGGATAGTCGCAGCAAGCCTCAGGTTCAGATCAATCATCATCGCGATGGCGGCGGCGTTGATGATCGTAGGCAGCTCGCAGCTCAGCAGTGCCTCGGTGGACGTGTTCCCCGAGTTTGCGCCGCCGAAGGTCGAGGTCCAGACAGCCTGCCTGGGACTCACCGCCGCTGAAGTCGAAGAGCTCGTCTCCGTTCCCTTGGAAGAGGCCTTCAACGGCATCGACGGCCTCCACCATATGCGGTCGAAGTCGGTACCCCAGCTCTCGTCGATCGTCATGGAATTCGAGAACGGCACGGATCTGCTCACGGCCAGGCAACTGGTGTCGGAGCGGATGGCAACGGTCATACCAACGCTGCCCACGTGGGCGGCGCCGCCGCTGATGCTGCAGCCGTTGTCCTCCACCAGCCGTGTCATGAAGATCGGGCTGTCCTCGGACACCCGGTCCATGATCGAAATGTCCATGATCTCGTACTGGAACATCCGGGCGCACCTGCTCCGGGTTCCGGGCGTGGCCAACGTGGCAATCTGGGGCGAACGCCTCCAGATGCTTCAGGTGCAGGTTGATCCCAAGAAGCTGGCTGCCAACAATGTCACGCTGGAAACGGTGATGACCTCCACCGGGGACGCCCTCGACGCGGGGCTGTTGCAGTATTCGCCCGGTGCCCTGATCGGAACCGGCGGAGCAATCGACACGCCCAGCCAGACCATGGGCATCCGGCACGTCCAGCCCATCACGTCGCCGGAACAGCTGGCGAAGGTGGCGGTGGCGGAGCGCGAGGGCCAGCCCCCGCTTCGACTCTCGGACGTCGCCAACGTTGTGGAGGACCATCAGCAGCTGATCGGTGACGCGGTCATCAACGGCGGCCCGGGACTCATGCTGATCGTCGAGAAGCTCCCATGGGGCAACACGCTCGAAGTGACGCGTGGAGTCGAAGAGGCGATGAAGCAGCTCGAACCCGGCCTCACCGGGATCGCGGTGGACACCGCCATCTTCCGGCCGGCGACGTTCATCGAGGAATCCCTGGGCAACCTGGGCGTGGCGCTCTTGCTCGGATGCCTTCTGGTCATCCTCGTGCTGAGCGTCTTCCTCTTCCAATGGCGGACTGCATTGGTCAGCGTGACGGCCATCCCGTTGTCGCTCATGGCCGCGGCCCTCGTGTTGTATTGGACCGGAGGCACTATTAATACGATGGTGCTTGCGGGGTTGGTGATTGCCGTCGGGGTGGTGGTCGACGATGCCATCATCGACGTCGAAAACATCGTTCGACGGCTCCGGCAGCACAGGGCAAGTGGCGGCACCGGAAGCACGGCCAGGGTGGTGGTCAACGCCTCGCTCGAGGTCCGCGGACCGATTGTGTACGCCACCCTCATCATCGTCGCTGCCACGGTGCCGATTTTCTTCCTGGACGGGCTGACGGGGGCCTTCTTCCGGCCGTTGGCCACGTCGTACACCCTCGCAGTGATGGCGTCCATGATCGTGGCGCTCACAGTCACCCCGGCAATGGCGTACATCTTCCTCCGGAACGCCAAGCTGGAGGACCGCGACCCGCCGGTCGTCAGGGTCCTGAAGCGCTGGTACGCCAACGCTCTGCGCCCCATCGTCCGCCGGCCCGTTCCGGGGTACCTTGCCCTGGGCGCCTTGGGTGTCGTCGGTATTGTGGCGGCCCCGTTGCTGGGGCAGTCGCTGCTGCCGTCGTTCAAGGAACGGGACTTCCTGATGCACTGGCTCACCCAGCCCGGCACATCCAACTCGGAGGAAGTCCGCGTCAGCGAGCTGGCCTGCAAGGAACTCATGACGATCCCGGGGGTGAACAATTGCGGGGCGCACACCGGACAGGCGTTCAACGCCGATGAGGTGGTGGGCGTCTACTTCGGTGAAAACTGGATCAGCGTCGACCCCTCGGTCGACTACGACGAGACACTCGCGGCAGTTCAGGAAGTGGTCGACGGCTATCCCGGCATAGTCCGGGACGTCCAGACCTACCTCAAGGAGCGTATCCGGGAGGTCCTGACAGGCACGGGCTACGCCGTCGTCATCCGCGTGTACGGCGATGACCTGGCTGTCCTGAAAAAGGAGGCGGACAAGCTCAAGACCATCCTGGGCGGCATCGAGGGAGCATTGGGGGCGAAAGTGGCTCTCCAGGCCAACATTCCGCAGGTCAACGTGGAAGTGAACCTGGACGCCGCCAACCGCTACGGGCTGAAGCCGGGCGACGTTCGCCGCGCCGCAGCCACCCTGGTTGCCGGCGAGGAAGTGGGCGACATTTACCGGGACGGCAAGGCCTACGACGTCCAGGTCTGGAGCCCGCCGGAAATCCGGACAAGCGTCACGGACATCGAGAACCTCCCGCTCGATACGCCGAGCGGGCAGAAGATCCGGTTGGCCGACGTCGCAACGATCTCGGTTAAGCCCACACCGAACGTGATTGAGCGTTCGGAGGGGTCCCGGCGCATCGACGTCAGTGCCAACGTCAAGGAAGGCGATCTGGCGAAGGTCGTCGAGAAGCTCGAATCCGAGATGAAGGCGGTTGAGTTCCCGGTCGGCTACGAAGCGGTTGTGCTCGGCGAATACGCCGAACGCCAGGCCGCTACACAACGCCTGCTGCTGTACTCGATCGGCGCGGTCATCGTGGTGTTCCTGCTGCTCCAGGCGGCGTTCCGCAGCTGGCGGCTGGCGGTTCTTGCCATCCTGACGCTGCCGGTAGCCCTTGTGGGCGGCATTATCGCCGCGCACATGAGCGGTGGCATCTTGTCCCTGGGGTCGCTTGTGGGCTTCCTGACGTTGATGGGTATTGCTGCCCGCAACGGCATCTTGCTCATCAACCACTGCCAGCACCTTGAGCAGTTCGAGGGCATGCCCTTCGGCCGCGACCTGGTGCTGCGTGGCGCGGCCGAGCGGTTGTCACCGATCCTGATGACCACCCTCGCCACCGCCCTGGCCCTCGTGCCACTCGTGGTCATGGGAAACATCCCTGGCCATGAGATCGAACACCCGATGGCGGTAGTGATCCTGGGCGGCCTCGTCACCTCGACGCTGGTCAACCTGTTCATCGTCCCGTCGCTGTACTTGCGGTTTGCGAAAAAGGGCCCGGCACGTGAGCGCCGGCCCCGCACACCCGAGCCGGCGGCCGCCGTCTAACCGCAGCTACCCGGCTATCAGGAGGGACCAAGGAGATGTTCACACAACACACACGGTTCACGGCGCATGGCGCCGCGGTCCTCCTGGTGCTGGGTACGCTGACGGCGGCTTCGGCCGCCCCAGCCGCGGGAGCGCCCGGTCCACAGGAACTCTGCGGACCGGGGTCGGCGATCAACTTTGACCGCTCGAAGTTCCCGTCGACTCCGGAGATTGACAACAGGTGGTTCCCGCTCGAACCCGGAATGCAGTACACGACAACGGGTAAGGTGGTGTCGGCCACGGAAGGCACCAGCACGCACACCGTCGTCCACACGGTGACCGGGCTGACCAAGAAGATCGACGGCGTCAACACGCTCGTCCTGTGGGACCGTGACTACAGCGACGGCGAGCTGGTCGAATCCGAACTGGCCTTCTTCGCCGAGACACGGAAAGGAGCGGTGTGGCTGTTTGGCGAGTACCCCGAAGAGTATGAAAACGGGAAGCTCATCGGCGCACCGAGTACGTTTATCAGCGGCATCGACGAAGCCCAGGCCGGAATCGCCATGCCGGCCCACCCGCGCCGGAATGCCCCCGCGTACGTCCAGGCCTACGCACCCAGAGTGGACTTCCTGGACTGCGGGGACGTTCTGGACAAGGGCCTCCGTGTCTGCGTGCCCACGGGTTGCTACGGCGACGTCGTGGTGATCGATGAATTCAACCCGCTGGAGCCGCCGAACGCGGGCCACCAGCGCAAGTTCTATTCCCAGAAGACCGGGCTGATCAAGGTCACGGCCGTGGGCGGGGCGGACCAGGAATTCATGGATCTCGTCAAGATCAGGAAGCTCAGCAGCTCCGAGCTCAGGAGCGTTAACGCGCAGGCGCTGCAGATCGACAACCGCGGGTACACGGTCAGCAAGGACGTCTACGCCAAGACGCCGCGGGCTGTGGGGGCGCGGGGTTTGGACCTCTGGGACACACAAGAACGACCCCCGGCCGGGTTCCCCGGCCGGAGCTCTTCGTCGTAGCGGACAGGACCCTACTTCACGTCGTCGTCCACCCAGTCCATGGACTTGGTCACGGCCTTCTTCCAGAGCCGCATCTGCCGCTCCCGCTCTGCCTGGTCCATCTGCGGTTCCCAGCGCTTGTCCTCGGACCAGTTGGCTGAGCACTCGCCCAGGTCCTTCCAGAAGCCGACGGCCAAACCGGCGGCGTAGGCGGCACCGAGGGCGGTGGTCTCGACGACCTTGGGCCGGATCACCGGGACGCCCAGGATGTCCGCCTGGAACTGCATCAGCGCATCGTTGGCGACCATGCCGCCGTCGACCTTGAGCTCCGTCAGCGGCACACCGGAATCTGCGTTGACGGCGTCGAGGACCTCGCGGGTCTGGAAGGCGGTCGCCTCCAGCGCCGCGCGGGCGATGTGGTTCTTGTTGACGAAGCGGGTCAGGCCGACAATTGCACCGCGGGCGTCCGAGCGCCAGTACGGCGCGAAGAGACCCGAGAACGCCGGGACGATGTAGACGCCGCCGTTGTCCTCAACGGAAGCGGCGAGTTTCTCCACTTCCGGGGCGGTGCTGATCAGGCCGAGGTTGTCACGCAGCCACTGGACCAGTGAACCGGTGACCGCAATCGAGCCTTCCAGGGCGTAGTGCGGCGCGGCGTCGCCGAGCTTGTACCCCACCGTGGTCAGCAGCCCGTTCTTGGAATGGATGATTTCCTCGGCCGTGTTGAAGATGAGGAAGCAGCCGGTGCCGTAGGTGTTCTTGGCCTCGCCGGCGTCGAACGCGGCCTGGCCGAACGTCGCCGCCTGCTGGTCGCCCAGGATGCCGGCGACGGGTACTTCGCGCAGCAGCTGGGAGGTGTGGACCGTGCCGTAGACCTCGGAGGAGGACTTGATGGCCGGCATCATGGA
>JBKKDK010000423.1:0-6670 GCA_046708245.1 Arthrobacter sp.
GGAGTCCACGGCCATGGCACCCTGCGGGCCCAGGGTCACCACCGCCACAGGCACCTTGTCTGCGAGCGAGTAAAGCGCAGACCACGGATTGTCGCGCCCGGTGAACGCCATCGCCTCGCGCTGGTTGGGCATAAAGGCGTGAAAGTACTGCAGGTTGTCCAGCCGGGCGGGCGCCCACACCCCGGTAGGGTCCCAGCCGACGTCGCCGAACAGCCGGACTCCGGCCTTATGCGCATCGAGGACCCACGGCTCCATTTCCTCATCAAGGCCAGCGACGGCGGCGAGCGCGGGCGGCGGGCAGCCGATCAGTTCCGTAGAGCTCACGGGGGCAGGATGGCCGTGCGTCACCATGGACCGGTCCTGCTCAACGCTCAGTGAGACCGTGACGGGCGAGTGCCAGCCGGGGATGCGACGGGACAGCGACAGATCCACGTGTTCCTGCCCGGCCAAGATCTTCCAGTTGTAGTCACCGTAACCGTCATCGCCGAAGGCGGCGGCCAGCCCGGTCCGCAGTCCCAGCCGTGCCGAGGCGATGGCCTGGTTGGCCACCCCGCCGGGGCAGCTGCCCATCCCTTCGCTCCAGATTTCGGTTCCGGCCACCGGTGCGTGCGGCAGCCCGGTGAAGATGATGTCCTGGAACACGGTTCCGGTCAGGAGCAGGTCGAAACCTTCCGCCGTCGGGGTTCGGACGGAGGCAAGCGGATCGAATCGCCGCGTCGGGGTCGCGTCCATGTAAGGCAGACTACGCTGTCCCCGTGCGGCAGGAAAGACGCCCCATCGCCGGGCGGCGCAGGGGGTGAATAGACTGTCCGCATGCGGCTCATGATTGCCGGCGGCGGCGGGTTCCGGGTACCGCTCGTCTACCGGGCGTTACGCTCCGGACCCTTCGCGGGGCTGGTCCGGGAACTCGTGCTGTACGACGTCGACCCCGGCAGGCTCGCCGCCATCGAAGCTGTGCTGGCGTCGCTCGCGGCGCAGGAAGATGCGTCCGGCGCTTCCCCGGGGGGCTCTCCCGCAGTCCGGGCCACCACGTCGCTGCCGGAAGCCCTCGACGGCACCGACATGGTGTTTGCCGCCATCCGCCCCCGCGGCACCGCCGGCCGGAGTGCCGACGAACGGGTCGCCCTTGACCTGGGGCTGCTCGGCCAGGAGACGACGGGCGCCGGCGGCATCTCCTATGCGCTGCGGTCCATCCCCAAAATGCTCGAGCTCGCCGCGGCCATGCGGGACCGCTGCCCGCAGGCGTGGCTGCTGAACTTCACCAACCCGGCAGGCATGGTCACCGAGGCCCTTGTGCCGGTGCTGGGTGGCAAGGTGGTCGGCATCTGCGATTCGGCCAGCGGGCTGGTGCACCGCGCGGCGGTGGCGGCCGGCGTCGTGCTGCCCGGGGGCCGGCTCGACGGCGTCGGCTACTACGGGCTGAACCATCTCGGCTGGCTCTACCGGCTGGAGTCCGGCGGCCGTGACTTCCTGCCCGGCCTGCTGGCGGACGCCGGCGCGCTCAACAGCTTCGAGGAGGGCCGGCTGTTCGGCCAACACTTCCTGGCCCGGCTCGGATGCCTGCCGAACGAGTACCTGCACTACTACTACGACACCGGGCGCGCCCTGGCCGGCATCCGCTCCGGGTCCGAGACGCGGGGCGAGTCCATCGACCGGCAGCAGGCCGAACTCTACCCCCGGCTGGCTGCCGCCGGGGCCGGGGCATACCCGCTCTGGGAGGCCGCCCGCAGGTCCCGCGAGGAAGGGTACCTGGCCGAGGCCCGGCCTGCCGGGGAGCGCCGGGAGGAATCAGACCTCGCCGGCGGCGGCTACGAACGGGTCGCCCTGTCCGTGATGCGTGCCTTCTCGGGCGCCGGTGGAGCGGAACTGATCCTCAACACACCCAACGCCGTGCCGGGGGCGGACCCGGAAGCCGTCGCGGTTCCCGGCCTGCCGCGGGACGCCGTCGTCGAGGTCCCCTGCCGGGTGACGCCCGACGGCGTGGTGCCGCTCCCGCAGGGGCGTCCGGCGCCCGCGCAGCTGGCGCTGCTGCAGCGCGTCAAGGAGGTTGAACGGCTCGTCGTGCAGGCGACCGGCCAGGGGTCCGGGAACGGCTCCGGGGAGGGCGCCGGTTCCGGGGGCCGTGACGCTGCGCTGGCAGCCTTCGCCCGGCATCCCCTGATCGACTCCGAGGTGCTGGCGGCGAAGCTGCTGGCCGGCTACGAAGCCGCATTCCCGGAGCTGGCCCGGCTCTGGCGGGCCTGACCGTTCCGCCCTGGGCCGGCCCCGCCAGCCGGGCCCTGTGAACGTGCCCGCAGTTCAGGAGTAATGTTTTATCGAATCCACGTTCAGGTGCCTTTTGTGCAAGGCCGTTCCAGGGAGGAGACACAAGGGATGTCGCTGGTCCGCCGTGTCGCCTTCCTGTCCCTGCACACCTCGCCCATGGAGCAGCCCGGTTCCGGGGACGCCGGCGGGATGAACGTGTACATCCGGGCGCTGGCCGCGGCCCTCGCGGACGACGGCGTCGAGGTGGAGATCTTCACCCGGTCCACCGCCGCCGGGCAGGCCGCCGTCGAGCACCCCTCCCCCGGCGTCTGCGTGCATAACGTCATGGCCGGGCCGAAACGGAAGCTGCCCAAGGAGGAGCTGCCCGAACTGCTGCACAGCATGGTGGCCGAGATCGACAGGATCCGCCGGCTTCAGCCGCACGGCCGCTACGACGTGATCCATTCGCACTACTGGGTGTCCGGTGTGGCTGGCCTGGAACTCTCCGCCCTGTGGGGGATCCCGCTGGTCCATACCATGCACACCATGGCCAAGGTGAAAAACCTGCTGCTGGAATCCGGTGAGCAGCCGGAACCGCGGCGCCGCGAGGACGGCGAGCACCGCATCGTCGACGGCGCCACCCGGCTCATCGCCAACACCGGCACCGAGGCTACGGAACTCGTTTCGCACTACAACGCGGACAACGACCGGATCGACGTCGCCCCGCCGGGCGTGGACCTGTCAGTGTTCACGCCGGCGTTCCGGACCCGGTCCAGGGCGGAGCACGGTGTGCCGCCTGGCCGCTTCCATTTGCTCTTCGCCGGTCGGATCCAGCGGCTCAAAGGCCCGCAGATCCTGATCAAGGCCGCCGCCCTGCTCCGCGCCCGCCGCCCGGACATCGACTTGCAGCTCTCCATTGTGGGGGCGGTGAGCGGGGCCAAGGACTTTGATCTGAAAGCCCTGATCAGCTCCGCCGGAATGGACGACGTCGTCAGCCACCATCCGCCGGTCGGCGCACCGGAGCTTGCCGGCTGGTACCGTTCAGCCGACGTCGTGGTGATGCCGTCCTACAGCGAGTCCTTCGGGCTGGTCGCGCTCGAAGCCCAGGCCTGCGGGACGCCCGTGGTCGCCACGAAAGTCGGGGGGCTTTCCCGGGCAATCTTCGACGGCCGGACCGGCCTGCTGGTGGAGGGCCACAAGCCTGGCGACTGGGCCGACACCCTTGAAGCCCTGTACGACGACGCCGCCACCCGCCAGGACATGGGCCGGGCCGCGGCCCTGCACGCCCAGGGCTTCGGCTGGCAGCGCACGGCCGCGATCACGCTGGAGAGCTACCACACGGCGCTGAGCCAGTACTTTGGAAACCTAACCATCCCGGTGGGCCACGCGCCCGCAGCCGGGGCAGCAGGCCGGCAACACCGGGCCTGACACCACTGGCCGGAACACCCACCGACGCCACGAGCCGAAGGACAACGATGTCTGAAAATACAATCCTGAGTGATCTGGAGATCGCCCGTCGGGCAACGATGCAGCCGATCGAGGAGATCGCCGCCGCAGCCGGTATCAACGCCGAAGCGCTGGAATTCTACGGCCGCTACAAGGCGAAGATTGATCCGGCGAAGCTCCAGGCCCCGGCCCGAGCCCCCGGCAAGGTGGTGCTGGTGTCCGCGATGTCGCCCACCCCGGCCGGCGAGGGCAAGTCCACCACCACGGTCGGGCTGGCGGACTCCCTGGCCCGCGCGGGCCACAAGGTGATGATCGCGCTGCGCGAGCCCTCGCTTGGGCCCATCCTGGGCATGAAGGGCGGCGCCACCGGCGGCGGCTACTCCCAGGTGCTGCCGATGGACGAGATCAACCTGCACTTCACCGGCGACTTCCACGCCATCACCTCGGCGAACAACGCCCTGATGGCCCTCGTGGACAACCACATCTTCCAGGGCAACGAGCTCAACATCGACCCGCGCCGGATGACGTTCAAGCGGGTGCTGGACATGAACGACCGGTCCCTCCGCGAGGTGGTGATCGGCCTCGGCGGACCGGCGCAGGGCATTCCGCGGCAGGACGGCTTCGACATCACCGTGGCTTCTGAGATCATGGCCGTGTTCTGCCTTGCGACGGACCTGCCGGACCTCCGGGCGAGGCTCGGCCGGATCACCTTCGGTTACACCAACGACCGCCCGCCCGTCACCGTGGCCGATCTCGGCGTCCAGGGCGCGCTGACCATGCTGCTCAAGGACGCGGTCAAGCCGAACCTGGTGCAGACCATCGCCGGGACGCCCGCGCTGGTGCACGGCGGACCGTTCGCCAACATCGCCCACGGCTGCAACTCCCTGATCGCCACGCAGACCGCCCGCAGCCTCGCCGACATCGTAGTCACCGAGGCCGGCTTCGGCGCTGACCTGGGGGCCGAAAAGTACATGGACATCAAGGCGCGGGTCGCCGACGTCGCCCCGTCCGCCGTCGTGGTGGTGGCGACCATCCGGGCGCTCAAGATGCACGGCGGCGTCGCCAAGGACCAGCTGAAGGAACCGAACGTGGAGGCGCTGGCTGCCGGCGTCGCCAACCTCCGGCGGCACGTCCGCAACATCGAGAAGTTCGGCATTACACCCGTGGTGGCGGTCAACAAGTTCGCCACCGACACCGCGGAGGAGCTCCAGTGGTTGCTGGAGTGGTGCGCCGCGGAGGGCGTGCAGGCGGCTGTGGCGGACGTCTGGGGCCGCGGCGGAGGCGGCGACGGCGGGGACGAGCTCGCCGCGAAGGTTGCCGCCGCCATCGACGTGCCGCACACCTTCCGCCACCTCTACCCGCTGGAAATGTCGGTGGAGGACAAGATCCGGACCATCGTCCAGGAGGTCTACGGGGCCGACGGCGTTGACTTCTCCGTGCCGGCGCTGAAACGGCTCGCCGAGATCGAGAAGAACGGCTGGTCGGGGTTCCCCGTCTGTATGGCGAAGACCCAGTATTCCTTCAGCGACGACGCCAGCCGGCTGGGTGCCCCGAAGGGCTTCACTGTCCATGTCCGCGACCTCATCCCCAAGACCGGGGCAGGCTTCATCGTGGCGCTCACCGGCGCGGTGATGACCATGCCGGGCCTGCCGAAGGTCCCGGCGGCGATGCGGATGGACGTCGACGCCGCCGGCAACCCCGTCGGCCTCTTCTAACCCCCCCGTTGCGCTATCACTTTGGGTTGCCATTCCGGCCTGTTGACCGCTCCAAGTGATAGCGCAACGGGGGCCTGTGGATAGCGAAAGCGGGGGCTCGGCGTTCGGACCAGAATGGTCCGCATGCATCCACCAGCACCGCTGCCGGTCCACCTGTCCGCCGCGCCGTTTACCGTGTATGAGGCACGGGCCGCGAGCCTGGGCAGCGCCCGGCTCCGTTCATCCGACCTCACGTCGGCGGGCCGGCTGCTTTACCTGCCCGCGGGTTGGGAGTTCGAGCTCCGCAGCCTGGCCCGTGCCCTGTCGGCCGCGACGCCGGGGGCCTGGATTTCGCATCTTACGGCCGCCGTGCTGCTGGGGCTGTGGCTCCCGTCCTGGTTCCGCGGCTGCCGCGAACTGCACCTGAGCAAGCGCCGGGCGCTGCCGCCGGTCCGGCGCGACGGCGTTGTGGGCCATACCGTCCTTGCGTTCGATGACGAGGTTATGGTCTGGGACGGAATCCGGATATCCACGCCTGCCCGGACCTGGCTGGACCTGGCCCGCATCCTGCCGCTGGACGATCTCGTGGCGGTGGGCGACCAGCTGGTGCGGCAGCCCCGCCCCGGGCTCGAGGACCGCACGGAGCCGTGGGCAACCCTTCCCGAACTGACGGCGATGCTGGCCCGGCATCCGAAGCTCAAAGGAATCGTGAAGGCACGCGAGGCGGCCGCCCTGATCCGGCCCGGCGCCGACTCCGCCCCCGAGACATTCCTGCGCCTGGCGCTGACCGCGGCCGGGCTGCCGGAGCCGGAGCTGCAGCTCCGGCTGGTGCCGGAAGACCCGTTCTCCCCCGCCGCGGATCTCGGCTACCGCGAACGGCGGGTGGCCATCCAGTACGACGGCGGCCACCACCTCACGCGCGAGCAGCAGTCGCGCGACAACCGCCGCGACGAATGGTTTAACGCGGCCGGCTGGCGCTACTTCAAGTTCAACGCCGACGACCTGGCAGATGACTTCCGCGGCGCGGCCCAACGGGTCCGGGCCACCCTGCGGCCCCGTTAAACGCCGGTTGCCCTATCACTTGCAGCGGCCAAACCGGGGGTTTGGGGACCAAAAGTGATAGGGCAACCGGGGGGAGGAGGAGGCGGGTTAGCGCTCCAGGTCGCCGCGGATGAAGGCCTCGACCTTTTCACGGGCGAGGTCGTCGTTGAACTGCTCCGGCGGGGACTTCATGAAGTAGCTCGAGGCCGAGAGCAGCGGGCCGCCGATGCCGCGGTCCAGGCCGA
>JBKKDK010000424.1:0-27402 GCA_046708245.1 Arthrobacter sp.
GGCCGGGGCCGGCACCGGGCTGAGCCTCGGCGTCGGCGGCGCGATTACGGCGGATTCTTCACCGCAGGAGGAGTACGAGGAGATCCGGACCAAGGCCTTCGGGGTTCTCTCCGCGCTCGGCGCGGAGTTCCCGCCCGGCTGACGGCAACCCCGTCACCCGGCTGACCAGTGCAGCGCGGGTGCGGCGCGGGCTACTGCAGGGTGGCCGTCAGCCGGGCCACGTTGTCCACGTATTTGACCCCCATGGGCCGTTTCATCCAGTCGTCGAGGGTCAGTTCGTGCGAAATCCCCCGGTAGGTGTCCTCCACCGCGCTGATCCGCCGCACGATGTCCTCGCCCAGGAGCATCACGGAGACCTCCAGGTTCAGTGAGAAGGAGCGCATGTCCATGTTGCTGGAGCCGAGGACGGCCACTTCGTCATCGATCGTGAAGTGCTTGGCGTGCAGCACGGACGGGGCCTTGTACAGGTAGATCCGCACCCCGGCCTCGAGCAGGGCCTCATAGTAGGACTGCTGGGCGTGGTGGACCAGGAACTGGTCGCCCTTTTCCGAGACGAACAGCTCGACGTCGACGCCGCGCTGCGCCGCCGTCGTCACCGCGTAGAGCAGGGAGTCGTCCGGGACGAAATACGGGCTGCAGATTGAGACCTTGTGCTGCGCCGAATAGATCAGCGTGTTGAAGAGCCGGAGGTTGTTTTCGGTGATGAAGCCGGGGCCGCTGGGAACCACCTGCGCCGTGATGTTGCCGGCATGCAGCTCGGGCCGGTGCGCGAGCTGCCCCTCGATCGACTCGTCGGTCTCGCCGAGCCAGTCGGTGGCGAAGACGACGTTGAGCGTTGTGACGATCGGACCGCGCAGGCAGGCCATCAGCTCAACCCACTCGCGGCCGACCTTCCGGTGCCGCGGGTTGTTGTATGACGGTTCAATCAGGTTCTGCGAGCCGGTGAAGGCGGTCTCGCCGTCGATCACCAGGATCTTGCGGTGGTTGCGCAGGTCAGGCCGGCGCCACTGCCCGCGCACGGGCCGGAGCGGCAGCATGGGCCGCCAGCGGATTTTGCTTGCCTTGAGCCGGGCAATGAGTTTGCTGTAGCCCTTGATCCGGAGCGTGCCGAGGTGGTCGAAGAGGAGGCGGACCTCGACGCCGCGCTCGGCAGCCTCCTCCAGGGCGGTCAGCAGATCGTCGGTGACGTGGTCGCTGCTCATGATGTAGAACTCCGCGTTGACGAACTCCTTGGCCTCGCGGACCGCTTCCGCCATCGCCTTGATGGAATCCGGATAGCCGGGCAGCAGCTCCACGCTGTTGCCGTCCACCATGGGCAGCGAGCCGAGGGTCTTGTTCAGCTCCGCAGCGGACGCCACCCATTCCGGGCCGTCGTACCGGCTTTCCAGTGTGGCAAGCTCCGACGTGCCGGCGCGGACCCGGATGTTGACGGCCTCCTGCTGCGCCCGCCGCTTGCGGGAGAGCCGGAAGTTGCCGAAAAGCAGGAACAGCACCAGGCCCAGCGCCGGCACAAAGAAGATGCCCAGGAGCCAGGCCATGGCGGTGGTGGGCCGGCGGTTCCCGGGGATGATACCGAGTGCCAGCACACGGATGGCGAGGTCGATCAGGGTCAAAATGAGAATGGCCCAGGACGGGAGTGTCCCCACCAGCGGAAATGGCCACAGCACAGGCGAACCCCTCAAGTTCCAGACCCGCGGAACAATTCCGGAACGGGCAATCTGCAAATCCTATCCGAGCGGGCCGCACTAAGCTGGAGCCATGACTACTCCCGCCTCAGTTCCGGGCTCCGCCACGGTGCTGGTCTTCCTGGATCCCGCATTCGAAAACGGCCGCATTGCCGACGCTTCCAAGCCGCAACTGCTGGCCACGGACCAGGGCGCCACGCGCGGCGACGGCGTCTTCGAATCGCTGCTCGCCGTCGGCGGCCGGCCCCGGAAGCTGCAGGCGCACCTCGACCGGCTGGCCGGCTCAGCCCGTGTCCTGGAGCTGGACGTTCCGGCGGAGGACCAGTGGCGGCGCGCCATCGAAACGGCGATCAGCGAGTACCGCGGCCAAAAGGCCTCTCCCGCCGAGGCCGGTGCGGCGGTGGCCGCAGACGAGCTGGTGGTGAAGCTCATCGTGACACGCGGCGTCGAGGGTGCAGGACGGCCCACGTGCTGGGTGCAGGCCTCCGCCCCCGGCGGGGCCGGCCGGCGGCAGCGCGAGACCGGGATCGATGTCCTGCTCCTGGACCGCGGCTACGACAGCGAGGTCGGCGAGCGCGCCCCGTGGCTGCTGCTGGGGGCCAAGACCCTCTCCTACGCCGTCAACATGGCGGCGCTGCGGTATGCCCACCACCACGGTGCCGACGATGTCATCTTCACCTCCGCAGACGGCCGGGTCCTGGAGGGCCCGACGTCGACCGTGCTGCTGGCCCACCTGGAAACGTCCGACGACGGCGAGGGCGGCGTCCGCACCATCCGGCGGCTCATCACGCCCCAGTTGGACAGCGGCATCCTGCCCGGCACGTCGCAGGGCGCCTTGTTCACCGCGGCGAAGGCCGCCGGCTGGGAGTTGGGGTACGGACCGCTGGAGCCCAAGGACCTGCTCGATGCCGACGCCGTTTGGCTGATTTCCAGCATCCGGCTGCTGGCTCCGGTGAACCACATTGACGGCAAGGAGATCGGCACGCCGGAACTGCGCAAGCAGCTGACCGCGGAGCTCAACGCCCTCTACGCCACCATCGAGTAACCGGTCTGCCGGTCACACCGGGACACGGGCGCACAGTACGCTGCCCTGCCGGAACGACGCACGGTTGAAGGCCGGCAGGTCGAAGGAGGCCAGGACGGCGTCGAGCAGTTCGGGCGCCGACCCGCTGTAAGCGCCGAAGCAGGCGTTCACTCCCAGCACCACCGGGGTGCCGTCGGCCCGGCACCGGACGTCCACGTGGACGGGACCGGTCAGCCCAAGCGCACGGACCGCCGCCATGGCCACATTGCCCACGTCCATCGCTTCACCGGCCAGAACACGCCGGATGAGAACCCCGCGGCCGTCCAGCCGGGTCTTTTCCACCACGACGGCGAACGGCGCAACGCCGTTCTGCGCCGAGGTTCCGTAGACCATCGGTGCATATTCCGTTCCGGGAATATACTCCTGCACCATCTGGCCGTCGGGCAGACCGGCCCATTTGAGGTCCTCGGTCCCGTCTACAACAAACACCGCTTCACCGCCGTGGCTGCACCGGGGCTTGACCACTACGGGCCCGTCCAGCGCGGCCATCGCGGCGCCGGCGTCGGCAAAATCCCCGGGAACGCCAAAGCGGGGTACCGGAACCCCGGCCGACCGCAGATGCCAGGCGGTGAAGAGCCGGTCGTTGGCCAGAGCGACCGGCCCGGGATCCGCCACGATAACCCGGACGTCCCGGCCGAAGCCGGCGCGGGCCGCGGCGACCTGCACCAGTTCCCCGGTGGCCGCCGGAATGACCAGGTTGATGCCCTCCCGGGCGATGATCCGGCGCAGCACCGGGATCATCTCAGGATCAGCCGGCGGCGGGACCCTGACCGCGCTGACGCCGGACCCGTCCGGCAGTTCGCGGGCGTCCGCTCCGAGCAGGGGAACGCCCCGGGACCGGAGCTCGGCGGCGAGGGCAGCGCCGGCAGGGGTGCCGGCGCTGGTGATCAGGACGCGGGGTTTCACAGTTTCTCCGTTCCAGGACCTCCGGCGGAAGCCTGCATCCAGTGAAGGCGAGCGACCTCTCAGAAGCCCGAGTAGGCCATACTCGAAACTCCCCGGCCGGGGATCAGGGGCGGACAAGTACTACGCAGGACCAGCCCCCGGGGAGCCGGTTACGGAACATGACGGCGGCGGCCGTGCGCACCGGCGTCGCAGGTGTTACGTTTTTGGGGAGTAATGAGAACCGGCGCCAAGCCCTGACTGGCCGGTCGGCAACCCTCCCTTTCGCGGCGGGGTGCCTCAGGTGAATACTCGGCATATCGACCCATTCGAGCTGCAAGCGTGAAAGAAGGAGTTCCGTCGTGCCTGACGCATCCGCCCCCGCTGTCCCCAGCACAGCCCCCGTACCGTCCGCCGCCTCCCCCGGCGCAGCCGCTGAGGAAAAGCTGGCCTACCGCCTGTTCACCGGCCCCGACGACCGCTCCTTCTGCGAGCGGGTTTCCGCCGCCCTGGCAGAGGGCTACGTCCTGCACGGCAGCCCCTCCGCCACCTTCGACGGCAGCAGCGTCATCGTTGCCCAGGCCGTGGTGCTGCCGGCGGCCATCGCCAGTGCCGACGCGGCGGTCGCGGATGCGGTGGAAGAACTGGAGATTGACGGCTTCGGCTACGAAGAGACCATCGAGGGCCACGCGTGAGCTACGCAGGAGACCTGACTCCGCAGGAAGCCTGGGCCAAGCTCGAGGCGGGCGCCATCCTGGTCGACGTCCGCAGCGAGGGCGAATGGGCCCACATCGGCATCCCGGACACCGCATCCGCGGGCAACAAGCGGAACGACCCCCTGTTCATCCAGTGGAACTTTGCCGGCGGCATCCCCAACTCGCAGTTCGTTGCGCAACTCCAGCAGCAGGCGCCGGAGGATGCCGGCACCGAACTGGTCTTCCTCTGCCGTTCGGGCGCCCGCTCCATCGCCGCCGCAAACGCCGCCACCGAGGCCGGCTTCACCTCGTACAACGTCCTTGAGGGCTTCGAGGGCGAGCCGGACCAGTTCGGCGAGCGGACCGTCAACGGCTGGAAGAACCGTGGCCTGCCCACCAACCTGGGAAAGAACTAAGTGAGCTTTAATCCCGACGCCGCCGGGTGGAGCCCGGACACCCAGGCCGTCCGCGGCGGCCTCGACCGCACGGGGTTCCAGGAAACCACCGAGCCGATCTTCCTCAACTCCGGTTTCGTCTACGAATCCGCCGCCGCCGCCGAGCGCGCCTTCACCGGCGAGGATGAGCGCTTCGTCTACTCCCGCTACGGCAACCCTTCGGTGGCCGCTTTCCAGGAACGGCTCCGGCTGCTGGAGGGCACCGAGGCGTGCTTTGCCACGGCATCCGGCATGTCCGCGGTGTTCACGGCCCTCGGAGCGCTGCTGGCCGCCGGCGACCGCGTGGTCGCGGCCCGCTCGCTGTTCGGTTCCTGCTTTGTGATCCTCAACGAAATCCTGCCGCGCTGGGGCGTGGAGACAGTCTTTGTCGACGGGCCGGACCTGGAGCAGTGGCGTGTTGCCTTGTCGGAGCCGACGACGGCGGTCTTCTTCGAGTCGCCATCGAACCCGATGCAGGAGATCGTGGACATCGCCGCCGTGAGCGGGCTCGCCCATGCCGCGGGTGCGACCGTGGTGGTCGACAACGTGTTCGCCACCCCGTTGCTGCAGCGCTGCGGGGACCTCGGCGCGGACGTGGTGGTGTACTCCGGCACGAAGCACATCGACGGGCAGGGCCGTGTCCTCGGCGGCGCCATCCTGGGCACCAAGGAATTCATCGACGGCCCGGTCAAGCAGCTCATGCGCCACACCGGGCCGGCGCTCTCCGCCTTCAACGCCTGGGTGCTGACCAAGGGCCTTGAGACCATGGCGCTGCGCGTGAACCATTCCTCGGCGTCGGCCCTGCGGCTCGCCGAATGGTTCGAGGGCCAGCCCGCGGTGAACTGGGTAAAGTACCCGCTGCTGAAGTCGCACCCGCAGTACGAGCTGGCGGCCAAACAGATGAAGGCAGGCGGCACGGTGCTGACCCTGGAGCTTTGCCCCTCCCCCGGGCGTTCGGCCAAGGAGGCCGCGTTCGCGCTGCTGGACGCGCTGCGGATCATCGACATCTCCAACAACCTCGGCGATGCCAAGTCCCTCATCACGCACCCGGCCACCACCACGCACCGGGCCATGGGGCCGGAGGGCCGCGCGGCGATCGGGCTCAGCGACGGCGTGGTGCGGCTCTCCGTGGGCCTGGAGGACCTCGACGATCTCATCCGCGACCTCGGCCAGGCGCTCAAACAGGTCTAAGCGCCGCGAGACTGCACGTCGCGGCAGTGTTTTCGCGGAACATTGCCGCGAAATGCGATCTCGCGGGGCTCAGGCCTCGCGCACGCGGCCCAGGGTGGACCCCTGGTCCCCGGGCGCCAGGGTCTCGGCCCCGCGCAGGGTCTCGTGGACGGCCTGGTCGACCACCGCAACGAGTCCGCCGTGCCGGTACGGCCGGCGCTGCAGCTGCGAACCCGTGCCCTCCGCCAGGATCCGGGCGACGCCCTCGCGGGCCAGCTCCAGCTCCCCCTGCCCGGCCAGCACCGGGGCGAGGTAGTCCACGAACGCCCGGACAACGTCCGCTGCCGGCGAGGGCGTGAAGGTTCCGAAGTCCAGCAGCTGACCGCGGAGGCCGCAATTGCTGGCCTGCCAGGCGGCCATCCGCAGCAGCAGCGTGGGCACCGGGGCAGGTTCCACGCCGTCGTTCCATTCCCGGCACGCGGATTCGACGAGGGCACGCACCAACACGGCGATCAGCGCCGCGTCCTCGGCCCGCAGGCAGACATCGGCGACCCGGACCTCCACGGTGGGATGGTGCCGGCACAGCCGGGCGTCGAAATAAATCATGCCTTCGTCCATCAGCACGCCGCTCTCCACGAGCCGCGTCACCACGCGCCGGTACACGGGAAGGCTGCCGAAGATCATCGTGGGGCCCGAACCCGGCCACCGGTTCCACGCCTGCGTGCGGTAGCTTTCAAAGCCCGTCTCCGCGCCGTTCCAGTAGGGCGAATTGGCGCTGAGGGCGATCAGAACGGCCAGCTTGTCCCGGATCCGGTCCATCACCGCCACGCCTTCCTCCGGCGAGTCCACAAAAGTATGGACGTGGAAGCCGCAGGTCAGCTGGTTCCGGACGGTGAGCCCGAATCGTTCCTGCATGGTCACGTAGCGCTGCGTCGGAGTGGTGTGGGTGGCGGAGCCGCGGGGCGAAGTGGCCAGTGCCGCGACGCGGCCGCCGTGTTCCCGCGCGGCCAGGTCGGCACGGGCGCGGCCCTGCCTGAGCTGCTGGAGCAACTGGACGTATTCCAGGCACGGCCGCGTCTGGGTTTCAATCTGTTCCAGCTTGAGTTCGAAGCTGAACCCGCCGTCCTCGTGCACCGGGGCCTGCGCCGCGACAACCCGGCCGGCGTCCTGCGTCGGCGGCAACAGGCCCGGCAGCATGGCATCGGCCAGGGCAAGCGGCATCCCCGTTTCGGGATCCACTATCAGCAGTTCTTCCTCTACGCCGAAGGTGCGCATGCATCTATTGTGCGTCAGGATCCGCTGAAACGCGCGGGGTCGGCGGACCGGTACGCCGTGAAGCGTCCGGCGGGCCTCAGTCCTGGAAGTACTCGATCTTCGCGCCGATGGTGTTCAGCCGTTCGGCCAGGTCCTCGTAGCCGCGCTCGATCACATAGATGTTGCGCAGTTCCGAGACGCCGCGCGCCGCGAGCATGGCCAGCAGCAGGCACGCGGCCGGCCGGAGCGCCGGCGGGCAGCCGACTTCGGCTGCACGCCACTTGGTGGGCCCGTTGACGTAGATCCGGTGCGGATCGAGCAGCTGCACCTGGGCGCCGAGCTTGTTCAGTTCCGTCAGGTAGATCGCCCGGTTCTCATAGACCCAGTCGTGGATCATGGTCTGGCCGTGGGCGTTGGCAGCAATGACCGCGAAAAACGGCAGGTTGTCGATGTTGAGCCCGGGGAACGGCATCGGGTGGATCTTGTCCTCCGGGGCCCGCAGTTCCGAGGGTTTGGTGGTGACATCCACGAGCCGGGTCCGGCCGTTGCGGGCAAGGTACTCGCCGGACACCTCGAGCCGCTGGCCCATCTGTTCGAGCGTGGCGAGTTCGATTTCCATGAACTCGATGGGGACCCGGCGGATGGTGACTTCAGAGTCCGTCACGATGCCGGCGGTGATGAGGCTCATCGCCTCGATCGGGTCCTCGGAGGGGAAATATTCGATGTCGACGTCCACCGCCGGGCGGCCGGTGATCTTCAGCGTGGTGGTGCCCACGCCCCGGATCTCCACGCCGAGCATCTGCAGATAGAAGCAAAGGTCCTGCACCATGTAGTTGGGGCTGGCGTTGCGGATGATGGTGGTGCCGCGGCGGTGGGAGGCGGCCATGATCGCGTTTTCGGTGACGGTATCGCCGCGTTCGCTCAGCACGAAGGAGCGGTCGAGCGCGTCCGACGGCGGCGCCTGCACGGCGTAGAACCCGGACTTCGCCTCAACGCTGAGGCCGAACTGGCGCAGCGCCTGCATGTGCGGGTGCACCGTCCGGGTGCCGAGGTCGCAGCCGCCGGCGTAGGGCAGCCGGTATTCATTGGATTCGTCCAGCAGCGGGCCGAGCAGCATGATGACGCTGCGGGTCCGGCGGGCGGCCTCCACATCCATCGAGTCGAGGTCCAGCACGGCGGGCCGGCGGATCTGGAGATCGTTCGCGTTCAGCCACGTGCATTCGACGCCGATGCTGGTCAGGACCTCGACGATCCGGTTGACCTCCTCGATCCGGGCCAGCCGGCGCAGGGTGGTGGTGCCCCGGTTGATCAGGCTGGCGCACAGCAGAGCGACGCCGGCGTTCTTGCTGCTGTTGACATCCACAGCTCCGGAGAGGGTGTGTCCGCCCTCGACCCGGAGGTGGGTCATCTGCGGCCGGCCGACTTTGACGATGGAACGGCCGAAGATGGTCTCCAGCCGCTGGATCATTTTCAGACTCAGGTTCTGCTTGCCTTGTTCCATCCGGGCAATCGCGCTCTGGCTGGTTCCGAGTTCGCCGGCGAGCCGGTCCTGGGTCCAGCCCTTCTGGCCTCGGGCATCGCGCAGTAGGGCGCCTACGTGTTCGGCAGTCTGTTGAGTCATACCCCGAAAATATCACGCATGAGTTATTGAGCCCGGTAATGGCAGCCGGAATGGCTTTAATGTCACAGGAATATCCGCCCCGTGCGATATGGGCGGCGGGCAGGGCCGTTACGCTCCGCCCGGCGCCCCGGGCCGTCCGCTACTGGCGGGTGAGGAACACGAGGTTCCAGGTGCCGGCCGCGAGCGCCGCGGCGACCGCGGCCGCGGCGACAACAATCCCGCCCAGCAGCACCCAGATGTCCAGGCTGCTGAATGTCGAGGGCCGAGCCCAGGTCCGTTGGGCCCCGCCAAACCCGCGGGCCTCCATGGTGACCGCCAGCCGGGAGGCGTGCCGGATGGCCTGCACGAGCAGCCCGAAGCTTTGCCCCAGGGTGGAGCGGAGGCGCTGGTAGGGATTGCCGCGCGAACCCACGCCGCGGGCCCGGCGGGCCATGCCGATGGTCTGCCATTCTTCGGCCATGATCCCCACGAGCCGCATCGCCGCCAGGGTGCCCAGGACGAAGCGGTGCGGCAGTTTCGCGTTCTGCGCCAGCGCATCGGCCAGGTCCGTGGGATCGGTGCAGCTCATGAGCAGCACGGCCGGCAGCGCGATGGCGAGCCCGCGGAGCAGGAAACCCAGCCCCAGTTCCAGGGAACCTTCGCTGATGGACCAGATGCCGGCGTCGAGCAGTACTGCTCCGCCGTCCGGCGCCAGGATGGCGGTGCTCCACCCGCCCAGTGCCGCCGCCAGGATCAGCGGCCAGCCGCGCTGCCACAGCAGCGCAAGGCTCAACCCTGCCAGCGGAAACAGCGCCACTTCACAGGCCAGCGCCACCGATGCTGAGACCCAGTCGATGGACAGCGCCAGGACCAGCGTGATCAGCACGACGGCGGTGAACTTGGCCAACGGATTGGCGCGGGTCAGCAGCGCCCGGTTGCCGCGCAGGCTCAGGACATCCCTCACGGCGCCACGACCTTTCCGGGGACGGGCCTGTCCGGCTCCCCGTGTGCCGGGGCCCGCAGGCCCAGTTCGGTCCCGCCCAGCACCGCGCTGAATTCCGCGTCGTGGGTCACCGAGACGACTGCGGTGCCGGCGTCGAGGAGTTCGGAGAGGAAGGAGGCGAGTTCGGCCCAGGTGTTGGCGTCCTGCCCGAATGTGGGTTCGTCCAGGACGAGCACCCGCGGGTGGGCCGCCAGCACCGTGGCTACGGAGAGCCGACGCTTTTCGCCGCCGGACAGCGTGTAGGGGTTGGCGTCCACCAGCTCAGTCAGCCGGAGCCGCTCCAGCAGCTCGTCCACCCGGTCCTCGCCCCGGCCCAGGTGCCGCGG
Source organism: Arthrobacter sp. (assembly GCA_046708245.1). Lineage (GTDB taxonomy): Bacteria > Actinomycetota > Actinomycetes > Actinomycetales > Micrococcaceae > Arthrobacter. The sequence goes on from JBKKDK010000424.1 coordinate 10,134, forward strand.
GCCGAACATCAGCTCGTCGAGCACCCTGCCGGTGACGAACTGGTGTTCCGGTTCCTGGAAGACCGTGCCGATCCGGGAGATCAGCTGCTGCGCTTTCCACTTGTACGGGTTGGTCCCGGCGCCGGCAGCCAGCTCCGGCAGGGCGGAGACGGTGCCGGACACCGGAGCCAGGAGCCCGGCCAGGGTCAGGGCGAACGTCGACTTGCCCGAGCCGTTGGGGCCGGTGATGGTCAGCGCCTCGCCGGCGCGGATGTGCGCGGCGATGCCGGACTGCACGGGCACCGGCGGGATGGCGGCGAAGCCCTTGAACAGGCCGGTACGGCGGGGGCGTTCGCGGGAGACGGCCAGGTGTTCGGCCTTCATCAGCAGGGTCCCGGAGCCGGGCACCGCCGGAACGGTGCGTGCCCGGGTCTGCGGCACATAGCCGGGCACCCAGACGCCGGCAGCAGTGAGCATGTCCCGCGCCTGGGCCAGGACCTGGTCCGGCGGGCCGTCGATCAGGACAGCCGGCTCGGTGGCGGATCCCGGCTGCAGGACCACGATCCGGTCCACCAGGTCCTTCCAGACCGCGACCCGGTGTTCCACCACCACGAGGGTGGCACCGGTCTTGTCCAGGCAGCGTTGCACCGCGTCGCGGACCTCCAGGACGCCTGCAGGGTCCAGGTTGGCGGTTGGTTCGTCGAGGAGGAGCAGCCCGGGCCGCATCGCGAGGATGCCCGCCAGCGCCAGGCGCTGCTTCTGACCGCCGGAGAGGGCCGAAGTCGGATGGTCCAGCGGCAGCCGGCCCAGCCCGACGTCGTCGAGCGCTTCCCGGACCCGGCCCCAGATTTCCGCCGGCGGCACGGAGAGGTTTTCCGCGCCGAACGCGACGTCGTCCCCGAGCCGGGAGAGCACCACCTGGGTTTCCGGGTCCTGCTGCACCAGCCCGGCCCGGCCGCGCTGCGCCCTCGGCGGGGCCCCGTCGATCAGGAGGCTGCCGGACTCGTCGGAATCCTCTGCGCCGGCCGGCTCCGGGGCCCCCGCGGAGGTGTCGCCGAGCACCCCGGCGAGGGCATGGAGCAGCGTCGATTTGCCCGCGCCCGAGGGCCCCAGCAGCAGGACGCGTTCCCCGGGGGCGATGTCCAGGTCCAGCCCCTTTACCGCGGGCCGGGACCGGCCGGCGTGCCGCCAGCCCCAGCCCCGGGCCGTGACGGCAGCCGGGCGGACGGCGCCGGAGCGGGTCATGATCCGGACCGCGTCGTCGGCAATTTGCGCAGCAGCACTACGGTGTTCAGGAGAACACGGGCTCCGTGGCGGCCTTGCGGGACGCGAAGGCACTCAACACCCCGGTCTTCGCCAGGCCGCGGGTGGCGAGCCAGGAGAGGGCACCGGCGATCACGGCACCCGAGACCGCGGTGAAGATAATGTACGCGAGCTTGTCCCCGCCGGCGTAGGTGATGTTCCAGCCCCAGGGCAGAAAGGCGTCGTTCAGGCCGCAGAAGAGGCCCGCACCGGCACCGGCGAGCAGCGACACCGGCAGGTTGAACTTCTTGTAGACCAGCGCGGCGAAGACCAGCTCCGCGCCCAGGCCCTGCAGGATGCCGGAGATCAGCACCGTGGTGCCGTATTGCGAGCCCATGATCAGCTCGCCGGTGGCGGCGACGGTTTCGCAGAACAGCGCCGCCCCGGGCTTGCGGATGATGAGCATGCCCAGCACGGCGGGAATCATCCAGCCGCCGGCGTAGAGCCCGGTCAGCGGCGGGTAGAGCGCGTTGACCGGGGCGGAAATGAGGTTGGCGCCCTGGGACCAGGCCCAGAAAATGACGCCGCCGGCCACCGCGATCAGGGCGGCCACCACAATGTCCACTACACGCCAGTTGTAGCCGCGGGTGAGGGTCCGCTTCGCAGAAATGTCAGTCATGTCGTCCTCCTGAGGAACAGGAGGGGAGAGTGCGCAGGCCGGCCGCAGCTTCCGCCGCACCCGCCAGGCACTCTGAGAACTCGACTCCCTTGCGCCGGTACTAACCGGATCAGGTTCGAGGGTCTGCGGCTGTCCGCACTCTCAGCGCCCACCGATGGTTCCCTGGATTCCTCCAGTGATGCCCGACGGCGGCGCTCCCCTGTCGTATGTAAAAATCGCCCTTGTGGGCGATGCCTAGTTTACACCTGCGGGGCCGGCGGGCCCCTGCCCGGCCGTCACAATCGCCGCCCGCCCGGACAGCAGGGACCGGCGCGGCGCTTCGCGGTGCCGGTCCTGCTGCCGCGGCCGGGACGCTAGGCTGGGGGAAGCCCTGTTTCCTCCTCCAAGGAGCCCGAAGAATGAACCTCTTCATCAAACTGCTCGGCACCGGCGTCAGCCTGCTTGCCGGGTTCGTCGGAACCAAGCTCGTCGACGCCGCCTGGCAAAGGTCCACCGGCAGGAAGCCGCCCAAAGGCCACGACGACGACGTTCCCACCACGCTGCGCTCGGCCCTGACGTTTGCGCTGGTCTCAGCCTCTGTCAGCGCCATCATCCAGGTCCTTGCGAACCGGGGCACGCAGCGGGCGATCACCCGCTTCGCCAAGTCCCAAGACATCGTCTAACGCACCGTCTAGGCGCATCGTCCAACGCACCGCTCAGCGGCGGTCCCGCCAGCCGTCGTCCAGGTCCGGGCCCTCGTCCGAGAATCCGCTCTTGCCCGCAGCCTGCTGCACCACGGCCTCGAGCTCATCGGCGCTGAGCAGTTCCGGATGCAGGTGCTTGGTGCGGTAGCCGGCACGCCCCACCATGTGAGCGGACACCGGGACGGTGAGCAGCTGGAAGATCCACGCCACCACCAGAACGGGCCACACCCACCAGGTGCGCATCTGGAGTCCCACCGCGAAGAGCAGCAGGAACAGCCCCAGCACCTGGGGGTTGGTGGCGGCGTGCATCCGGCTCATGAGGTCGGGGAACCGCAGCAGCCCAATCGCCGCGCCGAGGGACATCAGGGCCCCGACCACGAGGAACACGGCCGAGACGACGTCGATCACGGTGTCGCCGGAGAAGCCTTCAGGATTCACGGGTCTGCTCCCGCCGGTCGGCGACGAACCTGGCCACGGTCACGGAGCCGATGAATCCGATGATGGACACGGCCACCAGCAGCATCAGGTTGTTGAGGTGCCGGTTCACTGCCATGTCGATGCAGAGCGCCGCACCGACGATGGCCAGCAGCACATCGGCGGCCAGCACCCGGTCAAGCAGCGACGGGCCGCGCGCGATCCGGATGATCGCACCGGCGGCGGCCAGGGTCAGCACCACCGTGGTCACGGTCAGGACGAGCTGCATCATGGGCCTGCCTCCTGGTTCAGTGCGGATAGTTCGGCCTTGGTGCCCATGATCCGGATCAGCCCTGCCTCGGTGTCGCGGACTTCCTTCCGGAGCGCGGCGGCGTCCTCGGCGTTGCGGACATTGACGCCGTGGATGTAAAGCGTGGACGTGGACCTGTCCACCTCCACCACGAGCGAACCGGGGATCAGCGAGATCACGTGACCGGTGGCGGTCACCAGCAGATCGGAATGGCTGCGCAGCGGGACGGCGACGACGGCGCTGATCACTTTGGGGCCCTTGGCCACGGCCAGGAACAGGACCTGGAAGCTCGCTGCCACGACTTTGGCGAGGAAGACCGCCGAAAAGGCGACGGCGCGCAGCACGTTGAAGCGTCCGCCCAGTTCCACCGGCGGCAGGTAGAACAGCCGGGCCACCACGACGGCGATCAGGGCGCCGAACAGCAGGTTGCCGGGGCTGAAGTCCTGCCAGAGGGCGGCCCAGACGATCACGAGCCAGACCAGGAGCGGGAGTTCCTGGCGCAGCGAGATCCGTTGCCGGCTCATTTTTGTCCTCCCGGCGGGGCCGGCTGCGCCAGGGCCGGCACCGGCGCGTCCTCGCCCAGCACCGCCTGGATGTAGGCGGTCCGGTCCAGCATCTCCTGGGCGGACTGGTCCGCCACCTGGAACAGGGGCCCGGCAAAGACCGTCAGCGCGACGCCGAAGACCACCAGGCCCAGGGTGGAGCCCACCATGGTCCGCGGCAGCAGCGTAACGTTGCTCTTGCCCGCGCGGTCCCCGGTGGCGCTGTCGCCCGGACCGGCCAGCAGTACAGGGTCAGGGTGTTCGGCGTCCTCCGGCTTGCGCCAGAAGGTGCGGTTCCAGACCCTCGCCACCGCCAGCAGGGTCAGCAGGCTGGTCAGCACCCCCCCGATCACCAGGGTGTAGGCCAGCGGGGTCCCCAGCTCCACGCCGGCCTGCAGGAGCCCCAGCTTGCCGAGGAAGCCGGACAGCGGCGGGATTCCGGCAAGGTTCATCGCGGGGACGAAGAACAGGACGGCCAGCACCGGGGAGAGTTTGGCCAGGCCGGCGACGCGGTCCATCGAGGAACTCCCGCCCCGGCGTTCGATCAGGCCGGTGACCAGGAACAGGCTGGTCTGGATGGTGATGTGGTGGGCCACGTAGAAGACGGCGGCGCCCAGGCCTGCGACCGAGGACATGGCCAGCCCGAACACCATGTAGCCGATGTGGCTGACCAGGGTGAAGGAGAGCAGCCGCTTGATGTCGCTCTGGGCCAGCGCGCCCAGGATCCCCACCACCATGGTCAGCAAGGCGGCGACCATCAGCGGTGAATTGAAGGTGTCGCCGGGGAAGAGCAGCGTCTCGGTGCGCACCATCGCGTAGACGCCCACCTTGGTGAGCAGCCCGGCGAACACCGCCGTGACCGGGGCGGGGGCGGTCGGGTAGGAGTCGGGGAGCCAGAAGGACAGCGGGAAGACGGCGGCCTTGATGCCGAACGCCACGAGCAGCATCACGTGCAGCAGGTTCCGGGTGCCCTGGTCCACGTCGGCGAGCTTGACGGCGAGGTCGGCCATGTTGATGGTTCCGGTGGCGCCGTAGATCATGGCGATCGCGATCAGGAAGAGCACCGAGGACACCACCGAGACCACCACGTAGGTCACCCCGGCCCGGATCCGCGGGCCCGTCCCGCCCAGCGTCATCAGCACATAGCTGGCGGTCAGGAGGATCTCGAAGCCCACGTAGAGGTTGAACAGGTCCCCGGAGAGGAAGGCGTTCGACACCCCGGCCACCAGGATCAGGTAGGTGGGGTGGAAGATCGAGACGGGGGCGTCCTGGTCGCCGTCGGCCATGCCCTGCCCGGTGGCGTAGACCAGCACGGCGAGGCTGACGGAGGAGGAGACAACCAGCATCAGCGAGGAGAACTGGTCCACCACCATGACAATGCCCCACGGCGGAAGCCAGCCGCCGATGTTCACCGCGGCGGTGCCGCCCTCCCAGACGGAGGCGAGCAGCAGGCATTCCAGCAGGAGCGTCAGTGAGAGCAGCGCGATGCTGACCGCCCGCTGGGCGCGGGAGTGGCGGATCAGCATAAAGGTCAGGGCGGCGCCCAGGATGGGAAGTACGACGGCGAGCGGGGCGAAACTGGCAATGTTCACTGTCCGCCTCCTTCCTTACCTGGTGGGGTGACGTTGAGCGAACCCGGTTGTTCTTCGGAGGCGGTTTCCCGGGCGTCGAGCTTGCGGCCGCCCACCCTGACAGCGGTCCCGGACGGCGTGTCGGAGATCCCCTCACCGTCCGAACCGATCATGGTCAGCGGGAATTCGGAAGTCTCCACCGGGATCACGGAGTCGTCCTCGGCATCGAAGCTGGGCGTCTCGGCGACGCGGCGGTCCTCGGCGTCGTCCTGGATTTCGTCCTGGCGGGCCAGCACCCAGGTGCGGTAAATGATGCCGAGCATAAACGCCGTGACCGCGAAGGAGATCACGATCGAGGTCAGGATCAGCGCCTGCGGCAGGGGGTCGTTGTACTCCTGCGCTCCGGTGTCCTTGTTGAACAGGGGCGCCAGGCCGGCGTAGCCGCCGGTGGCGAGAATCAGCAGGTTGGTGGCGTTGGCCAGGAGCATGAGGCCCAGGAGCACCCGGGTGAGGCTCCGCTCCAGGATCAGGTAGATGCCGCACGCGTACAGGGCTCCCATGACCGTCAGCAGGGTCAGGTTGACGCTCATGCTTTCCCCTTGGCGGTAGTTTCGGCGGGAACTCCGACGGCTTCCTGGTCTTCGGACGGCTCGGCCGGTTGCTCTTCGAAGTGCTCGTCGATCTCCGCGCCGAGGCTGCGCAGCACGTCCAGCACCAGGCCCACGACCACGATGTAGACGCCGATGTCGAAGAGGGTGGAGGTGACGAATTTGATGTCCCCGAAGACCGGGAGCCAGAGTTCGATAATGGCGCTCTGGAACACCTGGCCGCCCAGCAGCAGCGGTGCCACGCCGGAGGCGGCAGCCGTGGCGAGGCCGATCCCGAGCAGGGCACCGGCGCTGACCGGGGTGGCCTCCCGCAGCTCGTACCGGCCGCCCGCGAGGTAGCGCATTGTCAGGGCCAGGCCGGCGGTGAGGCCGCCGGCGAAGCCGCCGCCGGGCAGGTTGTGGCCGGCCAGGAGCAGGTAGACCGAGAACACGATCATGGAGTGGAAGATCAGCCGGGTGACCACTTCGAAAATGATCGAGCGCCGTTCCGGTGCCATGGTCCGTCCCGCGACGAGCCACGCGTCGCGGCTGGAGGCGGCGAACCGGCGGCTCATGGCCAGCGCGGCGTCGTCCCGGGTGTTGCCGCCCGACCCGCCGGCTGGTTTCCGGCGTCCGACGGTCCCTTCGGCCACGGTTGACGAGGCCCGGATGCCGTCGCCGCGGCCCCGGACGAAAATGAGGCTGGCGACGCCGGTGGCCGCGAGGGCCAGCACGGAAATCTCGCCGAAGGTGTCCCACGCGCGGATGTCCACGAGGGTGACGTTGACGATGTTGAGCCCTCCGCCGCCCTCATAGGCCAGCCTGGGGAACTCGAGCGACACCGGGTCGGCGACCCGGGCGCCCAGCGCGTAGATGGCGACAAAGACCATGGTGAGGCCGAAGGCGGCGCCGACAATCACGCGGATGACCCGGTATTTGCCTCCGGTGCGGTCCCGCAGTTCGGCGGGGAGGCTCCGCATGGCCAGGACAAACGCGGCCAGGATGATGGTTTCCACGAGCATCTGCGTGAGGGCGAGGTCCGGGGCGCCCTGGAGCGCAAACATGAGGGCGATGCCGTAGCCGGTGACGGAGACCATCAGCACGGCGAGGAAGCGTTTGTTGGCCCGCACAGCCGCGAGCGCGCCGATTACGATCCCCGCGCCGACCACCAGCTGCAGCGGCGAGTTGGGGTCGATGAAGTAGAGGTCCCCCGGCAGCGGTTTGCCGGCTGCGAGGAGCGCCGTGAGGGGGAGGACAAACGCCACGGTGAGGATGACCGACAGGTAGAAGAACAGCGAACCTCGCTGGGTGCGGCCGGTGACCCAGACGGCGGCGTCGTCGAGGGCGCCGATGGTCAGCTGGTAGCTGCGGTCGCCGTCAATCCAGCCGGGGACCAGGCTCTGCAGCCGGGACACGGCGTTCCGGCCGTAAAACATGGCCAGGCCAAGGACGATGGTGATGGCGGTCAGCCCCAGCGCGGGCGTGAAGCCGTGCCACAGCGCCAGGTGGCCGGCGGACTCCGCGTCCGCGGCTCCGCCGTGGAACTCCGCGGCGTACGGCTGAATCCAGCCGTCCACGGGGCCCGGCCACACGCCGTAGACAATGACGAGCAGGCTCAGGATGGCCGGGGCGGCGAGGAACGCCGGGCTGATCGGTTTGAAGGGCGTGGTTTCCACCCCCGGCTTTGCGGCGAAGGCGCCCCACATGAACCGGGCGCTGTAGGCGAATGTCAGGACGGAGCCCAGAACCATGCCGCTCAGGAGCACCATGCCCCAGGGGCCGGCTCCGGCGTGGGTGCTGTAGTGGACGAAGGCCTCGAGGACGGCCTCTTTGGCCACGAAGCCGGACAGCGGCGGGATGCCCGCCATCGAGGCGGCGCCGATGCCGGCGACGACGGCCAGCGCCCGGGCGGAGCCGTAGACTCCGGAAAGTTTGCGGATGTCGCGGGTGCCGGCCTGGTGGTCGATGATGCCCACCACCAGGAAAAGCGTCGCCTTGAAGAGCCCGTGCGCCAGCAGCAGGGCCAGGCCGGCGAGGGCGGCGCCGGGTGTGCCAAGGCCCACCACCATGGTCAGGAAGCCGAGCTGGCTGACGGTGCCGTAGGCGAGGATGAGCTTGATGTCGGTCTGGCGGAGCGCGCGGTAGCCCCCGACCAGCATGGTGGCAAGGCCCAGGCCGAGCACCACGGGCAGCCAGAACGCCGTTTCGGCGAACCCGGGGGCCAGCCGCGCCACGAGGTAGAAGCCGGCCTTCACCATGGCTGCGGCATGCAGGTAGGCGCTGACCGGGGTGGGGGCCGCCATGGCGCCGGGCAGCCAGAAGTGGAAAGGGACGAGGGCCGATTTGGTGATAGCGCCGATCAGGATAAGCACGACGGCGGTGCCCACGGCCCCGCTGCCCGGTCCCGTGACCAGGGCCGGCGCCTGCTCAAGGATGGCCGAAATCCGGTACGTCCCGGCGTTGAAGCCCAGCATGATGAGGCCCACCAGCATGGCCAGCCCGCCGGCCGTGGTCACCATGAGGGCCTGCAGGGCGGAGCGGCGCGCGGAGAGCCGGGTGCGGGCGTACCCGATCAGGAGGTACGACAGGACGGTGGTCAGTTCCCAGAAGATGAACATCAGGAGCAGATCGTCTGCGACGACCAGCCCGAACATCGCCCCGGCGAAGGCCAGCAGCTGCGCGCCGAAGCCGCCGAGGTAATCGTCCTTGTCCTTGAAATACCGGGCGCAGTACACGAGCACGAGTGCCCCGATACCGAGAATGAGCAGGGACATGACCCAGGCGAGGGCATCCATCCGGAAGGCCAGCTCGAGTTTCAGCCCCGGGACCCACGGCAGCACCTCGGCCGTCCCGGCGTGCGGGTAGACGTTGCCGTGCTGCAGGATGAGCCAAAGGAACGACGCCGCAGGGACCGCCGCGAGCGCGTAGAACGAGTTCCTGCCGAATTTCCGGAAGAGCCATGGCGCCACAGCAGCCACCGCAAAGTGCACGGCAAGGACTGTGATCACTGTTATCTCCGCAACGTCAGGAATTCGATTGTCAAAAAGTTGGAGCAGGCGGTCAGTAGTTAGGTTCGGTCCGGACAGTTTACCAAGCGTTAGCAAATTCTTTTGACCTGTTGCGCAGGCCGCCGTGTCCGCTGCGGATACTATTCACGCTATGAACTCCGCCGCTGCCCCCGAGGCCACTCATCCTGCTTCGGAACTGGAATCCGGAGGCCAGGTCCCGCACAAGGGGCGTGTGCTGGCGTGGGCGGCGTGGGACTGGGGTTCGGCCGCGTTCAACGCCGTTATGACAACCTTTGTCTTCACCGTCTACCTGACCTCCAACGCCTTTGGCGGCGAGGACCAGGCCTCGGCCGTCCTCGGCGGAGCGCTGGCCATCGCCGGCGCCGCCATCGCCCTGCTGGCGCCGGTCACCGGGCAGCGCTCGGACACCGGCGGCCGGCGCAAGCTGTGGCTGGGCGTCAACACCGCAGCCGTCGCGCTCCTGACGGGCCTGTGCTTCTTCGTCTTCCCGCGCCCGGAATTCCTGCTGCTCGGTGTGACGCTGATTGCGCTCGGCAACGTGTTTTTCGAGTTCGCCGGCGTCAACTACAACGCCATGCTCGCCCAGGTCTCCACCCCCGGAAACATCGGAAAAGTCAGCGGTTTCGGGTGGGCGATGGGCTACCTCGGCGGCATCGTGGCCTTGCTGATCGTGCTCCAGCTGTTCGTCCAGCCCAGCTTCGACTGGTTCGGCGCGTCCACCGCCGACGGCCTGAATATCCGCCTGGTGGCCGTGTTTTCCGCCCTGTGGTTCTTCATTTTTGCGCTGCCGGTGCTGTTCGCGGTGCCCGAGCTGCCCAGGGCCGGGCAGGGCCCCGGGCTGGGCCTGCTGGCGTCCTATGGTCTCCTGGTCCGGCGCATCCGGGCCATCTACCGGAGCAGTCCGCACACCATCTACTTCCTGCTGGCCAGCGCCGTCTTCCGGGACGGGCTGGCGGCAGTCTTCACCTTCGGCGGGATCATTGCCGCCGGCACCTTCGGGTTCGAGCTCAAGGAGGTCATCTTCTTCGCCATCTTCGGCAACGTGGTTGCCGCGGTGGGCGCCATCGCGGGCGGCTTCCTCGACGACAGGGTGGGGCCCAAGACCGTTATCATCGGCTCGCTGGTTGGCCTGCTCATCGCCGGGACGGTGATCCTGGTGCTCGGCAACGGTGATTACGAACTCTTCGGCATGGCCTGGGCCGGAACCACCACCTTCTGGGTTTTCGGGCTGTTCCTGTGCCTCTTCGTGGGGCCAGCCCAGTCTTCGTCCCGCGCCTACCTGGCCCGGCTGGCCCCGCACGGGGAAACCGGAGAGCTGTTCGGCCTGTACGCCACCACGGGCCGTGCCGTGAGCTTCCTGGCCCCGGCCCTGTTCACGCTCTGCATCACGGTCGCCGCCCCACTCGTGGCTCCCGGCCAGGCGCAGCGCTGGGGCATCCTCGGCATCATGGTGGTACTGCTGGCAGGCCTGCTGGTTTTGCTCCCGGTCAAGCCGCCGGGGAAGTCGGAAATCGCCGTCGTACCGCAGTCCTGAGGCTGCCCGAAAAGTGCCGCACCGCACTAGGCTGGGAGGATGAACGTGGATGAGACAGACCTCCCCGGCCTCGGCCGGCGCAAGGACTTCATGACCGCCTCGGGACGCCGGATCGGCGTCGTGGAATACCGTGAAGGCCAGACCGAACTGATCGTCTCCACCTGGGACGATCCGGACACCTGCCAGGCGTCCATCCCCCTGACCGCCGACGAAGCCGCGGCGCTGGGGAACCTGCTGGGCGGACAACGCCTGGCCATGCAACTCTCGGAGGAACACCGGGAAATCCCGGGGATCGTCACCCGTCAGTTCTCCATCGGCGCGGAGTCGCCCTTCCACAACCAGCCCATGGGCAAGGCCTGCATCCGGACCCGGAGCGGCGTGTCGATCGTGGCCATCATGCGCGAAGGCGAGGTGGTCCCGTCGCCGGGACCGGACCTTGTCCTGCATCCCGGTGATCTGCTCGTTGCGGTGGGAACACAAGAAGGCCTGGATACAGCGGCCAGCATACTGCGCAACGGCTAAGCGGCATGGATCCGCTCGCACTGACCCTGATCGAGCTGGGGGCCGTCGTCTTTTGCCTCGGCCTGCTGGCAAGACTGGCCGGACGGATCGGAATGTCACCAATCCCGCTCTACCTCGTGGGCGGGCTGTTTTTCGGGGCCGGCGGGCTCGTCAAGCTCGAGGGCATGCACGAATTCGCGCATCTCTCCAGCGAGATCGGCGTCATCCTGCTGCTGCTTATGCTCGGTTTGGAATATACGGCGGCGGAGCTTGTCACGGGGCTGCGGCGCTCCTGGCAGGCCGGCGTCCTGGACCTCGTCCTGAACTTCCTGCCCGGGGCCGGGCTCGCGGTCCTGCTGGGCTGGGGCCTGGTGGGGGCGATGGTGATGGGCGGGGTCACGTACATTTCCTCCTCCGGGATCGCCGCGAAGGTGATCACGGACCTGGGCCGGGTCGGTAACCGCGAAACGCCGGTGGTGCTCTCCATCCTGGTGTTCGAGGATCTCGCGATGGCCATCTACCTTCCGGTGCTGACCGCCACCCTGGCCGGCGTCAGCTTTGTGCTGGGGCTGCAGACCGTCGGGATCTCGCTTGCCGTGGTCACGGTGGTGCTCCTCGTGGCGCTGCGGCACGGCCACAGGGTATCGAAGGCCGTGCACAGCGAGAACTCCGAAGTTTTCCTGCTCAACCTGCTTGGCGCCGCCCTGCTGGTCGCCGGGCTGGCCGCGGCCATGCAGGTGTCCGCGGCTGTGGGGGCATTTATGCTGGGGATCGCCATTTCAGGCGCCACTGCGCACAGCGCCACCCGGATCCTGGAACCGTTGCGGGACCTCTTCGCGGCGATCTTCTTCGTGGTTTTCGGCCTCAACACGGACCCCGCAACCATCCCGCCCGTCCTCGGCTGGGCCCTGCTGCTGGCCCTGGTCACGGCGACCACCAAGATGCTGACCGGAATCTGGGCGGCGAAGCGTGCCGGGATCGGGCTGCCGGGCCGCTTCCGCGCCGGCGCCGCACTGATTGCGCGCGGCGAATTCTCGATTGTCATCGCGGGCCTGGCCGTCGCGTCGGGTGTTGTGCCGGGGGAACTCGCGGCCCTCGCCACGGCGTACGTACTGATCATGGCCATCACCGGACCGCTGGCGGCCAGGTTTGTGGAGCCCGTCGTCGCGATGCTCCGGCGTCCGGCCAAGCCGCCGGCGGTGCGCACGGCCGACGGGCTGTAGCGGCCGGCAGCGCTTGCCGGTATCAAACGGGAAGTGTCAGATGTCGGTGCGGTGGAAGTTCAGGTAGCTCCGGCTGGCCGTGGGGCCGCGCTGGCCCTGGTAGCGGTTGCCGTATTTACCGGAACCGTAGGGGTGCTCGGCTGCCGAGCTGAGCCGGAAGAAGCACAGCTGCCCGATCTTCATCCCCGGCCACAGCTTGATGGGCAGCGTCGCCATATTGGAGAGCTCCAGGGTGACATGCCCGGAGAACCCGGGATCAATGAAGCCTGCGGTGGAGTGCGTGAGCAGTCCCAGCCGGCCCAGGGAGGACTTGCCCTCCAGCCGGGCGGCAATGTCGTCCGGCAGCGACACGGTCTCGTAGGTCGAGCCCAGGACAAATTCCCCGGGGTGCAGGATGAACGGTTCGCCGGGTTCGACCTCCACCAGGCGGGTCAGGTCAGGCTGCTCTTCGGCCGGATCAATGTGCGCATATTTGTGGTTGTCGAAGAGCCGGAAGAACTGGTCGATCCGGACGTCCACCGACGATGGCTGAACCATGGCAGGGTCGAACGGCTCCAGAACAATCCGCTGGGAGTCTATTTCGGCACGAATGTCGCGGTCTGAGATCAGCACAGGATCAAAAATACCGTACTCACTGCAGGCTGGGTGGCGCAGGCCCAGTGTTACGGCCCCCGCCGGGCCGGCGGAATCCCGGCCGGCATCGTCTATTCCCCGCTCGGTATACCTTCAAGCACTGTCTTCAGCCGCTCCAGCTGGCCGACCTCGGCCTTCATCGCCCGGCGGAAGGGGGACCTCAGCAGGCCCAGGATGCCTTTCGGCTCGCATTCCAGGGCGAAGCGGACGCGCGTGCGCCGGCCTTCGGTGCTCAGGTAGTAGCCGCCCCGCGGGCGGACCGGGCCCACAATGACCTGGTACTGGATCTCGGCGCCCGGCCGGGCCTCGGTGATCTGGAAATCTCCGGCTACGGGCCTGCCGCCCGGTCCGGCGACGGTCTGCCGGTAGATGGCCCCCTTGGCACCGGCCGCGCCGGATTCCAGCTCGATGCTGCGGATTCCGGCCCGCCAGCGCGGGAGGTTCCGGGCGTCCACGAGGAAGTTGTATACGCTCATTGCGTCGCACTGGATCACGACGTCGTACTCTGCGAATGCCACGGAATTCCTTGCTCGGCGGACGGCTGACGGCGTAGCCCGCTTCCCCGGAACTGCAGCTAACCCTTTCAGGATAGACAGCGCAGCCCGCCTCGCGCGGTCGCGGGGCGGGCCTTTATCGAAGAGTTATGGACATGCGGCGCCGTGGGCCTCTTATGACGTTTCCACCCCCACAAACTTGCTGCGGCGGACGTGCGCGGGCCGGAACGGACCGTCGGGGTCGTGATGGTGCCGCACTGGAGGCATGTTTTCCGGATGTTCGGCACCGTACCGGGCCACGTAGGCGGTGTTGGCGTCGGGGCCCCGGCGCGGGATCCTGTTTTGCACCACGCCCAGGATGTTGGCATCCACAAAGTGCAGCTGGTCAATTGCCTTGGCCAGGCTGTGCTGGCTCACCCTCTTCGTTCCCACCACCAGCAGCACGCTGTCAGTGCTTCTGGTCAACACACTCGCGTCGGCGACCGGGAGGATCGGCGGGGAATCGACAATGATCAGGTCGAACTTCTTCTGCAATTCATCCAGGACCCGGCCCATGGCGGCCGAGCCCAGCAGTTCGCTGGGGTTGGGCGGCAGCGGACCCGAGGCGAGCAGCGCCAGGCCGTCGTCGGACCAGTACTGGATGCTTTCTTCGAGGCTGGATGACCCGACGAGGACGGTGGTCAGACCGATCCCGCCCTCGATGCCGGTGGCCGCGGCCACGGACGGGAGGCGAAGATCAGCGTCCACCAGGATGACCTTCCGGCCGCCTTTGGCGACGGTCAGGGCAAGGTTGAGCGCGACGGTGCTTTTGCCCTCACCGGCCGAAGCCGAAGTCACAACGATCGAGCGCATCGGACGGTTCACGCCGGCGAACTGGAGGTTGGTGCGGAGTTTCCGGAACGCCTCCGCTCCTGTTCCGTCGAGTACCGTGGGCGCCGAGCCGGGCGGGCGTCCGCCACTTTGTTCGGCGATTCCTGCCAGCAGCGGCAGGTCCGTCGTCTTGCGCAGGTCCGATTCGGTGCTGATGTTGCGGTCCAGAACATGCCGGAGCACGGCGGCGCCGATCCCGGCCGCCAGACCGTACAGCAGCCCCAGGACGAGGTCCAGCTTGACGTTGGGGCTCGACGGCTCGGTCGGTGTGGTGGCGTGATCCACCGGGCTGAGCCGGACCGGCGTCGGTGTTCCGTTCGTCGGCCGCTCCAGATCCGCGACGGCGGTGATGAGGCTGGCTGCCACCGCGTTGGCGATTTCTGCGCTCCGCTGGGCGGACCTGTCCTTGGCTTCGATCTCGATGATCACGGTATTGCGCGCTGTGGACACCTTGATTTTGGAGGCCAGGGCTTCCGGTGTCATGCCGAGTCCGAGTTTGTCGATGACCGGCTGGAGCACAGTCGGCTTGGACGTCACGTCCACATAGGACTGGACGCGCGCCATGGCAAAGACGCTGCCCTGCTGCAGCTCTGCCGAGGTTTCCGAGTTCTGGGTCGAGACGAACAGGCTCGTGGACGCCGTGTAGGACGTGGGAGTCAGCAGCGACGCCACCCCTGCAATGATTGTTCCCAGCAGCGCCAGGGTGGTGATCAGCCGCCAGCTGCGGCGCAGGATGAGCAGTTGTTCACGGACGTCCATTACATGTCCTTTCACGGGCGGGGAGCGCTGGGGCCTGGACCTGCCGACGCGGTTTCATGCCGCGAGCCAGGTGTAGCATCCATCCGAAACAACGCGGGCAGCGCCTTCGGGGATGGTGATGGCGGAGGTGCCGTTGGACTCGGCGATGGTCCCGCCGGCGTCGTCATAGGCCACCAGCGTGCAGGTCGGCGACGGATTCCAGGCCTCGTATTTGCCCGCGGAGATTGACCCGCTGCCGTCTTTCGCGGCGGCGGCGCCTATGGTGAACTCACCATCGGTGAAACCGCGGCCGGCGGCGTCGAGTTCGGGCTGGAGGGAAGGGCACAGGCCGGCGATGGCGTCGACGTCGTCGGCGCCCCTGTTCTCGACCAGCTGCGACACGACGGCCTTCTGGTCCGCCGCCTTCACGGCTTCCAGTTGGGCGCAACGCTCCTGGCCGACCTGAAGGACGGAGTTGGGGTCGGTGCCCGCCGGGACCCGGGACGAGAGGTACTGCTGCTCTGGCGGCGCGAACGTGGGTTCGGGCGCTGCCTGCGGGGCTTGCGCCTCGCCGGAGGCCGGGGCCTGAGTGGGCGGAGGCGCCTCCGTTGGTGCCGGGGCCCCGGCTGCCTCAGTGGAAGGAGCTGAAGGCGACGGCCCCAGCGGATCAGTCGGAGACTCCGTAGCCGGGACAGCCTGGGAGGGCTGGCCGGCGGACGTGGACGTGGCATTGGGGCTGCCGGGGGAGGTGCAACCGGCGGCTGCGAAAACCGCAGCCGCCAGAAGCACCATTCCCAGGGATTTCGAGAGACCGTTATACATGGGATGTTTTCTTTCGAGAGCTGTCTTGATTTATGGGTTCGGCTCGAAGTTCAGGACCAGGACCGGACGCTTGGCAGCGGTGGCTTCCCGCGAGAAGAACCACATGTTGTCGGTTCCTGAGCTCTGCAACGAGAAGTTGATATCCCCCGCAAGCGCTGCCGAGACTGCCGCAGCGTCGAGTGGGATTGAGTACACCGCATTGGGTGCTGTCGGACCGGCGAGGGTTCCCAGCACGGCGCCGTTGGTTTGCGGACGGTTGTTGTAGGTCGTCGTCGCCTCGGACCAGTCCCCCGCCATCGCCACGGTCTGCTGCGGATCCGCGGAACCGGCAAAGGTATCCGCAGTGGTCGAGACCTGCAGGCTGGCTGACACGAGGTGCTGGTCCGCAGGAACCTGCGCGGACCCGTTGAACCTCAGGTAGCTGATGTAGGCCGGTGTACCCCTGGTGGCCAGGGTGGTGAAGGACCCTGTTGCGGTATTTGGTGCTCCCGCATTCACATAGGTGTCGGCGGCCGGAGTCAGCGTCAGGGTGACGGCCTGCGGGGCCGGGACCACTGTTGCCGAGGCTTCGTTGGATGGGCCGCTGACGTTGCCGGCTTCATCGATGGCGAGAACCTGATAGTACGAGGTTCCGGCCGGACGGCCCGCGTCCGTCCAGTTCAGCGTGCTTCCGTTCACCGAGGCGGCGAGGGTGCCCGCTGAAGTGGTGAACCCGCTGGTACCGGAGCGGTGGACCTGGTATCCGGTGACCCCCACGTTGTCGGTGGAGGCGTCCCAGGAGACCGCAACATCACTTGAGGTGACCGCGGCCGAGACTCCTGTCACGGCCGCGGGAGCCTGCGTGTCGGGGACCGGCTGACCGATTCCCTTGCCGATGTTGAAGTGGTCCGTGACCTGCGTTGCCGAGAGCACCGTGGGGTACACGGCGAATTCGTCGATGGAGCCGGCGAAGTAGTTGCTCGAGGGCCGCAGCGGCCAGCTGTTCAACTGGTCTCCGCCGATCTTCCACGAACCCCAGTAGGTCTGCGCCGTGGTCTGGTTCGGCA
This sequence comes from Arthrobacter sp., assembly GCA_046708245.1. Taxonomy (GTDB): domain Bacteria; phylum Actinomycetota; class Actinomycetes; order Actinomycetales; family Micrococcaceae; genus Arthrobacter. The sequence continues at coordinate 27,031 of JBKKDK010000424.1, forward strand.
GGACACCGATCTGGTTTCCGTCGACGTAGAGCCGCATGCCGTCGGCGCCCTGGGTTGCCACCGCGTGGTGCCAGGCGTTGTCGTTGTACGGAAGAACCGAGCTGACGGTCCGTGTTCCGTTGACGTAGACGCCGAAGATCAGCGTGCCGGCGTTGGTCATGTAGAGGTTCCGGTCGTAGCTATTGCTGAGTCCGGGATTGGTTCCGTGCCGGTTCGGCTGGCCGTTGCCGAAGCCGAAGATCTTTCCGCCGCGGGTCGTGTTCGTTTTGAACCAGACCTCGGCGCTGTAGACGGTGGGCGCGTTGCCGCGGTTCTGGCCGTAGGCGTAGGCGCTGGTGCCGTTGAACGTCGTCGACCGGCTGGGGTCGTTCG